>NZ_JBFAVC010000004.1:0-394097 GCF_040679595.1 Agromyces sp. NPDC052230 | reverse complement strand
TTCAACACCGCCACACGTGCACGAGACATACCCGCGACTGTGACCCATGTCCCGACTCACCAGCGACCCATCACCTGTGACACATGTCCTGAACCCAGACACCTCCGGGGGCACGTTGTGATGAGTCGGATCCGATCAGTTCGCTGAGGATCCGGCTCGATCCGTTTCCGGGCCGCGCAGCACCCATCGCGGTTCCCACGCACGCGTCGTCGAGTGTCGCGGCGTCCGGCCCCAACGAAACGACCGCCCCGCTCGTCTGAGAGGATGACGGCGGAATCGCCGCCGTCGGGAGGAGCACGGGTGGCCCGGTCGTGGGACGAGGTGGCGACGAGGCTCGTCGTCGAGCGCGGCGACGCGCTCAGCCGTTACGCGTACCTGCTCACGGGCAACGTCGACGATGCGGCCGATCTCGTGCAGGACGCGCTCGTGCGCACGTTCGGCACCCCGAGGTTCGGCATGACGCTGCCAAGGGCCGAGGCCTACGTACGCCGCGCCATCCTGAACGCGGTCATCGACCGCTCACGCCGCGACGGCACGTGGCGCAACGTGCGGCACCTCGCCGTGGAGCCGTCGGCGGTCGATTCCCCGGCGTCGGCCACCGACGATCGGCTCGACCTCATCGACCGCATCCGTCGTCTCGCGCCCCGGCAGGCCGCGTGCATCGTGCTGCGCTACTACGAGGACCTCACGGTCGACGGCGTGGCGCAGACGCTCGGCATCAGCTCGGGTGCGGTCAAGCGGTACCTGAGCGACGGCCTGCGGGCGCTCTCCACCTCGATCGACCCTGGGGGCGCGCGCGCCCCGCGGAGTGGAGGCAGCCATGTCGGCTCCTGACCCGAACGACCACGGCCTGCTGGGCGAGCGGCTGAAGCGGGCAGCGGATGCCGCGGCGGCGCGTCCGATCGACGTCGACGAGGTGCTCCGCCGCAGCCGGGCAGCACGGCGAACCCGCCGCACGGCAGTCGTGAGCGGCGTCAGCGCGGTCGCCGGCGTGCTCGCCGTCACCGGCCTGGTGCTCGGACTGCCGGGACTGCTCGGTCCGACCGCGACCGACGGACAGGTGGCGCTCGAGTCGACTGAGTCGAGTGGCGGCGCAGCCGAGGACGCTGAGGACTCGCGTCTGGTCGCACCGCACGAGGTGAATCGTTGCGGTGCGCCGGTGGCTCCGGCGACGGATGCCGCGACGAGTCCGCTCGTCGTCACCGTCGAAGCGCCGATCGCTCCCGTGCGCCCGGGCAGCTCGAACCCCGTCACCGTCACGGTCACCAATGTCGGTGCAGACACCGTCACCGGCGGCATCGATCTGGATGCCCCGCTCACGGTGGCCGATTCGGGTATCACGGTGTCGCATCAGGGCGCGGTTCCCGATCTCCCGCCACTGCCGATCGCGCTGGCACCGGGCGGATCCGCCGAACTGGAGGGGTCGTTCGAGACGCGGACGTGCGCGGCGGCCGACGACGACGCCGAGGCTGCCTCGACGCTCGCACCGGCGCTCGCGTCCGGCGATTACGCCCTGAGTGCGGTCGTCACGTACACCGCGCCCGACGGGGTGATCCGCTACCTCATCTCTCCGCTCGCACCGTTCACCGTCGGCTGATCGCGGGCCGTCGCAGGCTACCCGGCGGCAGGCCCGTGGACGCGGCATCCGCCCGCCCCATAGACTCGGAGGGTCCGCTCGGCCCGGGGGAAAGGCACTGGTGCATGGCATCCGTTCGTGGCAGTTCGGTGGTTCTTGCGATCGCGCTGGGGGCGGCGATCGGGGTCGCGGCGCCGACCGTCGCGTGGGCTGAAGACCCCGTCGAGTTCGGGTCGTCTCCCGTCGTCGACACGGTGGGCGCGCTCGGCGGACGCACCGACGAGGTCGTCGAGGCGATCGACCGGGCCGCCGCCGAGACCGGCCGTCAACTCTTCGTCGCCTACGTCGACGAGTTCACGAACCCCGAGGCCGCCGACAGCTGGGCGAACGACACGGCCATCGCCAACAACATGGGCGCAGAGGACTACCTGCTCGCCGTGGCCGTCGACGAGCGCGCCTACTACCTCTCGGCCGATGCCGAGGCGTCGCTGTCGGACGACGAGCTCGACCGCCTGCAGATGGAGGTCATCGAGCCGCGCCTCCGCGACGACGACTGGGCGGGCGCCGCCATTGCGGCGGCCGACGCCCTGGGCGGCGGATCGGGCGCGGTCGACGGCGGCGGTGGCGGCGGCTGGGGCTGGCTGTGGTTCATCGTCATCGGCGCGGTCGTCGTGGCGATCATCGCGATCATCCTCGCCCGTCGTCGCAAGGGCAAGGGGCCCGGCGCGGGCCCGGCCGGCCCGCCGCAGCCCTCGATCGAAGAACTCCGGCGCGAGGCCGGCGGCGCACTCGTCGCCGCCGACGACGCCGTGAAGACGAGCGAGGAGGAGCTCGGATTCGCCGTCGCCTCCTACGGCGAGGAGGCGACCGCCGACTTCCGCACCGCCCTCGACGGCGCGAAGGCGAAGCTCGCCGAGGCGTTCACGCTGCAGCAGCAGCTCGACGACGCCGAACCCGACATCGACGAGGAGCGACGCGCCTGGTACGGCGGCATCATCCGCCTCGCGGGCGAGGCCGACGCGCTGCTCGATGCCCAAGCCGAGCGATTCGACGAGCTCCGTTCCCTCGAGCGCAACGCGCCGGCCGAGCTCGAGCGCGTGCGCGCGGAGGTCGACGCGGCACAGGCGGTCGTCGCGCCGGCGGCAGAACGGCTCGCGGCGCTCACGTCGCAGTACGCGGCATCCGCCCTCGCACCCGTCGCCGACAACCCCGAGCAGGCCGAGGTGCGCCTGACGTTCGCGCGCGGAGCGCTCGACGAGGCCGCCGCCGCGCTCGCCGCGGGACGTGCCGCAGACGCGGCGGTCGAGATCCGCGCGGCCGAGGAGGCCGGCGACCAGGCCCGGCTCCTGAGCGACGCGATCGACCGGCTCACCGCCGACCTCACCGCCGCCGACCAGGCGATCGCGGCCGGGGTCGCCGACCTCGAGCGCGACGTGCAGACCGCGCGCAGGTTCGGCGCGGGCGCCCCGGCGCAACTCGCCGACCGCGTGGCATCCGACGCCGCTCAGCTCCGTGCCGCAATCGGGGCGCCCGGGCGCGACCCCCTCGCCGCACAGGCCCGGCTCGAACAGGTGAACGCCGAGATCGACGCGGCCATCGCCGGCGCTCGGGATGCCGCCGAACAGCGTGCCCGCGCCGAGGCGCAACTCGGGCGCTCCCTCACGGGCGCCCGCGCCCAGGTGCAGGCCGCCGAGGACTACCTCGTGGCCCGCCGGGGAGCCGTCGGCGCCGAGGCGCGCACGAGGCTCGCCGAAGCCGGGCGCCTGCTCGTCGCGGCCGAGGCTGCTGCGGCATCCGATCCGGCGAACGCCCTGGCGACCGCGCAACGCGCCGAGTCGCTCGCCCGCTCGGCACTCTCGATCGCCCAGCAGGACGTCGGCGGCTTCGGGGCCGGCATGGGCGGCGGATTCGGCGCGCCGATGGGCGGCGGAGGCGGGGGTGGCGGGGGCGACCTCTTCGGGGCGGTGCTCGGCGGCATCCTCATCAACTCCGTGCTCGGCGGGGGCGGCGGAGGCGGCGGCTTCGGCGGCGGCGGACGACGCAGCGGGGGCTTCGGCGGCGGCTTCGGCGGCGGCGGACGGCGCTCCCCGGGCAGCTTCGGCGGCTCGGGAACCCGCGGCCGCCGCGGCGGAGGAGGGCGGTTCTGATCCCACGCGTCCAACCCACCACGACCTGACGACGATCAACGATCACCACGAAAGGAACCACCATGACGAAGCAGTCCATCTTCGGCCGCATCTCGCAACTCCTGAGGGCGAACATCAACGCGCTCATCGACCAGGCCGAGGATCCGCAGATGATGCTCGACCAGATGGTGCGGGACTTCACCAACTCCATCGCCGACGCGGAGGCTGCGATCGCCGAGACGATCGGCAACCTGCGCCTCCTCGAGGACGACCACCGCGAGGACGTCGAGGCGGCACGCGAGTGGGGCGAGAAGGCCGTCGCCGCGAGTCGCAAGGGCGACGAACTGCGCTCGGCGGGCGACGCCGCCGGCGGCGACAAGTTCGACAACCTCGCGAAGGTCGCCCTGAGCCGCCAGATCTCGTCCGAGAACGAGGCACGGTCGGCCGAGCCGCAGATCGCCGCGCAGACCGAGGTCGTCGAGAAGCTCAAGGCCGGGCTGAACGGCATGAAGGAGAAGCTCGTCCAGCTGCAGAACAAGCGCTCCGAGCTCATCGCGCGTTCGAAGACGGCCCAGGCGCAGAAGCAGGTGCACGACGCGATCAAGTCGATCGACGTCCTCGACCCGACGAGCGAGATCGGGCGCTTCGAAGACAAGATCCGCCGTGAGGAGGCCGTCGTGCGCGGGCAGGCCGAGCTCGCGGCATCCAGCCTCGACTCGCAGTTCAACGAGCTCGAGGACCTCGGCGAGCTCACCGAGGTCGACGCACGCCTCGCCGCGCTGAAGGCCGGCGGATCGTCGCAGGGCGCCATCTCGGGCTGACCCGGTCGGTGTCGGATGCCGCGGCCACTGGTGGGCCGCGGCATCCTCGTCTGGTCGCGGCATTCGCCGTCTGATCGAGACCGTCCTCCTCGCTGGGATCGCGGATCAGGCCGGCACGAGCGAGCGCACGACACCCGAACGGCCGAGTCGGGCATCGGTCGTCAGCAGCAGGCAGTCGAGCGCGTTCGCCGCTGCCACGTAGAACGCGTCGGCCGAGCGGACGGCACTGCGAAGCGCCCACGCGTCGGCCGCAAGACCGGCATGGCTGAGCCGTTCGACGGGCAGTGCGGCGAACCTGGCCATCGCGGCGTCGGCCTGCATCACGTCGAGCTGCCCGCCCCGCTCGAGCCGTGCGAGGGCCGAGGCGATCTCGAGGTCGAGCAGCTCGGGCGCGACGATCACCTCGCCACGCACGGTGCCCGTCACCCAGTCGGCGTGTCGCCCACCGATCAACAACTCGACAACGGCGCTCGCGTCAATGACGAGCATCGAGTGTTCGCACTTGATCGATGAGCGCGGCCGAGTCGAGGTCGAGCCGCGGCGACGCCTGCCGATTGCCGCGCAGCCACTCGTTCATCGCCGCGATTCGGAGTTCTCGCTCGATCATGCCCGTCACCAGTTGGCTGATCGACACTCGCTCCTCGAGCGCTCGCCGACGTAGCGCCTCGTGCAGGGCGTCGGGGAGGTCCTTCACCTGCAGGTTGGCCATGGCGCTCGACCCGAACCACCACGAACGGGATACTGGGATCCATGCCTGCTCCCGCAACCTTCGTCGTCGTCCCCCTCTGGCAGGGTTCCGTGTCCGCTCGCGCGATGAGCTTCGCCGACGGGGCGATCGCCATCCAGGGCGACCTGCCCGCCGCCGCGACGATCGTCGTGGACGTCCCGATCGAAGCCGGCGACTCCCTCGGCACGGGCGTTCGGCGTTACAGCGCGTTGCACCGGGTGCGCGAACGCACCGAGATGGCGCTCGCGGGAGTGTCCGACCTGGCGATCACGATCGGGGGTGACTGCGGGGCGGCCCTCGCCGCCGTCGCGCACGCCTCCCGACGCACGGGCGGCGACCTGGCGGTGCTCTGGCTCGACGCGCATCCCGACCTGAATACGCCCGAGTCCTCCCCGTCGGGTGGATTCGGCGGCATGACGCTGCGCGCGATCGCGGGTGAGGGTGCCGACGGGCTCGCCCTCGACGATGCGACGCGGGTGGCGCCCGGGCGACTCGTGCTCGGAGGCATCCGGGCCGTCGACGACGAGGAGCAGCGATACATCGACGAACACGGCGTCACCGTGATCGGGGCGAGCGACCTCGCCGACCCCGCGGTCGTGATCGAGGCCCTCGAGCAGACGGGCGCTTCGAACGTGTTCGTGCACGTCGACCTCGACGTGCTCGACCCGACGGAGCTGGCCGGCCTCTCGTATCCGATGCCGTTCGGCGTCGAGGCGGGCGTCCTCGCCGCACTCATCCGGGCAGTGGCGGCGCGATTCCCGCTCGCGGGCGCCGCGATCGCCGGCTTCGCCCCCGCCTCCCCCGAGGCGGCCAACGACGACCTGCCCGCGATCCTCCGGCTCGTCGGCGCGCTGACCTCGGGCGAACGCGCCGCGCGCGACGCCGACCGCCGGGCCGACGCCGTCTGACGCGGACATCGAAGGCGGAGGGAATCACATGGAACGCGAGGTGGATGTCGTCGTCCTCGGCGGCGGACCGGTCGGCGAGAACGTCGCCGACCGCACTCGCGCCGGCGGACTCGAGACGGTGATCGTCGAACGCGAGCTCGTCGGCGGCGAATGCTCCTATTGGGCCTGCATCCCGTCGAAGACCCTGCTCCGCAGTGCCGCCGCCATGCGCGCGGCGCAGCGGGTGCCGGGCGCGGCCGAGGCCGTCACGGGATCGCTCGACGTGGCCGCGGTGCTCCGCCGGCGCGACTACTGGGTTTCGGACTGGTCGGACGCGGGCGCCGTGGGCTGGCTCGACAGCGCGGGCATCGAGCTCGAACGTGGAGCCGGGCGCCTCGACGGACCCCGCCGCGTCGTCGTGGAACGACCCGACGGCACCGAGGTCACGCTCGTCGCGCGCCACGCCGTGGTGGTCTCGACCGGCTCCGACCCGCTCGTGCCGCGCATCGAAGGACTCGCCGAGGCGAAGCCGTGGACGAGCCGCGATGCGACGAGCGTGCAGCATCCGCCCGCGCGTCTCGCGATCATCGGCGGCGGCGTCGTGGGCACCGAGATGGCGACCGCCTTCGCGGGCTTCGGCACCGAGGTCACGATGCTCGTGCGCAGTCGCCTGCTCGGGGGCTTCGAGCCGTTCGCCGGGGAGGCCGTCGCGGCTGGGCTGCGCGGGCTCGGAGCATCCGTGCGCCTGGGTGTGGAGCCCACCAAGGTGGAACGCGACGCCGACGGCCAGGTGACCATCACGCTCGACGACGGTTCGACGGTCACGGCCGACGAGGTGCTCGTCGCCACCGGACGCACCCCTCGTACCCACGGCATCGGTCTCGAGACGGTGGGCCTCGAGGCCGGCGCCTGGCTCGACGTCGACGAGACGCTGCTCGTGCGCGGAGCCTCGGGCGACGGCGACTGGCTCTACGCGACCGGCGACGTGAACCACCGGGCGCTCCTCACCCACCAGGGCAAGTACCAGGGGCGCGCGGCGGGTGACGTCATCGCCGCTCGGGCCACGGGCGCCCCCGTCGATGCGTCGCCGTGGGGCGTCCACGCGGCGACCGCCGACCACTCCGCCGTGCCGCAGGTCGTGTTCGCCGAACCCGAATGCGTCGCGATCGGGCTCACCGAGGAGGGTGCACGCCACGCCGGCATCGAGGTGCGCGTCGGCGACGTCGCCATGGAATCGGCGAGTGGAGCCGGCATCCTCGCCGACGGCTACGAGGGACGCGCGCGTCTCGTGGTCGACGCCGAGCGAGGGGTGGTCGTGGGGGCGACCTTCGTCGGGCAGGACGTCGCCGAGCTGCTGCACGCCGCGACGACGGCGATCGTCGGCGAGGTCCCGGTGGACCGGCTCTGGCACGCGGTGCCCGCCTTCCCGACCCTGAGCGAGGTCTGGTTGCGACTGCTCGAAGACCTCGGGCGTCCCGAGGCGGCCGCGTGAGCGAGCGGATGCTCCGGATCCGCCTCACGGATTCCCCCATCAGCCGCGCGGGGTACTGGTGGGCGACCCTCGTCGGCTTCACCTGGGGGTTCATCTGGAGCACCGGGCCGATCCGGGTGCGGCAGGGGCTCATCGTCTTCACGGGCATGCCGAAGTGGACCTTCGGGCGCGGCGGCTCATGCGTCGGCGGCTGCTACCTCACCGACCGCAACGACGGCGACCTCGTGCTCGGCCACGAGGCGGTGCACAAGACGCAGTGGCGCACGTACGGCATGATCTTCCCGCTGCTCTACGCCATCTCGGGCTTCGATCCGCTGCGGAACCGTTTCGAGATCGAGGCCGGACTCGAGGCCGGCGGCTACGTGCGCCGCGGGCGCCCGGTGCGGAGGCCCGGCACGCCGCGCTGACGCGTCGACGCGTCGGCAGCGCCGCCGCGGATCAGTCGCCCGCCTGCGCCGCCGCCGAGAGCGCCGCGACGAGCTCGACGAGCCCGTAGGTCAGCGACAGGGCGGTGGGCGGTGAGACCGCCGCGATGAGCTCGGTGCCGACCACCTGGGCGACCTGCCCGCCGGCGACGGCCGGGATGGCCTGGATCGGCCCCGACGCGAGGAACGCCTCGGCCTCCGCCTGCGTGTCGTGGTAGCTGATCAGCAGGTCACTGTCGAGCCGGTCGAGCTGCTCGTAGCTCAGCGTGTAGAAGAACGGCGAGTCGCCGTTCGCGAGCTCGGCGACGGCGGGCGCGTCCTCGAGGCCGAGCGCCGAGAGGAACTCCACGCGCGAGTCCTCGGGTGTGTAGACGTAGAACGTGCCGGCGACATCCCAGACGGCGGCCACGGTGAGCCCCGCCAACTCGGGGTGCGCCTCGGCCTGGGCTGCGAGCTCGGCGTCGAGGCCGTCGAGCACGGCCTCGGCCTGGTCGGCCTTGCCGAGCGCGGCACCGACGGTGGTGACGACATCGCGCCACGGCGTGGTCCATGCCTCATCCTCGTAGGCGACGGTTGGGGCGATCTCGCTGAGCAGCACGTACTGCTCCTCGGTGATGCCCGAATACGGGGCGAGGATCACGTCGGGCGCGGCCTCGACGAGCTCCTCGTACGGCGGCGCCTCACCGCCGTCGGTGAGGATGACGGGAGTCTCCTCGCCGAGCTCGTCGAGCTCCTCGGCGACCCACGGGAGCACGCCCTCATCGTTGGCGCCGTACGACTGCTGTGCCATCGCGACGGGCACCACCCCGAGCGCGAGCGCCGCCTCGGTGCTGCCCCAGCCCCAGGTGGCGACGCGCTCGGGCTCGGCGGGGATCTCCGTCTCGCCGAAGGCGTGCGTGATGGTCACCGGGAAGGTGCCGTCGGATGCCGCAGCGGCGTCATCGGCCTCCGACGCGGGTGCGGAGCATCCGGCGAGGGTCAGGGCGAGGGCGGCGGCTGCGGCGATGACGGCAGGGGTGCGTCGGGAGGGCATGGAATTCCTTTCGAGTGGTGGTGATTGTTTCGGTGGGCTACTGTGCGGCTCGGTGGAATCGTCCGATCGGGACGAGCATGGGAGCACCCGTGACGGGGTCATCGGCCACGATGCAGTCCAGGTCGAAAGCCGCGCCCACCGTCTCGGCGGTCATCACCTCGGCCGGCTCCCCCACCGCGGCGATGCGCCCACCGTCGACGACGACGAGGTGGTCGGCGTAGCGGGCCGCGAGGTTGAGCTCGTGCAGCACCATGACGACCGTCGTGCCGTGCTCGCGGTTCGACTCGGTGAGGAGGTCGAGGAGCTCGAGCTGGTGGCTGACGTCGAGGAAGCTCGTCGGTTCGTCGAGCAGCACGAGGTCGGCCCGCTGCGCGAGCGCCATGGCGATCCAGACGCGCTGCCGCTGCCCGCCCGACAGCTCGGAGACGGCGCGGTCGGCGAGCTCGGCGGTGCCGGTCGCCTCGAGCACCTCCGCGACCACGCGGTCGTCGTCGCTCGACCGTGCGCCGAACCACCCTCGGTGCGGGTGACGCCCGCGCGCCACGAGCTCGGCCACGAGCACGCCCTCGGGCGCGATGGGCTGCTGCGGCAGCACGGCGACGCGACGTGCGAACTCCCTGGGTGCGTACGAGCGGATGTCGCGGCCGCCGAGCGTGACCCGTCCGGCCTCGGGGCGCATCAGCCTGGCCAGGCCCCGGAGGAGCGTGGACTTGCCGCTCGCGTTGGGACCGACGATCGCCGTGATGCGCCCGTCGGGGATCTCGAGGTCGAGTCGCTCGATCACTGTGCGCCCGTCGTAGGCGAGCGTGAGCGCCTCGGCGCGAAGCGAGTGGACTGCCGAGCGGGTCATCCGGCGAACCCTTTCCGATTGCCCCGGGCGATGAGCCAGAGGAGGTACGGCGCCCCGATGAGGCCCGTGACGATGCCGACGGGAACCGAGACGCCGGCGAACGCGTGCTGGGCCACGAGGTCGGCGACGAGCACGATGGCCGCGCCGACGCCTGCCGACGCCGCGAGCGCCGCCCGCCCGTGTCCCACGAGCGCGCGGGCGATCGGGGCGGCGACGAGGGCCACGAAGGCGACCGGCCCGGCAAGCGCCGTCGCGACGGCGACGAGGCCGACGCCGAGCACGATGGCCACCGCCCTGGCGGGCGTGACGGAGAGCCCGACCGAACGAGCACTGTCGTCGGAGAGGTCGAGGAGGGGCATCCGAGGGGCGAAGATCGCCGTCGCGACGAGGAGCACGACGACCACGGCGCCGGCGGTGGCGAGCTCGTCCCACCCGACCGAGGCGATGCCGCCGACCATCCAGACGAGCGCCTCCGACGCCTCGCGCAGGTCGGCGCGCGTGATGAGCCAGCCGAGCAGGCCCGACACGATCGAGGCGAGGCCGATGCCCACGAGCACGAAGCGGATGCCGGTGAGCCCACCGCGCCAGGCGAGCCCCCACATGAGCGCCGCGACCGTCGACGCCCCGGCGAATGCCGCAAGCGAGACCGCCGGGCCCTCGAGTCCGAGCACGAGCATCGAGCCCACCGCGGCGAAGCTGGCGCCGCCGGTGACGCCGAGGAGGTCGGGGCTCGCGAGCGGGTTGCGGAGCGTCGTCTGGAACAGCGCGCCGCCGAGCCCGAGCGCGGCCCCCGCGATGACGGCCGCGGACACTCGCGGCAGGCGAAGCCGCAGGATGACGAACTCCGCCTTCGGAGACCCCTGTCCGGTGATCGCGGCGACGAGGTCCGAGGCGCCGAGTCCGGCGGCACCCATGAGCAGCGACGCGGTCGCCGCGACGACGCCGACGAGCGCAACGGCGGCGATGACGGATGCCCCACGCCGACGCCGCCGGGCGCGACCGAGTCGCAGCGAGGCGACGGCGGCTGCGACCCGCTCGCCGGACGGCGCGGACGCGACGGGTGCGACCGGCGCGACGGACCCGACATCGTGTTCGGAGCTCACAGCGCCGACCCCCTCGTGCGCCGAACGAGCGCGATGAGCACAGGGGCGCCGACGATCGCGGCGACGATGCCCGCCTCGAGCTCGGCCGGAGCCACCACCACTCGACCGATGACATCGGAGGCGAGCAGCACGATCGCGCCGAGCACCGCGGCGACCGGGATGAGCCATCGGTAGTCGCCGCCGACGAGTCCGCGCGCAGCGTGGGCGACGGCGAGGCCGAGGAGTGCGATGGGCCCGGCGAGCGAGGTCGCGGTGCCGGCCAGGACGATCACGGCGGCCGCGGTGACGACGCGGGTGACGCCGAGCCGCACGCCGAGGCCACGCGCGAGGTCGTCGCCGAGTGCGAGCAGGTTGAGCCGGGTCGCGAGCCACCCGGCGAGCGCGAGGCCGACGACGAGGAACGGCCAGAGCACGGTCGCCGCCTCGAGGCCGCGACCCGCGAGGGAGCCCACCGACCAGAAGCGGTACTGCGAGAGCGTGCCCTCGTCGCGGATGAGGAGCAGCGTGATGAGCGGGGTCGCCGCGGCCGTGACCGCCGCTCCCGTGAGTGCGAGCCTCGAGGGAGTCGCACCACCACCGGCGGATCCGATGGCGAACACGACGGCCGCGGCGAGCGCCGCACCGCCGAACGCGAACCAGATGAAGCCGAACGGCGAGGCCACGCCCGCGAAGGTGATGGCCGCGACCACCGCGAGCGATGCTCCCGCATTGATGCCGAGCAGGCCGGGGTCGGCGAGCGGGTTGCGCGTCGCGCCCTGCAGGAGCGCCGCGACCACCCCGAAGGCGGCCCCCGCCATGACGCCGATGACCGCACGCGGCAACCGCAGGTCGCGCAGGACAATCTGGCCGGGGTCGCCGGCCACCGGCGACGTGAACGCCTGCAGCATGACGTCGAACGGCATCTGCCGCGTGCCGATCGCGAGGCTCGCGACCACGACGACGCCGAGCAGCACCACGGAGCCGGCGAACACCGCAGCGGGCCCGAGGCGCCGGCCGGCGCGACGACCGGGCACGACGGCGGAGGCGGTGGGCGATGCCACCGGTGCGGTGCGCGACATCCGTTCGCTCACCTCGCGGATCAGTCGAGCTCGGCTCGACCCATGCGCCAGTAGCCCATGAAGGCCACCTGGCGGCGGTCGAGTCCGGCCTCGCGAACGAGGAAACGGCGAAGGGTCGTGATGGCGGATGCCTCGCCCGCGAGCCAGGCGTAGCAGTCGCCGTCGAGGCTCTGCCCCTCGGGCACGTCCCAGAGCGGTGCGTCATCGGCCTCGGCGCGCTCGGCGGGCGCGAGCTCGGCGTCCGCGCGTTCGGCGGCGTCGGTCGTCCGGGCGAGGCCGCGGCCAGCGAGGTGCCGCACGACCCAGTCGCGCACGGCCGGAACGAGCAGCGCGCCGTGCGAGCATCCGGTCGTGTCGCGGGGCAGCCAGCGCACTTCGACGCCATCGGGCGCGACGATGTCGAGGCGATCGCCGGCGCTCGGCACCTCGATCATCGCGATGCCCCGCGCGTCGTGGGACAGCGACTCGAGGATCGACGCGATCGCCGGCGCCGCGGTCTCGTCGCCGGCGAGCACAAGCGTCTCGACGTCGCCCGGTCGCCAGTCGATGCCGACGGTGCGTCCGGCGCTGAACTCGTCGGGTCCGATCAGCATGATCTCGTCGCCGGGTGCGGCAGACGCCGCCCAGGCCGAGGCGGGCCCCGCGTCGCCGTGGGCCACGAACACGAGGTCGACCTCACACGCGTCGGGCCGCACCGCGCGCACGGTGTACGTGCGGAACGGGTTGCGCAGCTGGGGCGGAAGCTCACGCCACGCGGCGTACCAGTCCTCACCGTCGGGGAACGCGGCGAAGCCGACCTCGGGCAGCGGCAGCACGACCTTCACGCGCTGGTCGAATCCGGCGGTGCCGAACGTGTCGAGCTCGTCGCCCGTGAACGTGATGCTCGTGAAGTGCGGCGTCAGGTGCTCGACCCGGGACACGCGGACGCGGAAGCTGCGGTATGCGGGACGTTCACGCGGCGGGGCGAACGGTGACGCTGCGGCATCCGAAAGTAAGGTAAGCATTACCTAAGTCTTGCACACCTGGCCGCAGCCGCGAACGCGTCGTCACCACATCGGCGGATGCCGATGCCCGCGGCGCACTCGACGCTCGAGCTGTGCCGCCAGCGCGAAGAGGGTCGCCTCGCCGCCAGGCCGGCCGATGAGCTGCACGCCCATCGGCACGCCGTCGGCCGTCTCGTCGACCGGCACGGTGATGGCCGGGAGCCCCGAGACGTTCACGAAGGAGGTGAACGGCGTCACCTGCACCTGCTGCGCGAAATTGCGCTCGCCGTCCTCCTGGTCGTACCAGCCGACGGGCGGCGGCGTGAGGGCGAGCGCCGGGGTCAGCACGGCATCGAACGAGGCGAGGCGGCGGATGACGCGCTCCTCGAATCCCGCGAGCCACGCCAACGCCTCGGCCAGTTGCCGGGCAGGGACCGACCGACCGCGAAGCATCAGCCACCGCGTGAGCGGCTCGAGCAGCGCCTCGGCCTCGCCGTCCACGGGGATCGTCGCCGCACCGGCCTGCCAGATCGTGCGGAACGCGGTCGCGTACTCCGGTTCGGGAACCGGCGGCAACGCTTCGATGCCGTGACCGAGCCCGTCGAAGGCGGCGATCGCCCGCTCCAACGCGCGGTGCGCCTCGGGCGCGATGGCGATCTCGTAGGCGTCGTCCCACGGGGAGTCGGTCATGACGCCGAGCTGGAAGCGACCCTCGCCGCGGATGGCCGCCCCGAGGTAGGGCCCGTCGTCCCCCGGCGCACGCACGGCGTACCGGTGCCGGGCGGGATACCCGGTCGGCGCGATGAGCCCGTCGAGGAGCAGCGCCGCATCGGCGACCGTGCGTGCGATCGGGCCGACGACGCCCAGTCCCGCGAGGCTCGCCAGCCCCGCCCCCGCCGGCACCCGGCCCCGTGACGGCTTCAGGCCGACGAGTCCGCACGCCGCCGCCGGGATGCGGATCGATCCACCGCCGTCGGAGCCCGGCGCGAAGGGCAGCATTCCGGATGCCACTGCCGCCGCCGCCCCCCCGCTCGAGCCGCCCGCGCCGAGGGTGAGGTCCCACGGGTTCCGTGTCGGCGGCCCGGCGAGTCCCTCGGTGTACGACGGCAGGCCGAACTCGGGCGTCGCGCTCTTGCCGAGGCTCACGGCGCCCGCCTCGTCGATCGCGCGCACGAGCTCGTCGGACTCGTCGGGCACGAAGTCGGTGAACGCGCGGGAGCCGAATCGGGCCGGCACGCCGGCACGTCGATGCAGGTCCTTGTCGGCGAGCGGCATGCCCCAGAGCGGAGCCGCGGTCGGCACGTGCTCCGCCACGAATCGCGCCCGTTCGAGCGCGGCGTCGCGCGTCATCTCGGCGAAGGCGCCGATGGTGCCGTCGAGCCGCTCGATGCGGTCGAGATAGTGGCGGGCCACCTCCAGAGGCGATACCTCACCGCGCTGCAGCAACTGGTGGAGCTCGAGGGCGGTGTTTTCGTGCAGCTCGGTCATCCTCCGAGCCTACGGTCGGGACGGCCCGCCCATCGCTAGGGTGAGGGCATGCGGACGGGCGGCGGAGCGACAGCGGCTGGGGCGTCGGTCGTGGCGCATCCGCTCGTCTGGGGTGCCGCCTGGGCCGCGGCCTTCACGACTCTCGTGGTGATCGCCGGCCTCTTCGACTGGCCCACGGCGACCTGGTTGCTCTTCGTGCTCGTGCTCGTGGCGCCGACCCTCGCCGCCACCATCTTCGTGCTGAGCGTGACCCCCAGGGATCACCTGCACGACCGCACGACGGTGTTCGGGCACTTCTTCGTGCGCTTCGTCACGCTCGTGCTCGCCTTCATGGCATGGTCGGCGTCGGTCGTGCTCGGCGCCGTCATCTCGACGTCGATCCAGCTCGCCGCGGAGAACGACGAGGAGGAGGTCGCGAGCATCGGGTTCGACGTCATGGCGGCGCTCACGCCGGCCGTGACGGCCGTGCTCTGGGGAGCCCTCATCGTGCGCTGCGTGTGGTTTCTCGCCCGGCTCCGCGGTTGGCGAGAGGTGCCGACGAGGAGCGAGGTGCCCGAGAGCCTCCTCGCCGGCCGCCCCGACCTTCGACGCGTGGTCATCGGCCTGGCGCATCCGGGCCTCCTGCTCGCGACCGGGATCGCGTCGGCGGTGGCCGCCCTCATCGCGGCGGAGGTGGAGCTGAACATCGTGCTCTGACCGTCGCCCGCGAGCCCTTGTCGTGCTCGGCTCGCGACCGCGCCTGCTCCACGGGCGGTGCCCGCGACATCCGGCCGCAACATTCGCGGAGTAATCTGGCCTGATGCTCGAGGAGGAATACCAGGAGCGGCGAGTGCTGCCCCGCCACCTGCGCAAGCCCGAGCCGGCCGAGTCGCCGTTCGAGTTCTCGATCCGGGACGCCGGGGTCCCCGACCTGCCCGCGATCCGCGAGATCTACAACTACTACGTCGCGAACTCCATGGTGACGTTCGACGAGGACGCCATGACGCTCCGCGAGTGGAAGTCGAAGTTCGCCTACCTGCAGAAGCTCGGCATGCCGTTCCTCGTGGCCGAGTCGCCGTCGGGCCAGATCCTCGGGTACGCGCTGGTGGCGCCGTGGAAGCAGAAGCGCGCCTACCGCTACACCGTCGAGAACTCCATCTACCTGGGGCCGGCGGCCGCCGGCAAGGGCCTCGGTCGGGCACTCATGGCCGAGCTCATCGCGCGCTCGAAGGCCGCCGGGCTCAAGGAGATGATCGCCGTGATCGCCGACCAGGGTGCCGAGGCGTCGATCGCGTTGCACGAGAAGTTCGGCTTCGTGGAGATCGGCCGCATGGGGCGAGTCGGCTTCAAGTTCGACCGGTGGCTCGGCACCGTGCTGTTGCAGAAGTCGTTGAAGTAGCGAGCGGATGTCCCGCGTCGGCCGGTCGCAGGCGGGCAGGCGCTCAGGCGGGCAGGCGCCAGTCGACCGGCTCGCCGCCCTGCGCCACGAGCAGCGCGTTCGCCCGACTGAACGGTCGCGACCCGAAGAACCCGCGTGAGGCCGACAGCGGACTCGGATGCGCCGACTCGATCACGGGCGTCTCTCCGAGGAGCGGCCGCAGGTTCTGCGCGTCCCGACCCCACAGGATCGCCACGAGCGGCCGGCGCCGCGCGACCAGCGTTCGGATCGCGTGGTCGGTGACCTGCTCCCACCCCCGGCCGCGGTGCGATGCGGGCTGGCCCGGCTGTACCGTCAGCACCCGGTTCAGCAGCATGATGCCGTTCCCGGCCCAGTGCGTGAGATCGCCGTGCGCGGGCGGCGCGATCCCCAGGTCGTCGGAGAGCTCTCGGTAGATGTTCTGCAGGCTCCTCGGCACGGGTCGCACGTGCGGGTCGACAGCGAAGGAGAGGCCGATCGGATGCCCCGGCGTCGGGTACGGGTCCTGCCCGACGATGAGCACCCGCACGTGGTCGAGCGGTGAGCCGAACGCCCGCAGCACGCGGTCGCCGCTCGGCAGGTAACCTCGCCCGGCCGCCGTCTCGGCACGGAGGAATTCGCCGAGCGCGGCGATCGCCGGCGCGACCGGCGCGAGGGCGCGGGCCCAACCGGGGTCGAGGAGGCCGTCGGCGGCGAGCTCGTCGAGGGTCTTCGCCACCTCAGGCGCCGATCGTCGACACGACCACGCCGGCATCGCCGGGCACCACGCGCCAGACGCTGCCGTGGCCCGCGACGCGGAGGCCGCCCTCCCCCACGATGAGCGCCGTCAGCTCGTCGATGCCGAGCCCGCGTTCGATGAGGCCCGCCTCCACGGCGGACACCAGCCGCGAGAGCGTGCCCCACTGGGCGACGTGCACGTCGATCGACACGTCCACGAGGCCGATGCCGGGGGCGACCGTCAGCTCGTCGAGGTCCTCCGAGGCCTCCTCGGGAGCGACGGGCACGCCGCCGATGCGCGAGCCGCCGACAAGGGCATGCTCAGCCGCGATGACGGCGCCGGCCGAGAAGCCGGCGTACGGCACGCCGGCCGCCACCTGACGGCGCAGTTCGCCGAAGTGCGGTTCGAGCAGGTCGCGGTACACGGGCGTGAGACCACCGCCAACGAGGATGCCGTCGACATCGGCGAACGCACTCGCCGGGATCTCGCCGTCGTGCCCGACCGCCGTCACGTGCGCCTCGAACTCACGCGCGGCCGACGCCGCCTCGACGAGCTTCGCCGCGTGCTCGGCCTCGTCGCCGTCGCGCACCGAGATGACCGCGACGCGCGGCAGGTCGCGACCGGATGCGGCGGCACGCTCTGCCGACTCGGTGAGGAACTCGGCGAACGCGGCGCCGTCGGGCTCGTCCTGCCAGCCGCCGCCGACCAGGTGCACGCTCACGCGACCGCCTCCGCGAGCTCGACGGGCGGCTGCGCCGACCAGGGGAAGACGATCCAGTCGTCGGTGCGGCGATAGTCGTAGTCGGGTGCGAGCACCGTGTGCGACTTCGTATACAGGGTCGCGGTGCGCACCTCGGCGCCCGCGTCGCGGATGATCGCCACGACCTTCGCGAGGGTTCTGCCCGAGTCCGACACGTCGTCGACGAGCAGCACCCGCCGCCCGCCGAGGGCGGGCGCATCGAGCATCGGCGGATGCAGCACCGGTTCGGGCAGGCGCTCGTCGATGCCGGTGTAGAACTCGACGTTGATGGAGCCGCACGCCTTGGTGCCGAGCGCGTACGAGATCGCCCCGGCCAGCAGCAGCCCTCCCCTCGCGATGGCGATCACGACGTCGGGACGGAAGCCCGATCGCAGCACGTCACCGGCGAGCGACCGTGCGGCCGTGCCGAACTCGTCCCAGGTGAGGATCTCGCGGCGGATCCCGTCGACGCCGTCGGCGGCGTCGTTCGCATCGAAGGTCATCCACACAGGTTAACCGTCGGGCGCGGTGCCGGCCGCGACATCCGGAATCACACCCTGCCGTCGGTCGGCGGCTCGTCGTCGTGGCGCTGCCGCACCTGGCCGATGCGCTCGTTGATGAGCGAGATGACCGTCGCCGACGCCGTGCCCACGATGGCGAGCCCACCGGCCATGAGGAGCATGGCGTAGCTGCGCCCGAGCACGGTGATCGGATAGGTGTCGCCATATCCGACGGTGGCGATCGTCACGGCGGCCCACCATACGGCGTCGCCGAACGAGGTGATGGTCGCGCCGGGGGCGTCGCGTTCGGCGGCGAGCGTCGCGAGCGCGATGAAGTACACGAACACGACCGCGTAGCTCAGGGCGTAGACGATGACCCGGGTGCGCACGGCCGCGCCGCTCCGGCGTTGGAGGTAGGGCACCTGACCGAGCAGCGACACGACGCGCAGTGCCCGGAACAGCGGAAGGACCGCCGAGAGCACGTCGATCGGATGCCGCCACACGAAGCTCCAGCGCTCACCGCGCGGTGTGAGCACGACGAGGGGCGTCGCCGTGCGCCCTTCCCAGCGAGCGCGGCGATCGGCCCTGGCCGACTCGGTCACGTCACCCCACGTCCTCCCGCACCCGGAGCTCGCCCTTCGCCACCAGGTGCGGCGCCGACTGAGCGACCGGCTTCACCACGATGAGGTCGAGGTCGACGTGCCGCGGCTTCAGCACCGCGTCGACGATGACCTCGGCGATGTCCTCGGCGACGAGCGGTTCGGGCACCTGCTCGTACACGGCGTCGGCGCGCTCGCGATCGCCGCCGAAGCGCACGAGCGAGAACTCGTCGGTCTTCACCATGCCGGGTGCGACCTCGACCACCCGGATCGGCTCCCCGTTGAGCTCGAGGCGGAGCACCGCGGTGAGTGCGTGCGCCGCGAACTTCGCCGCGTTGTAGCCGCCGCCGCCGACGTACGCGACGTGGCCCGCGATGGAGGTGATGTTCACGATGTCGGCGACGCCGCGTCCGGTCGCGCCGCGTCGCAGAAGCGGGAGCAGCGCGCTCGTCACGCGCTTCAGGGCCAGCACGTTCACCTCGAGCATCCATGCCCAGTCGTCGAGCGACGACGCC
The DNA here is from genome assembly GCF_040679595.1 of Agromyces sp. NPDC052230. Classification (NCBI taxonomy): domain Bacteria; kingdom Bacillati; phylum Actinomycetota; class Actinomycetes; order Micrococcales; family Microbacteriaceae; genus Agromyces; species Agromyces sp. NPDC052230. The sequence continues at coordinate 375,061 of NZ_JBFAVC010000004.1, read as the reverse complement.
TCGACCGAATCCAGTCCCTTGGCGCCGCCCGCGTTGTTCACCAGGGCGTGCACCGGCCCGGTCGCCTGGAGGTGGGCGACGAACGCGTCGACGTCCTCCTGCTTCGTGACGTCGGCGACGAAGACGGATGCCCCGGTCTCCTCGGCGAGCGCCCGCAAACGGTCCTCGCGGCGGGCGACGCCCACGACGTCCCACCCCGCCGCACGGAACGCGCGCACCGTCGCCGCACCGATCCCGGAACTCGCACCTGTCACGACCGCCCGAAGCTCACTCATGCGCCCATTCTGCCGTCTCCGCCGACGCGCAACCCCCGGGGCGGGCCGGCGACGGGGTGTTTGAATGGGGCGATGCACACGAGGCCGCACGTGACGACACCCACGAAGCGACGGCGCGTGCCGCTGTGGGACAACGCGAGGTGGATCGCAATCACGCTCGTCGTGGTCGGCCACGGCATCCTCCCCCTCATCGGCGAGGACAACGTCGCCTACAGCGTGTACCTGTTCATCTACTCGTTCCACGTCGCCGTGTTCGTGACCGTGAGCGGCTACTTCGCGAAGTCCGGACCACCGAACGCGCGGGCGATGCGCCAGATCCTCACCGACATCGTCTTCCCGTTCTTCATCTTCGAGACGATTTGGACCGTCATCCGGTGGCTTCTCGGCGGCGCGTTCGAGCTCGACTACACGACCGCCTCGTGGACCCTCTGGTTCCTCATCGCCCTCGCGATCTGGCGCATCGTGCTGCCCTTCCTCGTGCTCCTGCGCTACCCGCTCATCATCGCCATCGTCATCTCCCTCGGGGCCGGGTACTCCGAGACCATCGACTCGACGCTGGCGCTCTCTCGCACGCTCGGCATGCTGCCGTTCTTCGTCTTCGGCTGGAAGCTCCGCCAGTGGCAGCTCACCGGCCGGTGGCTCGAACTGCCCGCGCGCATCGCGTGGCGGTGGCGCGCAGGCGCGATCGCCCTGTTCGCGGCGGTGCTCGTGATCATGCCCGTCGCCATCGAGACCTGGCGGGACCTGAAGCTGCGCCGCTTCATGCTCTACGACGAGGCGTACGTGGCGATCGGCTACGACGAGCCGTGGTCGGGGGTCATCCGCCTCGTCCTGCTGATCGGTGCGTTCGTGCTCACGGGGGCGTTCCTCGTGCTCATGCCCCGCGGGGCGACGTGGTTCACGCCGTTCGGCACGGCGACCATGTACATCTACCTCCTTCACACGTTCGTGCTCTTCCCCTTCCGCGAGACCGGCATGCTCGCCGGCGACCAGCCGTTCTGGGTGCTGCCCGCGATGATCCTGTTCTGCATCGGCATCGCGGTGGTCCTGTCGCTGAAGCCGGTGCGGCGCGTCTTCCGGCCGCTGGTGGAGCCGCGTGCCAGGTGGCTCCTGCGGCCCGAGCCGATGACGGCCACCGGAACGATCGTGCTTCCGCCCGAGGCGCTTCCGCCTGCGGCCTCCGAAGATCCCCCTCCGAAGGGCTGATGCGAACGCGGTTACGCCGTGTGTCGGCGCGCGTTGCCGCGCCGTGGGCGCGAACGTAACGTGGCTCGCACCGGGTGGGGGGACTCCCGCCCCGAGAAGGAGACCCCGATGAGCGAGAACACCGCCGACTGGCGCTTCGAGACGAAGCAGGTGCATTCGGGCGCAGCGCCCGACCCCACGACCAACGCCCGCGCGACGCCGATCTACCAGACCACCTCCTACGTGTTCGACAACTCCGAGCACGCGAAGAACCTCTTCGCCCTCGCGGAGTTCGGCAACATCTACACCCGGATCATGAACCCCACGACCGCCGTCGTCGAGGAGCGTCTCGCCGCGCTCGAGGGGGGCACCGGCGCCCTGCTCGTGGCATCCGGCCAGGCGGCCGAGACCTTCGCGGTGCTGAACATCGCGCAGGCCGGCGACCACATCGTCTCCTCCTCGTCGATCTACGGCGGCACGTACAACCTCTTCAAGTACACGCTCGCGAAGCTCGGCATCGAGACCACGTTCGTCGAGAACCAGGACGACGCCGAGGAGTGGCGTCGCGCCGTTCGGCCGAACACGAAGCTCCTCTTCGCCGAGACCATCGGCAACCCGAAGATCAACGTGCTCGACATCCGCCTCGTCGCCGACGTCGCGCATGAGGCGGGCATCCCGCTGATCGTCGACAACACGATCGCGACCCCGTACCTCATCCGCCCGTTCGAGCACGGCGCCGACATCATCGTGCATTCGGCGACGAAGTTCCTCGGCGGCCACGGCACCGTCATCGGCGGCGCCATCGTCGACGGCGGCACGTTCGAGTGGTCGAAGAACGTCGAGAAGTTCCCGGGTCTCACCGAGCCCGACCCGTCGTACCACGGCGCGAGCTACACGGCCGCGGTCGGCGACGGCCTCGCCTACATCATCAAGGCGCGCGTGCAGCTGCTCCGCGACCTCGGCTCGGCCATCTCCCCGCAGAGCGCGTGGCTGCTCATCCAGGGCATCGAGACGCTGTCGCTGCGCATCGAGCGACACGTGCAGAACGCGCAGGAGATCGCGGAATGGCTCGACAACCACGCCGACGTCGCGAGCGTGAACTACTCGGGCCTCCCCTCGAGCCCCTGGTACGCGGCGGCGAACACGTACGCCCCCAAGGGCGTCGGTGCCGTGCTGTCGTTCGAGCTCAAGGGCGGCGTCGACGCCGGTCGTGCCCTCGTCGACAACCTCAAGCTGTTCAGCCACCTCGCGAACATCGGCGACGTGCGCTCGCTCGTCATCCACCCGGCGTCCACGACGCACTCGCAACTCACACCCGAGCAGCAGCTCACGGCCGGCGTCACGCCCGGTCTCGTGCGCCTCTCGGTGGGCATCGAGAACATCGACGACCTGAAGGCCGACCTCGAGGCGGGCCTGGCCGCCGCGCGTGCCGCTGCGGAGGCCAGCCGGGTCTGAACCTGCACCGGACGACGGATGCCGCGGGCCGACTGGGCTCGCGGCATCCGCCGTCTTCGCGGTGAAACGGTGTAACAATGACCCGACCGTCATCGGGGTTGGGGAGAATCGGAACATGGACTGGCAGACGACGGCCGATGCGATGCCCGCGAGCATCGTCTCCGAGGCGCGTGCGCTGACGATGGCCGGTCGCGCCCCGGCGACCGGCGCGTGGCGCGAGGGCGACCCCGTCGGCGACCGCCGGTTCGTCGGCATCGGCGATCTGCCCCTCGACTCCGGCGAGACGCTGCCCGGGGTGCGCATCGCCTACGAGCACTGGGGAACGCTGTCGCCGCAGGCCGACAACGCCGTCCTCGTGCTGCACGCCCTCACGGGCGACAGCCATGTCATCGGTTCGGCCGGTCCCGGACACCCGAGCGCCGGGTGGTGGCCGGGCGTCGTCGGGCCCGGGCTGCCGATCGACACCGACCGGTACTTCGTGGTCGCCCCCAACGTGATCGGCGGATGCCAGGGCTCCACCGGGCCGGCATCGCTCGCGCCCGACGGCATCGAGTGGGGCGCGCGGCTGCCGTTCCTCACGATCCGCGACCAGGTGCGGGCCCAGATCGCCTTCGCCGAGCGCATCGGCATCCCGCGATTCGCCGCCGTCGTCGGCGGCTCGATGGGAGCCATGCAGGTGCTCGAGTGGGCGATCATGGCACCCGACGCCGTCGAGCGCATCGCGGTGCTCGCCGGGCCGCCCGCGGCGACGGCCGACCAGGTGGCGCTGAACTCCGTGCAGATCGAGGCCATCCGCAGCGACCCCGCCTTCCGTGGCGGCGACTACTACGACGCGCCCGACGGCGAGGGGCCGAGCCGCGGGCTCGCACTCGCCCGGCGCATGGCCATGCTCAACTACCGCACCGCGACCGAGCTCAACTCGCGGTTCGAGCGGAGTTGGCAATCGGGGCTCGATCCCCTCGGCGGGGGCGGCCGGTTCGCGGTCGAGTCCTACCTCGACTTCCACGGCAACAAGTTCACCCGTCGCTTCGACGCGAACAGCTACGTCGTGCTCACGCAGGCCATGAACTCCCACGACGTGGGCCGCGGCCGCGGCGGCGTCGCGGGCGCCCTCGACGGGGTGACGGCCGCGAGCCTCGTGCTCGGCATCGACAGCGACCGCTACTTCTCGCTCGAGGGGCAGGTCGAGATCGCGGCCCTGCTCCGGTACAGCGTGCACGGCCCCGAGCCCGTGGTGCTGCATTCCGAATACGGGCACGACGCGTTCCTCATCGAGCATGCCGCCGTCGGCGAAGCCCTGCGGGATCTGCTCGCGGCCTGAGCCGCACGCCCGCGCGCTCCCCGCCCACGCGAAACGGGGGAATTCTCGACTACAGTTTCGAGGTGACGGCACTCGCATGCCGGGTGTGAGACCCTGCTGAGGGGGTGGAGTGAAGCGCATCCACAAGGAACGCGACCGGCTGCTGCGACGTCTCACGCGAGTGACCGGCCTGGTCGGTGCGGCCGGTGCCTTCGCCTGCATGCTGATTCCCGGTGCATCCAGTGGCATGGAATTCGTCGTCGCCGCACTCTCCGGTGCCGCCATCGCAGCACTCGTGGGCGTCCACTCCGCGCGGGGCCTCCTCCTTCCCGCCCTCGGCGTGATCGCCGTGGCGATCACGCGCATCGTCATATTCGGCACCGCCTCCGTCATCGATCCGGCCACGATCACGTCGCTGGCGATCACCGGCGGTGTCAGCTCGGCATCGGTCGCGATCACCCTCGTCGTGCGCCGGCACGGACGGCTGCTCGTCGTCGGCCTCCTCAGCGCCATGCTCATCGCGATCTGGGTCACCTCGGCGTGGGGCCATGACCTCCGCGCCGTCGCGGTGACGACCATCGCCGGGTGGGCGGCCTGCATGGCGCTCGGCGTATGGATCGACCGCGCCATCGCCGACGCCTCGGACCGCATCGATGAAGTGGGCAGGGCACACGAGGCCGAGCGCCTCGCGAGCGAGCTCGAGGCACAGCAACGCCAGGACGCGCGCGTGCTGCACGACACGGTGCTCGCGACCCTCTCGCTCCTCGCCCATTCCGGCGTGGGCGTGGGGCCGAGCGCCCTCCGGCAGCAGGCCGGCGACGATGCACGGCTCCTGCGCCAACTGCGGCTGGGTGCGCCGCTCGACGCGGGCTCGACGGCGATCTTCTCCCCCGACTCCTCCGACGACGAGCTCGGCACGACGTTCGAGGCGGTGCGGCAGCGATTCGCGCGCATGGGCCTGGACGTGAACTGGCACGGAGCCGGCCAGCTCGCCCTGCCCAGGGAGACGCTCGACGCGCTGCTCGGCGCGCTCGGCGAATGCCTCGAGAACGTGCGCCGTCATGCCGGCGTGAACGAAGCGGATGTCACCGTCACCGACGACGACCGCACCGTCCGCGCCATGGTCACCGACACCGGGCGCGGCTTCGAGCCCGACACGATCGACGGTGCGCGCCTCGGCTACGCCGAGTCGGTCGTCGGGCGACTGCACACGGTGGGCGGACGCGCCCGCGTCTTCTCCTCCCCCGGCTCCGGCACGACCGTCATGCTCGAGGTGCCCAAGCCGTGAGCGACGAACACATCGACGATCTCCGCGCGCGGCCTCGCGCGTTCCGGCGACCGGCGCGATCCACGCGCATCGCACGAGATGTGCGGGACAGCCACGGGGGCCGGCGCCTCGCCACGGGCGTCACGATCGCGGCGGCCCTCCTGGTGCTCGCGCACCTGGTGCACGCCATCGCCATGGCGCCGTACTTCCTGCTGTCGGGTCTCGGCCCGTGGCCGGCGTGGATCGCGCTCGCGGTCATCGTCGGCGTCGGTGCCCTGTCGCGCATCATCTGGCGCAGCCTTCCCGACTGGCTCTACGTGCTGCTCCTCGCCGCCCTCGTCGTGCCGGTGGCACTGGATCTCGTCGCGACCGCCGGACTGCTGCGGCTCGGCGTCGCGCCGACCGCCGCCGCCGCGGCCGGCGCCGTGCTGATGCCGGTCGCCGCCATCCGCGGAACCCGGGTCCCGCTCGTCGTCGCGGGGACGATCGGCGTGGCCATCGCCGTCGGGGCGATCGCGCAGACGGATGCCGCGGGCATCGCCACCGTCGTCGGAGTCGCCGTCGCGGCATCCGCCGTCTTCCCGGTGCTCATCGTCACGGTCGGGGTCGACGGGTTCCGGCGCCTGGTCGGTCGCGAACTCGACCTCTCGCTCGTGCAGAGCACCGTCGGCACCTCGAGGTCGGCCGTCGGCATGCGCGCCTCGGAGGAGCTCGCCCAGCTGGACTTCGACGCCGAGACCCTGCTCGACGACGTGGGGTCGGGGCGCATCGCCATCCCGCTGCCCGACGAGGCCGCCGAGCGCGCCGGAACGCTCGCCGCCCGTCTCCGCGTCCGCCTCATCGAGGGACGGACCGACACGTGGCTCCGCCACGCCGTCACGGAGTCCGCTTATCTCAGCGACCGGGTCACCGTCGACGATCCGAACGGATGCGCCGGGCTCCTCTCCCAGTCCCAGCGCGACGGGCTCCTGCTCGCGCTCTGGCTGCTCGTCGCCGACCGGCCGAAGAAGCCGACCCAGCCGATGTCGGCGATCGTGCGCTGCCGGGAGACGGGCGACCGGGCCGACGGCGATCCGAACGGATTCGCCATGGCGATCGAGATCGCGGGCGTCTCGCGTCGCCGCGTCGACCCGTCGGCATGGGACGCTATCGGTAGTGTCGGAATTCACGAGGTCGTACCGGGCGCCGAAGGCTTCCGCGTCGACATCGCCTGCCGGGTGGCACCGCTCTCCCCGGCAGGCAGCCCGTCGGCCCGAGCGGCCGCCAGATCGAGGGGAAGCTGAATGGATGAGAACGGTCCACCCATCCGTCTCGCGATCGTCGACGACCACCGCATGCTGCTGGGGGCGCTCTCGGAGTGGCTGCGTGCCGCGGCATCCGACATCGACCTGGCCGCGGCCGTGGCGTCGTGGTCGGAGCTGCTCGCCCACCCCCAGTTCCCGGTCGACGTGGTGCTCCTCGACCTCGACCTTCGCGACAACATCCCGATCTCGCTGAAGCTGTCGATGCTGAAGAGCGCCGGCGTGCAGACGATGCTCATGAGCACCTACTCCGAGCCCGCGGTCGTGCGCGAGGCGCTCGGGGCCGGCGCGCTCGGCTACCTCGTCAAGTCCGAGCCCGTCGAGAACATCATCGAGGCCATCAGGGCGGCCCGGGTCGGGCAGTCGTACCTGACGCCCGAGCTCGAGGACGCCCTCGCCGACGAGGGCGCGGTTCCGAAGCTCTCGGCGCAGGAGCGTCGCGTCATGGCGCTCTACGGCGCCGGGCAGCCCGTCAAGGCCGTCGCGTTCCAGCTCGGCATCTCGGAGGAGACCGCGAAGAGCTACCTGAAGCGCATCCGCGAGAAGTACCGTGCGGCCGGCTTCGACGTGGGCACCAAGGTGGCGCTCCGCAAGCGCGCGATCCTCGACGGGATCCTGCTGCAGTCCGACTGACGGATCCCGCAACGCGTCGGCCCTCGCGGCGTGCGCGGACCGCCCTACGCCGCGCCTTCCCCCGTCTCGTCGATCGCGGTCTCGAGCCGCTCGATCTTCGCGTCGAGCTCGCCGGAGTAGCCGGGTCGGATATCCGCCTTCAGCACGAGCGACACCCTCGATCCGTACTCGCCCACGGCTTCCGTCGCCCGGCGGACGACGTCGAAGACCTCGTCCCATTCGCCTTCGAGTTCGGTGAACATCGACGTCGTGCGGTTCGGGAGCCCCGATTCGCGAACGATCCGCACGGCCGCCGCGACGGCGTCGTGCACGGATCCGTCGGCGCTGCCGGTGCCGCCAGGGGCGACCGAGAATGCGACGAGCATGGTTCTTCCTCCAGTGGTTCAGGCCATTGACGGATGATGCGACACCACGTCGCCTCCAGCGTGCCACACGGCTCGCACGCACCACGCGAGGAGCAGCACGAGCAGCAGCACCTTGACGGTGAGCGCGAGCACGAGCAGTGGATGGGCGACGAGCAGCCAGTCGTACCAATACGGGTAGATCACCTGGGTCACGAGTGCGATTGCCGAGGCGAGCAGCGCGGGAACCGCGAATCTCCGTGGCCGCAGCACGAGCCCCAGGATCACGGGAGCGGCCAGCCAGGTGACGAACTGCGGGGAGCCGACCTTGTTGGCGAGCATCAGCACGAGCACGAAGGCGAGCGCGAGCGGCGGCAGCAGGCGCCCGAAGGCGGCTCCTCGCCGTACGGCCCGGAGTCCCACGAGGAGCACCGCCACCACGCCGAGCAGCATCACCGGCGTCGTGAGGGCGGCCGCGACATCCGCCCCGGGACCTGCGATCTGGAAGGTGAGGATCTCGCGGTCGTAGCGGATGCGCACGTCGGGATTCCCGGCGGCGATCTGCCACAGCCACGCGAGCGCGACGGGTGCCTCGATCTGGAGGCCGCGCCCCGCCTGCTCGCCGATGAAGCCGAGCGCGTTCAGGCCCGAGCCGGCGATGAGGCTCGCGCCGAGGATGCCCGCGCTCAACGCCGCCGCGACGGTGACGACGTCGCCGCGCTTGCGCGACGCCATGATGAGGGCGGCGAAGAGCGCCGCCGGCCAGACCTTCACCCACGCACCGATCGTGAGGAGCACGGCGGCGACGCGGGGGCGACCGGCCGCCCAGAGCAGGCCGGTCACGGCGAGTGGCACGGTGACCGCGTCGATGCGCCCGAGCGCGATCGGGCCGAGGAGGGCGAGGAAGCCCAGCCACCACCACGCGGCGAGCCGTCGCGGCCGCGAGAACCGCCGACGGCCGAGGAGCACCGCGAACGCGACGGCGTCGAGCACGGTGACGATGCCGAGCCAGGTCTGGCTGTACCAGTCGGGGCCGAACGCGAGCGCACCCGTCATGGGCGCGAACGCGAGGATCGGGTACACCCACGGCACGTCGATGCCCATGCGCACGTAGCCGTCGGCCGCGTTCATGGCCCACACCCGGTAGACGCCCTCGACATCGCCGAGCGGCCAGCCGGGCGCCCGGAGGTTCAGCTGGATGAGCGCGGTGTGCACGAGCGCGAAGGCGATCCAGAGGGCGACTCGCTCGCCGAGGAATCCGCGGATGCGGGGGCTCAGCCGGCCGGCGAGGCCCACCGGGTGCGGTGAGGGCGAAGCGGATGCCTCGCGAACGCCCCCCTTCATCATGGCGACGAGCCTATCCGAGCGTCACATTCAGCCACGCCTCCCACCACGTGTCGGCGGAGTGCGGCATGCTGGAATGCGCCCCGCGCGACCCCGCAGCATCACCGCCACGCAACCCCGCCAGCATCCCGGAGGCCACCGATGAACCGACGCCCGTTCTCCGCCCTCGCCGTCCTCGCATCCGCCGCGTTCCTCCTCGCCGGCTGCGCCGCATCCGGCGGCGCCGGTGACGCGAACGACGCCGACAGCGACTACGTCACGCCCGGCAAGCTCACGATCGGCACGGGCGAACCCGCCTACTACCCGTGGGTGCAGGACGACGCGCCCGAATCGGGCCAGGGCTTCGAGGCGGCGGTGGCCTACGCGGTCGCCGAGCAGCTCGGCTTCGGCAAGGGCGACGTCGAGTGGGTGCGCACGACCTTCGACCAGGCGATCGCACCCGGCCCGAAGGACTTCGACTTCAACCTGCAGCAGTTCTCCATCACGCCCGAGCGCGCCGAGGCGGTGGACTTCTCCTCGCCCTACTACGAGACCACCCAGGTCGTGATCTCCGTCGACGACTCCCCCGCCGTCGACGCGACGACCATCGCCGACCTGAAGGGCCTCCTCATCGGCGCGCAGACGGGCACGACGAGCCTCGACGCGGTCGAGGACGTCATCGCACCCACCGCCGGTGCCCAGGTCTTCAACACGAACGACGACGCGAAGCTCGCCCTCCAATCCGGACAGGTCGACGCGATCGTCGTCGACCTGCCGACCGCGTTCTACCTCACGGCCGTCGAGCTCGACGGTGGCGAGATCGTCGGCCAGTTGCCGTCGACGAGCGGCGGCGACGAGTTCGGCCTCGTGCTCGAGAAGGACTCCCCGCTCACCGAGAAGGTCACCGAGGCGGTCGACGCGCTCCGCGAGGACGGCACGCTCGATGAACTCGCGGCGGAGTGGCTCGGCGGCGACGACGCGGCGCCCGTCCTCGAATGACGGATGCCGCGGCATCCGCGGTCGACGCCGCCCGGCGGCCGAGCGAACTCGAGCTCGGCCGGCGGGCGTTCCGTCGCCGGCAGACGCTGCGCTCGGTGCTCATCGGAGCCGCCTCGACGATCGCGCTCGCGGTGGCCCTCGGCTTCGCCCTCGTCGGCTCGCCCGGCTGGGCGCGGGTGCAGCAGAGCTTCTTCGACCCCGAAGTCGCACTCGCGTCGCTCCCGCGCGTGCTCCATGGCCTTTGGCTCAACGTCCAGGTGCTCCTCGTGGCGAGCATCGGCGTGCTCGTGTTCGCCCTCCTGCTGGCAGCGCTCCGTACGCTCCGCGGGCCGGTGTTCTTCCCGTTGCGCGCCCTGTCGGCGGCGTACACCGACCTGTTCCGCGGCATGCCGCTCATCATCGTGCTGTACCTGGTCGGCTACGGCATCCCGGGGCTCGACTTCTTCGAGCGGATGCCCGCCGCGTTCTGGGGCACCATCGCGCTCATCCTCACCTATTCGGCGTACGTCGCCGAGGTGTTCCGTGCCGGCATCGACTCCGTGCATCCGTCGCAGCGGCTCGCGGCGCGCTCGCTCGGCCTCAGCCACGGACAGACCATGCGCCGGGTGGTGCTGCCGCAGGCGGTGCGGCGGGTCACGCCCGCGCTCATGAACGACTTCGTCGCCATGCAGAAGGATGTCGGCCTCATCTCCGTGCTCGGAGCCGTCGACGCCGTGCGGGCGGCGCAGATCGAGACCGCCCACTTCTTCAACTACACGCCGTACGTCGTGGCCGGGCTCCTGTTCGTGCTGCTCGCGTGGCCCACCATCCGGCTCACCGATTGGGTGTCGGCGCGCATGCGCGCCCGCGAGCAGGCCGGGAGCCTGGTGTGACGGGCTTCGGCGGCGTCGGTCGAGCGGATGCCGCGACCCCGGACGCGACGCCCGTACTGCGACTCCGGGGCATCCGTCGCGCCTTCGGCGACCGCGAGGTGCTTCGCGGCGTCGACCTCGACGTGGCGGCGCACGAGGTGGTCGCCCTCGTCGGGGCGAGTGGCTCGGGCAAGTCGACGCTGCTGCGCACCGTGAACCTCACCGAGTCGATCGACGACGGCGTCATCCTCCTCGCCGGCGAGGACGTCAGCGATCCGCGGGTCGATGCCGATCGAGTCCGGGCCCGCATCGGCGTGGTCTTCCAGCACTACAACCTGTTCCCGCACCTCAGCGTGCTCCAGAACGTGACGCTCGCCTCGCGCCTCGTGCACCGGATGCCCCGGGCCGAGGCCGAGGGCCGAGCGCTCGAGCTGCTCGACTCCATCGGCCTCGCCGAGCAGGCACGCGCCTACCCCGACCGGCTCTCGGGCGGGCAGCAGCAGCGGGTCGCGATCGTGCGGGCCATCGCAACGTCGCCCGAACTGCTGCTGCTCGACGAGGTGACGAGCGCGCTCGACCCCGAACTCGTCGGCGAGGTGCTCGAACTCGTACGCTCGCTCGCCGAGTCGGGCACGACCATCGTCATGGCCACGCATGAGATGGCCTTCGCTCGCGACGTCGCCGACCGGGTGGTGTTCCTCGACGGCGGCCGCATCATCGAGGACTCGCCCGCCGCGGAGTTCTTCAGCTCCCCGCGCGAGCCGCGCACGCGCGAGTTCCTCGCGCGATTCCTGCCGCGCGGCTGACGTTCAGCGCTCGAGGAGCGCGCCGACCACCGACGGCACCGCGGCGGCGATGTCGAGCGCCGTCACGGGACCCCCGCTCGCCGCCGCACTGGCGGTGCGGGCCGCCTCGCCCTGCACCCACGCCGCCGTCGCCGCGAGCGCCGTGAGCGCTTCGGCGTTCGTCGCGAGTTCGCGATGATGCGTGGCGGCCAGCGCGCCGAGGATGCCGCCGAGCACGTCGCCGGATCCGGCGGTGGCGAGCCAGTGGGTTGGCGCCGCCACCGTGTAGCGGTCACCGTGGGGGTCGCACACATGCGTCACGGCGCCCTTGAGGAGCACGGCCACGCCGAATTCCTTCGCGGCCCGCTCCGCCCAGCCGCGGGGATCGGCGCGGACCTCCTCGACGGTCGCCGGGATCTCGCGCGCGGTGAGCAACTTCGCAAGCTCGCGGGCGTGCGGAGTGATGACCGTGGGGGCGGTGTGGGTGCCGATGAGGTCGAGGGCGCCCGCATCGAGCACGACGGGAACCCGATCGGTCAGCGCGTGTTCGAGGTCGCCGATGAGCACGAACGAGCGGCGACCCTGGTCGATACCCGATCCGATGAGCCACGCCTGCACCCGCCCGGCGACGGTCACGGTCTCGGGGCGCTTCGCGAGCACCGCCTGCCGCAGCGCGCGCGGGCCCACGTAGCGCACCATGCCCACGCCGGCTCGATGCGCGGCCTCGACGCCGAGCACCGCCGCCCCGGGATAGTCGGGCGAGCCCGTGACGACGCCGAGCACGCCCCGCGTGTACTTGTCGTCCTCCGCCGTCGGTGCCGCGATCCATCTCGCCGCGTCATCCGCGGTCCACTCCTGCCAGGCCGTCATGCTCCAACGATAGTTTGGGTGGATGCCCCGCAATGTTCCCGCACCGATCAGCCTCTCGCCGCGTGTGGTCGTCTTCGACTACGGGGAGGTGATCTCACGCGAGCCGACCGACGCCGATCGGTCCGCGCTCGCGGCGCGAGCCGGCGTGCCGGGCGAGGTGCTCTGGCCGGCGTACTGGGCGCATCGTGAGGGTCTCGACCAGGGCACGGTGTCGATCGCGGAGTACTGGGAACTCGTCGCGCGCGAGGTCGGCGTGCGCTGGAGCCCGATCGACGTGCATGAGCTCTGGGCGATCGATCACCGCAGCTGGCTGAGCGTGGATCCGGGCACGCTCGGGGTGCTGCATGCGCTGGCCGCGGGCGGTACGCGCATCGCGCTGCTCTCGAACGCCGGCGCGGACTTCACCGGCTGGCTGCGGTTCGGCTCGTTCGCCCCGCTGTTCGAGCGGGTGTTCGTGAGCGGCGAGCTCGGACTCGTGAAGCCGCACGCCGAGATCTACGAGCACGTGATCGACGAACTCGGCATCACGCCCGCCGAGTTCGTCTTCATCGACAACAAGTCCGAGAACGTCACCGGTGCCGAGGCGGTGGGTGGTTCGGGGCATGTGTTCACGGGTGCCGCGACGCTCGAGTCGTGGCTCCGGAGCCTTGCCGCCTGAGTGCGAGTCAGGCCATGCCCCCCGCGGAGGCGCGAAGCTTGGCCACCATCTCCCGCATCTGCGGTGAGACCTCGGCGATGGCGATGATGTTGCCCTCGCTGTCGCTGAACCAGGCGCCGCGTTCCTCGCCCAGCTCGGCGACGCCGTCCTCCGTCTTCAGGCCCGGCAGGTCGTAGTCGTGGAACATGACCCCGTGGGTTCGCAACGCGGTCATGTCGCGGTCGAGGTCGTCGGTCACGAGATTGAACGCCGTGTTCTGCGCGGTTCCGGCGAAGTCGGTCCGGTAGACCATCAGCATGGTTCCGCCGATGTCGTAGAACAGCGCTTCGCCCTCCGTATCCTCGTACGCCGGCTCACGACCGAATACTTCGTGCCACCAATTGCGCGCACGGCCGATGTCCGATGCGGGGAGGACGGCCGTGGCCATGAGCTTCTCGAACATGATGATTCCTCGAATCCTCGGGTCGGCGCGAGTCTACGCCGACCCGAGGGAGGCCGCACCGGGTTCTCGCCGACCGGTCACCCGCGGCGGGTGGCGTCCTGCACCTCGCCGACGAGCTCCTCGATGATGTCCTCGAGGAAGATCACGCCGGTCGTCGTGCCCTCCTCGTCGAACGCCCTGGCGACGTGGGTGCCGAGTCGACGCATGGTCGCCAGGGCATCCTCGAGGTCGGTGCCGTCGTAGATCGACACGAGCCGGCGAACGCGCTTCGAGGGAATCGGGTCGTCGAACTCGTCGTCGTCGAGGTCGATCACGTCCTTGAGGTGCACGTAGCCGTCGGGCTCGCCGTCGTCGCCGCGGATGACGTACCGCGAGAAGCCGCGCCGCGCGACGGCGCGCTCGACGTCGCCGGGGGTCGCGGTCGGCGGCAGGCTGACGAGGCCCGACATCTGGACCGCGACATCCTTCACCTGCTTGGTCGTGAACTCGAATGCCGCCGTGAGCGTGCCGCTCGCGTCGTCGAGCACGCCCTCGCGGCGTGACTGGTCGACGATCGTCTGCACCTCCTCGAGCGTGAACGTCGAGGTCGCCTCGCTCTTCGGCTCGACGCCGAACAGCCGCAGCACGCCGTTCGCCACCGCATTGAGCGCGACGATGATCGGGCGCGAGAGGCGCGCGATGAACACCAGCGGCGGCGCGAGGATCAGCACAGCGCGATCGGGCACCGAGAAGGAGAGGTTCTTCGGAACCATCTCGCCGAACACCACGTGCAGGTACGAGACGAGCAGCAGCGCGATGAGGAACGCGAGCGTCGAGACGACACCCTCCGACCAGCCGGTGAGCTTCAGGGGCACCTCGAGCAGGTGGTGGATGGCGGGTTCCGAGACGTTCAGGATGAGCAGCGAGCAGATGGTGATGCCGAGCTGGCTCATGGCGAGCATGAGCGTCGCGTGTTCCATGGCCCAGAGCGCCGTCTTCGCCCGGCGACTGCCCGCCTCGGCGAGCGGCTCGATCTGCGAGCGCCGCGCGGAGATCACCGCGAACTCGGCGCCGACGAAGAACGCGTTCGCGATGAGCAGCAGGAACAGCCACATGATGCCGAGCCAGTCGCTCATCGCGTCTCCTCCTCGACCGTGGGCTGGGTGGGCGTGGGTTTCGGAACGAACCGCACGCGATCGATGCGGCGCCCGTCGAGACGCACCACCTCAAGGCTCCCCTCGTCGATCGGCACCTCGTCGCCGACCACCGGGAGCCGGCCGAGCTCGGCCATCACGAAGCCGCCGACGGTCTCGTAGTCGCCGTTCTCGGGCACGCGGATGCCGGTGCGATCGACGAGTTCGTCGGGCCTGAGGATGCCGGGGAAGCTCACGGTGTCTCCGCGGCGCACGATGCCGGCCCGGGTTCGGTCGTGCTCGTCGGCCACTTCGCCGACGAGTTCCTCGACCAGGTCTTCAAGGGTCGCCACACCCGCCGTTCCACCGTATTCGTCGACGACGACCGCCATCTGGAAGCCGCGCCCGCGGAGCTCGCCGAGGAGCACCCCGAGCTTCATCGTCTCGGGCACGCGCAGCGCCTCCGACTGCAGGGCGGTGGCCGGGACATCCGCTCGCCGCTCGCGGGGCACTGCGACGGCCTGCTTCACGTGCACGAGGCCGACCACGTCGTCGAGGTTCTCGTCGTATACGGGGAATCGCGAGTAGCCCGTCTGCCTGGCGAGTTCGAGGACGGCCTCGGCCGATTCCTGGCGCTGGACCGCCGCAATCGCGGGGCGCGGGGTCATGACGTCGGATGCGTCGTGGTCGGCGAAGCGCAGGGTGCGGCCGAGGAGGGTCGCGGTGTCCTGCTCGAGGAGGCCGGCACTCGCGGAGCGGCGCACGAGCGACGAGAGCTCCTCGGCCGACCTCGCGCCCGACAGCTCCTCCTTCGGCTCGATGCCGACCGCGCGGAGTATCCCGTTCGCGCTGTTGTTCAGCACGGAGATCGCCGGGCGGAACACCCACGTGAACGCCGACTGGAACGGCATCACGAGCTTCGCCGTGGCGATCGGGAGCGCGAGCGCGAAGTTCTTCGGCACGAGCTCGCCGAGCACCATCGACAACAGCGTCGCGACGATGATGGCCGTGGTCGCGCCGACCGGCCGCAGTGCGGCCTCGGGCAGCCCGATCGCGGTGAGCGGCCCCTCGAGGAGGGAGCTGATCGCCGGCTCCATCGTGTACCCGGTGAGGAGCGTGGTGAGCGTGATGCCGAGCTGGGCGCTCGACAGGTGCGTCGACGTGATCTTCAGCGCGGCGATGGTGAGGGCGAGCCGGGTCTCACCGCGCGCCCGCCGTGCCTCGAGATCGGCGCGATCGAGGTTGACGAGCGCGAACTCGCTCGCAACGAACAAGCCCGTGCCGATCGTGAGGAGGAGTCCGATGCCGAGGAGAACCCACTCAGACATCCCGACCTCCCCGAGCGGTCACGGGCGAGGGTCTATGTTCGGGCGTATTCGCAGAGGGAGGATCGTCCATGGTCCGCCCAGTATATCGGCGGCAGCGCGGCCGATCCTGAGCCGTAACGCGGCCGTCACACGGAACCCGGATGCCGCTGCAGCGCCCCCGGCTCGTGTCGGATCCGGGATGGACAGCCCTACCAGCTGATCGGCAGCGCCTTGCCCTCCTCATAGCCCGCGGCCGACTGCACGCCGACCAGGGCCCGCTCGCGGAACTCCTCGATCGACCGCGCACCCGCGTACGTGAACGCGCTTCGCACGCCCGAGGTGATCATGTCGATGAGGTCCTCGAGCGAGGGGCGCAGCGGATCCAGATAGATCGACGACGAGGAGATCCCCTCGGCGAACAACTCCTTGCGTGCCAGCTCGTAGGGCGAGAGCCGGTCGAACCGCTCGCGCACGGCCTTCGTCGACGCCATGCCCCAGCTCTCCTTGAACAGGCGGCCGGATGCATCGCGCCGCAGGGCTCCGGGCGCCTCGATCGTACCCGCGAACCAGGAGCCGATCATGACGGATGCCGCGCCCGCGGCGAGCGCGAGCGCCACATCGCGCGGGTACCGCACGCCGCCATCCGCCCACACGGTGGCGCCGAGCTCGCGCGCCGCCTCGGCGGTCTCGAGCACGGCGGAGAACTGGGGACGCCCGACCGCCGTCATCATCCGCGTGGTGCA
This sequence comes from Agromyces sp. NPDC052230, assembly GCF_040679595.1. Taxonomy (NCBI): domain Bacteria; kingdom Bacillati; phylum Actinomycetota; class Actinomycetes; order Micrococcales; family Microbacteriaceae; genus Agromyces; species Agromyces sp. NPDC052230. Next base: position 358,214 of record NZ_JBFAVC010000004.1, on the reverse strand, counting down.
CATCGCACCGGGCCCGACGCCCACCTTGAGCACGTCGGCGCCCGCCTCGACGAGGTCGGCGACCGCGTGCGCGGTCACGATGTTGCCGGCGACGATCGGCACGCCGAGCCCGAGGTCGCGAACGATGCCGACCGCGCGGATCATGCCCTCCTGATGGCCGTGGGCCGTGTCGATGACGAGCATGTCCACGCCCGCGGCGACGAGCGCACGCGCCTTCGCGGCGACATCCCCGTTGATGCCGACGGCCGCGGCCACCCGCAACCGGCCGTGCGCGTCGACGTTGGGCTGGTACAGCGTGCCGCGCAGCGCGCTTCGCCGGCTCAGGGTGCCGACCACGCGGCCGTGCTCCATGACGGGCGCGAAGTCGAGTCCGGCCTCCACCATGAGGTCGAACGCCCCGCGCGGTGTGGCCACGTCGTCGGCGTCGAGCGACGCGAGGTCGCCATGCACGAGATCGCCGAGCCGCGCGTCGGGCAGCGCCGTCGCCAGCCGTTCGGCGACGATGCATCCGACGAACTGCCCGCGTGCGTCGTGCAGCACGACCCCGTGCCCGGGCACCGGCGGGAGCACCTCGAGCGCGTCGGCGACCGTGTCGGCGGGGTCGAAGTCGTGGGGCGTGTCGAACCGCGGCGACTGGGCCTTCACCCACCGGATCGCGGCGTCGAGATCTTGCAGGTGCAGGTCCTGTGGCAGCACGCCGAGACCGCCGCGCCTTGCCAGCGTCGCCGCGAGCCTCGGGCCCGTGATGGAGTTCATGTTCGCCGAGACGAGGGGAACGGATGCACCGGAGCCGTCGTCGGGGGCGAGCGAGACGTCGAGTCGGCTCGTGACGCCCGAGCGGCTCGGCACCAGGAACACGTCGGAGTACGTGAGGTCGTGTCGCGGCGTAGTCCGGTAGAACTCCATGGGCTTTACGCTACCCGCCGCAACCGGGGGACCCAGTCTCGCCGAGGGGATTAGGCTTGTGTGGGTGATCCGGCACCGCAGACGCATGCGTGTGCGCGTGACGGTCGCCGAAGGCAATCCAGCATCGATGGAGAGAGTGGGCGAGAGGCTGTGTCGAGCCAACTGACCGGGTCGGGATCCGAAGAGACGACGGCGGGCGAGTACGGAGCCAACGAGTGGCTCGTCGACGAGATGTACGAGAAGTACCTCGCCGACCCGCAATCGGTCGACCGGACCTGGTGGCCGGTCCTCGAGCACTATCGTCAGGTGCGCACCGGCAGCACCCCCGCGCAGCCGGCAGCGCCGCAGCCGACGGATGGCGCTGAGCCGCCCGCTGCCCCCGCCGCAGAACCCGTCGCCCCCACCGCCGCAGCGCCAGCGCCTCCCGCCGCGGAGCCGCCCGCTCCTCCCGCCGCGGAGCCGGCCGCTCCTCCCGCCGCGGAGCCGGCCGCTCCTCCCGCCGCTCCCCCGGCCCAGCCCTCCGCCCAGGCACCCGCCGCCGCCGCAGCGCCGGCCGCGACATCCGCACCGCTGAACTCGCCCTCCCTCGTCATCGGGCAGGCGCCCGAGGCGCGCACCACCTCGGTCGCACCCCGCACCGCACCCGTTCCCGCCGACGTGCCGATCACGAGCCCTCAGCCGGTGCTCGCGGATGCACCCCAGGAGGACGAGGTCGTCCCCCTCAAGGGCCTGCCGAAGACCCTCGCGGCGAACATGGACCAGAGCCTCACCGTGCCGACCGCGACGAGCGTGCGCACCATCCCGGCGAAACTCATGATCGACAACCGCATCGTCATCAACAACCACCTCCGGCGCTCGCGCGGCGGCAAGGTGTCGTTCACGCACCTGATCGGGTGGGCGCTCATCCAGGCGCTCAAGGAGTTCCCGAGCCAGAACGTGTACTACACCGAGGTCGACGGCAAGCCGAGCGTGGTGAAGCCGGCGCACATCGGCCTCGGCATCGCGATCGACCTCCCGAAGCCCGATGGCAGCCGCGCGTTGCTCGTGCCCGCGATCAAGCGCGCCGAGACGATGACGTTCAACGAGTACCTCGCCGCCTACGAGGACCTCGTGCAGCGCGCCCGCCAGAACAAGCTGAAGGCCGACGATTTCCAGGGCGCGACCGTCTCACTCACCAACCCCGGCGGCATCGGCACCGTGCACTCGGTGCCGCGTCTCATGAGGGGCCAGGGCTGTATCATCGGCGCCGGCGCCCTCGAGTACCCGGCCGAGTTCCAGGGCTCGTCGGAGAAGACGCTCGCGAACCTCGCCATCGGCAAGACGATCACGTTGACGTCGACCTATGACCACCGTGTCATCCAGGGTGCAGGGTCGGGCGAGTTCCTGAAGAAGGTGCACGAGCTCCTCATCGGCCAGCGCGGGTTCTACGAGGACCTCTTCGCCGCGCTTCGCCTGCCCTACGAGCCCATCAGGTGGGCCCCCGACATCTCGGTCGACATCGCGAGCGCCATCGACAAGACGGCCCGCGTGCAGGAGCTCATCAACGCGTTCCGTGTGCGCGGTCACCTCATGGCCGACACCGACCCGCTCGAGTACGTGCAGCGCTCGCACCCCGACCTCGACATCGCGAGCCACGGCCTCACCTTCTGGGACCTCGATCGCGAGTTCGTCACGGGCGGCTTCGGCGACAAGCGCACGGCGCTCCTGCGCGACATCCTCGGGGTCCTTCGCGACTCGTACTGCCGCACGATCGGCATCGAGTACATGCACATCCAGGATCCGGTGCAGCGCCGTTGGATCCAGAACGAGGTCGAGCGCAAGTACGAGAAGCCGACGCACGACGAGCAGATGCGCATCCTCGGCAAGCTCAACGAGGCCGAGGCGTTCGAGACGTTCCTGCAGACCAAGTACGTCGGCCAGAAGCGGTTCAGCCTCGAGGGCGGGGAATCGATGATCGCCCTCCTCGATGAGATCCTGCAGGGTGCCGCGAAGGAGGGCCTCGACGAGGTCGCCATCGGCATGGCGCACCGGGGCCGTCTCAACGTGCTCACGAACATCGGTGGCAAGACGTACGGCCAGGTGTTCCGCGAGTTCGAGGGCACGCAGGACTCGAAGAACTTCTCGGGCTCGGGCGACGTGAAGTACCACCTCGGCACCGAGGGCGTCTTCACCGCCGACGACGGCCACCAGGTCCCCGTGACCCTCGCCGCGAACCCCTCGCACCTCGAGGCGGTCGACGGCGTGCTCGAGGGCATCGTGCGGGCAAAGCAGGACCGCAAGCCCATCGGCACCTTCTCGACGCTGCCCATCCTCATCCACGGCGACGCGGCCATGGCCGGGCAGGGCATCGTGGTCGAGACGATGCAGATGTCCCAGCTGCGTGGGTACCGCACTGGCGGTACTGTGCACCTCGTCGTGAACAACCAGGTGGGCTTCACCACCGTGCCGGGCGACGCCAGGTCGTCGATCTACTCGACGGATGTCGCGAAGACGATCCAGGCGCCGATCTTCCACGTGAACGGCGACGACCCCGAGGCCGTCGTCCGCGTCGCGGAGCTCGCGTTCCGCTACCGGCAGGAGTTCAAGCGCGACGTCGTCGTCGACCTCATCTGCTACCGACGCCGCGGCCACAACGAGGGCGACGACCCCTCGATGACGCAGCCCCTCATGTACAACCTCATCGAGGCCAAGCGCTCGGTGCGCAAGCTCTACACCGAGGCCCTCGTCGGCCGCGGCGACATCACCGAGGAGGAGTACGAGGAGGCGCACCGCGACTTCCAGGACCGCCTCGAGCGCGCATTCGCCGAGACGCACGCCGCGCAGACCGGCGCGATCCCCATCGTGGGGGCGACGCAGTCGAACCACGTGGTGGAGACCCCCACCGGAGAACTCGCCACGACCGGCGTCTCGCTCGAGGTCGTGCACGCCATCGGCGACGCGTTCGACAACAAGCCCGCGGGCTTCACGGTGCACCCCAAGATCCAGCAGCTGCTCACGAAGCGCCTCGACATGAGCCGCAACGGCAAGATCGACTGGGGCTTCGGCGAGCTGCTCGCACTCGGCTCGCTCCTGCTCGAGGGCACTCCCGTGCGGCTCGCCGGCCAGGACGCTCGCCGAGGCACCTTCGTGCAGCGGCACGCGGTACTGCACGATCGCGAGAACGGCCAGGAGTGGCTGCCCCTGCAGAACCTCTCCGACAACCAGGCGCGGTTCTGGATCTACGACTCCCTGCTCAGCGAGTACGCGGCGATGGGCTTCGAGTACGGGTACTCGGTCGAGCGGGCCGATGCGCTCGTGATGTGGGAGGCGCAGTTCGGCGACTTCGCGAACGGCGCGCAGACGATCATCGACGAGTTCATCTCCTCGGCGGAACAGAAGTGGGGGCAACGCTCGAGCGTCGTGCTCCTGCTCCCCCACGGCTACGAGGGACAGGGCCCCGACCACTCGAGCGCCCGCATCGAGCGCTACCTGCAGCTGTGCGCCGAGAACAACATGACCGTCGCACGACCCTCGACGCCGGCGTCGTACTTCCACCTGCTGCGTCGCCAGGCGTACGCACGCCCGCGTCGCCCGCTCATCGTCTTCACCCCGAAGGCCATGCTGCGGCTGCGCGGGGCGACGAGCGAGGTCGACGATTTCACCAGCGGCCGCTTCGAGCCCGTCATCGACGATGCGCGTATCACCGACCGGGCGGCCGTGAAGCGGGCCGTGTACGTGTCGGGCAAGCTCTACTACGACCTGATCGCGGAGCTGGAGAAGAACCCCAACCCCGAGATCGCCGTCGTTCGCGTCGAGCAGCTGTATCCGCTGCCCGCGGTCGAGTTGAAGAACACCGCCGACAGCTACCCGAACGCGGAACTCATGTGGGTGCAGGACGAGCCCGAGAACCAGGGCGCCTGGCCGTACTTCATCATCGAGACGAACAAGCTCGGTCCGCGCCCGGTCACGGTCGTGGCCCGTACGGCGTCGGCGTCGCCCGCCACGGGTTCCGCCAAGCGCCACGCGGCCGAGCAGGCCGAGCTCATCCGGCGCGCGCTCACGCTGTAGCGCATTCACGCACGACACGAAGGGGCCGGATGCCGCGAGGTCGCGGCATCCGGCCCCTTCGTCGTCGTCGGCGGCTGGGTCAGGCGGGTCTGCTCGGCTCCAAGCGAGCCTCGGCAGCCCGCTCCCCCGCTTCGGCTCCCGCCTCGGGCTCGAGGATGGCGGCGGCGCGATCGCGGGACTCGGGCGCAGCCGATCGCCAGAGCTTCGACGGCCACCAGATCGCCCGGCCGATGTCGTACGACAAGGCGGGAACGAGGAGCGACCGCACCAGGAAGGTGTCGAGCAGCACGCCGAACGCCACGATGAACGAGATCTGCGCGAGGAACAGGATGGGCAGCACTCCGAGCGCCGCGAAGGTCGCAGCCAGCACGAGTCCGGCCGAGGTGATCACGCCGCCCGTGACCACGAGGCCACGCAGCACGCCCTCCCGGGTGCCGTGCCGGAGGCTCTCCTCACGAACCCGCGTCATCAGGAAGATGTTGTAGTCGACGCCGAGGGCCACAAGGAACACGAACCCGAAGAGCGGCACGACGGGGTCGGCGCCGGGGAACCCGAAGACGCCGTTGAACACGAGCGCCGACACCCCGAGCGCGGCGGCGAACGAGAGCACGACCGTGCCGATGAGGAGCACCGGGGCGAGGATCGAGCGCAGCAGCAGCATGAGGATCAGGAGGATCACGACCAGCACGAGCGGGATGATGAGGTTCCGGTCGCGGATCGAGGACTCCTTCGTGTCCAGCGCGATCGCCGACGTTCCGCCGACGAGCACCGGGTCCTCCGCGCTCGTGGTCGTCGCGCGCAGGTCGTCGCGCAGCTCCGTGATCACCTGCTCGGCCTCGGCGGAGTCGCTCGCGAACGCGAGCGTGGCATCCAACTGCACACGGCCGTCGACGACGGTGGGATCCCCAGCCGGTGAACCGGGCGGACCGAGGGGCTGGATGCCGTCCTCGGTGACCGGCAGCGAACCGCTCGGCGAGTCCTCGGAGACCACCGCGACCGACTCGACGCCGTCGGCGGCGAGCAGCACGACGGCGACGTCCTGCAGCGAGTCCTCGGGGGCGATGACGACCGCCGGGGTTCCCGAGCCGCCTGGGAAGTGCTCGCCGAGGATGGCCTGGCCGTCGCGAGCTTGCGACTCCCCGAGCACGAACTCGCTCGAGGGCACGCCATCCGCGTCGAGCTGGGTGATCCCGAGCGCCATGACCGCGAGCACGAGCGTGGACACGATCCAGGTCACCCGGGGGCGACGGGCGATGAGGCGAGCGAGCTTCGGCCACACGCCGCGGCGCGCGATCGGAGCCTCGGCGTCCACATCGAGGGTGCCGTACTTCGGCCGCAGCGGCCAGAACGCGGCGCGGCCCGCCCAGAGCATGAGCGCCGGCAGCAGCGTCAGCGCGACGAGCACCGCGAAGACGATGCCGATCGCCGAGACGGGGCCGAGGATCTTGTTGCTCGTGAGCTCGCTCACGAGGAGCATGAGCAGTCCCGCGATGACGGTGCCGCCCGACGCCACGATCGGCTCCCAGGATCCGCGCAGCGCGGCCCACGTGGCATCCCACTTCCGCTCGTAGCGCTGCAGCGCCTCGCGATATCTCGCGATGTACAGCAACGAGTAGTCCGTGGCCGCGCCGATCACGAGGATGAACAGGATGCCCTGCGTCTGCCCGTTCAGCACGAGCACATCGGCGCGCGCGAGTGCCACGACGACCAGCACCGAGGCGGTCAGCGCCGTGAGGCTCGTGCCGAGCACGATGACCGGAAGGAGCGGGGAGCGGTAGACGATCACGAGGATGATGAACACGGCGGCGAACGCGACGAGGAGGAGCAGTCCGTCGATGCCCGCGAACGCGGCCGTGAGGTCGGACGTGAACCCGGCCGGCCCCGTGACCGCGGCCTCGAGCCCGTCACCCGCGGTCTCGGCGATGCGCTCGCGAAGTTCCTCGACGGTGGCGTCGATCTCGGCCGATGCGTCGACCTGCACGAACACCGACGCCGCCTCGCCGTCATCGGAGGGCACCGGCGGCGAGACGCCGTCGGTCGTGACGCCCGCCACGTCCGCGAACGCTGCCGCGTCGTCGGCGATCGCCGCGGTGTCGGCGTCGGTCAGCCCGCCATCACGGGCGTAGACGACGATGGCGGGGATGGCGTCGCCCGAGCGGAACTCCGACTGGAGGTCCTGCACCTTCGTCGACTCGGCGTCGTCGGGCAGGAACTGGGCCTGCTCGTTCTCGACGACGTCGCTGAGGGCGCCGAACGACGCCCCGCCGGCGCCGAATGCGGCGAACCAGACGAGGATCAGGACGGTCGGGATGAGCACCCGGAGCCACGTCGGAACGCGACCCGGGCGAGGGCTGGGGCGAGCGGAGGTATCCATCGATATCGACGGTACGACTCGGGCCGCGGCATCCGCTTCCACCGAAAGTCGGAAAACGTGCGCGGCAGACGTGCCGGCAGAGGGCGTCGACAATGTCGCCGCCGCCGACGACGCCGGATCAGTCGACGAGGATGACGTGCCCCGACTGGATGTCACGGATGCGCGTCAGCACCATCGAGCGCAGCTCCTCGGGCGCGCTCTCCTTGCAGGCCCGCTGCACCACCTCGGTGATGGCGACGCCCACGCGGAGCTCGGCCCGGCAGTCGGGGCAGTTCTCGATGTGCTCGTGGATGTCGGCCGCGTCATCGCGACCCAGTTCGTGATGGAGGTACTCCTCGAGTTCGGCCCTGGCCTTCTCACAGCCGCAGTCGGTCATCTCGTGCTCCTCGGCATGCTCTGCCTCCTGGTGGGTTGACGCGCCGGCTCCGCGGCCGCGAATCCCTGTTCGCGGGCGTAGTCGGCGAGGGACTCGCGAAGCAGCCGCCGGCCACGGTGCAGGCGGCTCATCACGGTCCCGATGGGCGTGTTCATCATGTCGGCGATCTCCTGGTAGGAGAATCCCTCGACGTCGGCGAAGTAGACAGCGAGGCGGAAATCCTCGGGCAGTGCCTGCAGCGCGTCCTTCACGGCGCTGTCGGGCAGGTGGTCGATGGCCTCGGCCTCGGCCGAACGGCTCGAACGCGCGGTCGTCGACTCGGCACCGCCGAGCTGCCAGTCCTCGAGGTCGTCGATCGTGCCCTGGTAGGGCTCCCGCTGCTTCTTGCGGTAGGTGTTGATGAAGGTGTTCGTGAGGATGCGGTACAGCCACGCCTTGAGATTGGTACCCTGCGTGAAGCCCGCGAAGGCCGCGAACGCCTTCACGAAGGTCTCCTGCACGAGATCCTGCGCGTCCGACGGGTTCTTCGTCATCCGCAACGCCGCGGCGTACAGCTGGTCGATGAACGGCAGCGCCTGTTCCTCGAAGAGCTCGCCGAGCGGGCGCCCTTCGTTCACGGGGGCCGCATCGTCGCGCGTGGGGTCGATCTCGTCGGCAGTCATCACCGGCCATCCTAGATCGTCGACCGGAGTGACCACCGGACGCTCGAGCACCGCAACCGTCACGCGTACCATCTCCTTCTGCGCCCCCTGACGCTACTGTTGGTAACCGATGCAGATTTCGAGGTATTCCGCACCCGAGTTCGATCCGTACGGCGAGGCGAGGCAGACCGAGACGGATGTCGGATGGCGGGCGCCCGTCGCAACCGGTCCGCTCGCCTCCGTGGTCGCCGTTCCGGGATCGAAATCGCTCACCAACCGCGAGCTCGTGCTCGCCGCCCTCGCCGACGACCATTCGACACTCCACGCTCCGCTCTGGTCTCGTGACAGCGAGCTCATGGTCGAGGGCCTCCGCGCCCTCGGCACCCGATTCGAGCGGATGCCGGCCACCGGCGGATTCGGCGACGACCTGCGAGTCATCCCGGCCGACGAGCTGCTCGGGTCGACGACCATCGACTGCGGGCTCGCGGGCACCGTCATGCGCTTCCTGCCGCCCGTCGCCGCGCTGGGGCTCGGCCCGACGACCTTCGACGGCGACGAGGGCGCCCGGCGGCGGCCGATGGGCGCCTCCATCCTCGGGCTCAAGGCCCTCGGCGTCGACATCGATGACGACGGTCGAGGTGCGCTGCCGTTCACGGTGCACGGCACGGGCCGGGTGGAGGGCGGCATGCTCGAGTTCGACGCGTCGGCGTCCAGCCAGTTCGTCTCGGGGCTGCTACTCGCCGGCGCCCGCTTCGAGCGCGGCCTCGACCTGCGCCACACCGGCGAGCGACTGCCCAGCCTCCCGCACATCGAGATGACGATCGCGGCGCTGCGTGCCCGCGGCGTCGAGGTCGCGACGCCCGAGCCCGGGCACTGGCACGTCGCGCCCGGCCCGATCCACGCGATCGACGTCACCATCGAGCCCGATCTGTCGAACGCCGCGCCGTTCCTCGTCGCCGCATTGGTCGCCGGCGGCCACGTGACCATCGCGGGATGGCCGGCAGCGACGACCCAGGTCGGCGCGCAACTGGCCGACCTGCTCTCCCGCTTCGGCGCGCAGGTCTCGCTCGACGACGACCGGCTCACCGTCACGGCACCGAAGCGGTCCGCAGACGGCGGTCGTGGCATCCGTGGCGTCGACCTCGACCTGTCGGAGGCCGGGGAGCTCGTGCCCAACCTCGCTGCGCTCGCGACGTTCGCCGACGCGCCGAGCACGTTCACCGGCATCGGACACATCCGCCATCACGAGACCGACCGGCTCGCCGCGCTCGCGACCGAACTCAACGCCCTCGGCGGCCGGGTCACCGAACTCGACGACGGGCTGCGTATCGAACCGGCACCCCTGCATGGCGGCCTGTGGCACGCATATGCCGATCACCGCATGGCCACCACGGGTGCGATCGTCGGGCTCGCGGTGCCCGGGGTCGTCGTCGACGACATCGCCTCGACCGGCAAGACCCTGCCGCAGTTCCCGAAGCTCTGGGAGCAGATGCTGGCATGAGCTGGTGGGACGCCGACGACGACGAGAACGAGGACGAGTTCGACGAGTCCGATGTGCGTGTGCGTCCCAGCCGCAGAGGCAGTCGCCCACGCTCGAAGGTGCGTCCCGACCACGCCGACGCCGTGCCCGGTTGGGTGTTCGGCGTCGACCGCGGACGATACGCGGTGCTCGCCGACGAGGGCGGACCCGACGAGCGCGAGCTCACGGCCGCGCGCGCGAGCGAACTTCGCCGCAAGTCGGTGGTGACGGGCGATCACGTCGACCTCGTCGGCGACACGAGCGGCGAGCCCGGCACGCTCGCCCGGATCGTGCGTGTGCGCGAACGCGAGACGCTGCTCCGCCGGAGCGCCGACGACACCGACGAGGTGGAGCGCATCATCGTCGCGAACGCCGACCAGATGCTCATCGTGGTGGCTGCCGCAGACCCCGAGCCGCGGATCCGCCTCGTCGACCGCTACCTGGTCGCGGCGTTCGACGCCGGCATCCAGCCGCTGCTCGTCATCACCAAGACCGACCTCGCCGACCCCGCGGAGTTCCTCGCGAACTTCGCCGGGCTCGACCTGCCGGTCTTCCGTTCGCGCACCGACCGGATGCCGCTCGATGAGATCGGCGCTGTTCTCATCGGCCATCGAACGGTCTTCGTCGGCCACTCCGGTGTCGGCAAGTCGACGCTCGTGAACGCCCTCGTGCCCGATGCGAATCGCGCGATCGGTCGGGTCAACGTGGTCACCGGGCGCGGGCGGCACACGTCGTCGTCGACCGTGTCGCTGCGTTTGCGCACCGAGGCCGGTACCGGTTGGGTGATCGATACGCCCGGTGTGCGCTCGTTCGGGCTCGGCCACGTCGACCCCGCGAACATCCTCGGGGCCTTCACCGACCTGGCCCTCATCGCCGAGGACTGCCCGCGCGGCTGCACGCATCTTCCCGACGCGCCCGACTGCGCGATGAACGAGGCCGTCGCCGCGGGAACACTCGGCGAGATCGGCACGGCACGCCTCGACTCGCTGCAGCGACTGCTCACGACGTTCGCCTGACGCGTCCCGGCGCCGCGCTCAGCCTGACGCCCGCCCTCGTGCACGGGGTACCCAGCCGACCTGCCTAGCATGGACGGATGACCGATGCTCGACTCGCCCCCGGCGACCTCGCACCCGATTTCACCCTCGACGACCAGGACGGTCGGCCCGTCACCCTCTCGTCCCTCCGCGGCAGCCGCGTGGTGCTGTACTTCTATCCCGAGGCCATGACGCCGGGCTGCACGACGGAGGCGTGCGACTTCCGCGACAGCCTCAACTCCTTCGCGAGCGCGGGCGTGCGCGTCGTCGGGATCTCGAAGGACGACGTCGCGAAGCTCAAGCGGTTCGCCGAGCGCGACCGCCTGAACTTCACGCTCCTGTCCGACGAGGACCTCGCGGTGCAGCAGGCGTACGGCGTGTGGGGCGAGAAGTCGCTGTACGGCAAGATCGTCGTGGGCGCCATCCGCTCGACCTTCGTCATCGGCGAGGACGGCCGCATCGAGAAGGCCTGGTACAACGTCAAGGCCACGGGTCACGTCGCACGGGTGCGCCGCGAACTCGGCCTCGACGCTGCGGCCTGACCGGCTCCGCCGGGCGCGTCAGGCGCGTCAGGCTCCGTCTGGGGCGGATGCCTCGTCCTCGGGCCGCGTGTAGGCGAGCCGCACGGGCGTCCACAGGAGAAGCCCGATCACGGTGATCGCCGGCACGAGCAGCAGCCAGCCCAGGTCGGGACGCGCGAAGAGGCCCTGGAAGGCGCCGACCGCCACCGACACCTGCAGCACCTGCCACACGATCGCTGCGGCGCGCGACCAGGGCACACGACGCAGCGACGCGACGGCCGTCAGGCTCACCCACAGTGCGCCGATGGCCACGAGCACGAGCAGCGCGATGGCCGTGGCGTACGACGACGGCCGCAGCGCGATCAGGTCGGCCACCAGCCAGGCGACGAGGGCGATCAGGGCCGCCGCCTCGAGCACCAGCACGACGCTGATGATCACGAGTGCGGCCCTCACACCGGCGGAATCGGATGCCGCCGGAGGCATGGATTGCTCGTCGGACGCACGGCGATTCACAGGGTAATCCCATTCACGACTATTGATTCGAACTCTCCGCTATGCGACCATTTATGAGGCCGAGTTGATGCTCACAGGGACGTGAGCCGATCAGTCATGATCCTACTTCCCGAGATTCGGCTTTCCCCCTGCAGCACATGCCGGATACCGGCTGCGCAATCGTGCGCGTCTGCGAACGAAGTACACCGCGAGGAGCATCTCCATGGATTGGCGCGACAAAGCCGCCTGCCTGACCGCTGACCCCGAACTGTTCTTCCCGGTCGGCAACACTGGTCCCGCCGTCGACCAGATCGAGAAGGCGAAGGCTGTCTGCGCCCGATGCACCGTCACCGAGATCTGCCTCCAATACGCCCTCGAGAGCGGTCAGGACTCGGGCGTGTGGGGCGGCCTCAGCGAAGACGAGCGCCGCGCACTGAAGCGTCGCGCCGCCCGCGCTCGCAGGGCCAGCTGAACGCCCGGTACAACCGTCGCCGTGTGAACGGCGAACGCCGTCCCCACGACCCCGGCTCGCGGCATCCGCTCATCGCTCAGCGGGCGTGATCCAGCGCAACGGCACGTCGATCGTCACCTCGGTGCCGCGACCGACGATGGTGTGCCAGTCGATCGTGCCACCGAGCTCGCCCTGGATGAGGGTGCGCACGATCTGAGTGCCGAGTCCCTCGCCGACCTTGCCCTCGGGCAGACCCGACCCGCTGTCGCGCACCTGCACCGTGAGTGCCGTCTGCGAACGGTCCGCGATGATCTCCACGTCACCCTCCTGACCAGCGAGCCCGTGCTCGACGGCGTTCGTCACGAGTTCGGTGAGCGCGAGCGCGAGCGGCGTCGCATACGCGCTCGGCAGGACGCCGAACGAGCCCGATCGGGTGGGATGCGCCGTGGTGTTGTGGGCCGACGCGACCTCGGCCACGAGCAGCAGCGCCCGGTCGAAGACCTCGTCGAAGTCGACGTTCTGCGTGAGTCCCTCCGAGAGCGTGTCGTGCACCACCGCGATGGCGCCGACACGGCGCATGGCCTGGGTGAGTGCCTCACGGGCTTCGTCGGAGTGGGTGCGCCGGGCCTGGATGCGCAGCAGCGACGCGACCGTTTGCAGGTTGTTCTTCACGCGGTGGTGGATCTCGCGGATCGTCGCGTCCTTGGTGATGAGCTCCTGCTCCTGGTGCCGCAGCTCGGTCACGTCGCGGCTCAGCACGATGGCGCCGATCCGCTCGCCGCGGTGGCGGATCGGGATGGCGCGGAGCGACACGGTCACCCCGCGCGACTCGACGTCGGTGCGCCATGGTGCGCGTCCGGTGACCACGAGTGGCAGGGTCTCGTCGACGACGAGCTTGCCGCTCAGGAGCCTCGTGCTGACCTCGGCGAGGGACTCCCCCTCGAGCTCGTCATCGAAGCCCATGCGGTTGAAGGCGGAGAGGGCGTTCGGGCTGGCGAAGGTCGTCAAGCCGTCGACATCGAGGCGGATGAGGCCGTCGGAGGCTCGGGGTGCACCGCGTCGCGGTCCGCTCGGGGCGCCGAGGTCGGGAAAGTCCCCCGACGCGATCATCTGGAAGAGCTCCTCGGCGCACTCGTTGAACGTGAGCTCCTGCCGGCTCGGCGTGCGGGTGGCGCCGAGGTTCGTGTGGCGCGTGATCACGGCGACGGGCTCGGGCGCGAGCGCGGTGCCGGTCGCCGACAACCGGCGCATGACGGGCACGGCGCGGACCCGGGTGGGCATCTCCTCGTACCAGTCGGGCGCGGAGGAGTCGGCGATCGCACTCGTCTCGAAGGCGCGCGTGACGAGCTCGTGCCATTGCGGCTTGATCGCCTGGCCCACGAAATCCCGGTAGAACAGGGTCGCTGCGCTCGAGGGGCGGGCATGGGCGACCGCGACGAAGTCGTCGTTCCCCGAGGGAACCCAGAGCACGATGTCGGCGAAAGCGAGGTCGGCGAGCAATTGCAGGTCGCCGACGAGCATGTGCAGCCAGTCGACGTCGGCCTGACTGCTGCGGCCCTGGGCGAGGACGAGATCACTGAGGGTCGACACAGGTCCAGCGTAGTGCGCGGCCCCGATGCCTCGGTCGGCCGTTCATCGCGCGGGAGGGCGGAGCGGATGCCGCTGCGTTCACCCGGCGGCTCGACTCGGCTCCGCTCGCCGCGCGGGTGCGAAGCGGAAGGCACGCCGCCGTGCGGGCTCCGGCAACGGCAGCACGCGGTCGAGCGCATACTCGCGAAGCGCCGCACGAAGCGGGCTTCGCGGCGCGGCATCGCGGAGCGTGCGAGCCGTGAGGATGGCGGCGTCGGCCGCTCGGCCGTCGTGCGGGAGCAGCGTGACGTCGATGATGCCGGCGAAGCGGCGGAGCGTCTGGCGCACCTGCGCGTGGGTATCGATGCCGAGCACGCTGGTGCGCACCCGGTTCGCCATGACGTCGATGCGCTCGGGCTCGACGAGGTCGACGAGCTCGCCGTGTCCTCGGAGGAGCCGGGGAAGACCGACCGGGTCGGCGAGGCCAACGGCCACCACCCGATCGGCCGAGGCGAGCGCCGAGAACGTCGCCGCGTTCCGGCGCGGAGCGAACTGGTCGCTCGTCAGTTCCTCGTCGCGCTCGAGGCTGAAGCCCGTGTCGATCACGACGTACTCCGCCCAGCCGCGGATCACCTCGAGCGTCGCGCTCACCCGCTCCGTCGAGAGCTCGGGCCAGCGGCTCGGGCCGACGAGCCCCGTGAACACGTCGAACGAGGCGCGCGGCGCTGAATAGCGCTGGGCGATGCGCTCGAGTTCGGCGCGATCCAGCGCACCACCGCCGGCGAGTCGGCACGCGGAGGCGAATCCGGGTGCTTCGTCGAGGAGGCCAAGCAGGGGTGCGATCGTGCCGCCGTATGGGTCGGCGTCGACGAGTGCGACGGAGTGGCCGGCTGCCGCGATCTCGGCCGCCAGGTTCACCGCGACCGTCGTGCGGCCGGGTGCTCCGGCCGGTCCCCAGACGGCGATGACGGATGCCGCGCGCGGAGCTCGCGGCGAGCTGTCACCGACCCGCGAGGGCACGGCCACTCCGCCGCTCACCAACGGCTCGATCTCGGTCCAGCCGGCGGAGCGGTCGAGCACCTCGTGCAGGCCGAGCTGTGCCGCGTGCGCGCGTTCGGCGTCTCCGGCAGCAAGGGCGACGAGGCGGATGCCGCGCTCATCGCATCCGGCGAGGAGTTCCGCGCTCAGGGTGTCGCGGCCGGCGCCCACGAGCACCACCTCGGGTGCGAGCACGTCGAGGCTCCCGAGGACGTCGCGCCACCCGATCAACCGGGCGACGATGGCATGCCCATGCTCGATGACGTCGGCGAGCAGTCGGTCCTCGGTGGCCGGGTCGAGTGCGATGGCGAGGCGCGCCATCAGTCGGCGCCCACGCGAGCCGGGACGAGGTCGATCACGTCTCCCGCCGCAAGGGCCTCGAGCAGCGCCGCCACCTTCTCGCGAGGGACGAGGAGCTCGACCGACGGGCCGCCGGCGTCCACCATGCCCTCGGGCTCCTGCACAGCCGCGATCTCGGCGTCGGCGACGAGGACGGTGGGCGGTTCGTACGTGTCGCGGTCGGCACGATGCGCCGCCCACACGTCCACCGTCGCGCCCGGTCCCAGGCTGCCCGGCAGGGCGGCCCGGCTCGACACCACGACGGTCGCGAGTCCGGCTCGGTCGACCGTGTCGACCGCGGACTCGGGGATGAGCTCACCGGCCTCGATCGTGCGCACGACCACGAGGCCGCCGTCGGGTAGGTCATCGGGCGTCAGGTATTCGCCGGCGTGCGCGCCGAGCCGCACCGATGCGACCTCGAGATCGTCGGCATCGATGCGCGTGCCGGGCGTCAACGTGTCTCGCGTTGCATACGTCGCTGCCGAATCGTCGAGACCGTCGACCAGTGCCCAGACGCCGGTCGTGGATGCCGCGATGAGGACGATGCCGATGAGCAACCTCGGGTCGAGCCGAATGGCGCCGCGGTCGGTTCGCTCGGGTCGACGCGCCATCCTGCTCCCTCCAGACGGCGCCGGGTCGCGCCGGGCTCAATCGTGACGCGAAACCGAAAGGATGCCTCGAAGTTATCCACACCCGTGATCGCCTTTCCATCCCGGGTCGATAATCGACACATGACCCCACACGGCCCTGGCGACGAGATCGGCCGGTTCCTCACCGTCGCCGACGCGGCGGAGTTGCTCGCCGTCGATGTCCAGACCGTGGACGACCTCATCCGGTCGGGCGAGCTCCCGGCCATCCGCGTGGGCAGCACCGGCCCCTGGCGGGTCGAGCGCACCCAGCTCGAGGTCTGGATCGAGGAGCAGTACGAGCAGACCCGCCGGCAGGCCCTCTGGCACCAGGGCGAGTTCGCGAGCATCCTCGAGCTGTCGGGCGCCAGGTCGGGCCGGCTCCGCCCGGTCGACTGAGCCGGGCACGTCTCACCCGAAGTCGAGGGCACGCCTCACCCGAAGTCGACGGCACGCCTCACCCGAAGTCGACCACGAGCACTCGTTCGAGTGGGATGATCCGGTAGCCACGCACCTCTCGGTCGCGGCGAGGCACGCCGGGTTCGTGGAGCGCGAGGTCGACATGGTCGCGGGCCACGCGATCGAGCGTTCCATGCAGACGGCCGTCTTCCGTGGTGACATGCACCGGCATCCGGCGTCGGCACAGGTCGCGCAGCACGAAGGTGAGCCCGATGCGCTCGGCGAGGCGGGTGGAGGGCTCGACCGCCGGCAGGAGGCTCGTCTCGAGCTGCGCGGGCGTGGGGAGGAGCGCGGCGATCGCGGCGAGCGGCACGATGCACTGACCTCGACCTCTCCCCGCCCCGTGGACCGTAGCGCTCATCCAGTCGCGCCCGAAGGAGAGCGGCCTGAGCTCGAGCATGCGACCGCCACGGAGCTCCACGCGGACGATGTCGGTGGGGTCCTCCCCTGCCGCGGCGGCCATGGCTGCGAGACGATCGCGCAGCACGAGCCGACCCAGCCGAAGCCGTTCCTCCTCGAGCGCCAGCGCGCGCTCCTCGTCGCGCTGCTCCTGGTCCAGCTGCGATTCGAGGTCGTCGAACAGCAGATCCCAGCGCATGCGGGCACGTTACCCCGGGTCTCCACACCGGGAGTTCGTTGTCCACAGGTGACGAATTTCCTTGACACCGTTCCGGCCCCCTGAATACCGTTCACTCAGGGATCGCCCGAACGTCCCCCGATCGGGGGTGATCCCGTCGTCGGCCGAACAGCCGTCGCTCACCCCTCATGGAGCACAGATGACCGCACGCCCTGCTCTTGCACGCCCGATCGCGCGAGGTTCCAGCCTGCAGTACCTCGACGACGAAGACGACTACTTCGGCCGACAGCCTGCACGCCGCAGCGAGCTGCCCGACCCCGAGCCGCTGCTGCGCAACCTCACGCATTGCGTCATCGAAGTCCTCGCAGGGGCCCGCGATCTCGACCAGCTGGCGCGCTGGGTGACCGACGACGTCTACCGCAACCTGTCGAAGCGCGTCGTGCTCGCGGCCCGGGCACGACGGGTGAAGGGGCAGGCGCCGCGTCGGCCTGCGTTCACGATCGGCCACGTCCTGACCTGCGAGCCGGCCGACGGCATCCTCGAGGCGGTCGTCATGGTCCACCAGCGGCCGAGGTCTCGAGCCGTCGCGATCCGCCTCGAGGGGTTCGACCAGCGCTGGCGCGCGAGCGCGATCAGCGTGCTCTGACCCGCGGCGAAGCCCCCGACCACGCCGCAGAGACGGCACTCGAGGGCTCAGCGGGCGTGTGGCCCCTGCCTGAGCTCCTCGAATGCGTCGTCAGCGGCCTTTGCGCTCCTGTGCCCGGCGCTCCGCCCGGTTCTGCGGTGCCGGTTGCACCGCGCCGCCGTCCGTGCGCTGTCCGAAGGCCCCGCGCGACGGCTCGGCCTGGGGCGCCGCTGCCGGCGCCTGGGCCTGCGCGACGGCGCGTCGTGCGCGTTCGGTTGCGGCCTGCTGCACCTGGCCGCGCTGGTTGCGCACCTCGACGCCGCCGGAATCACTCGGCGCGGAGTAGCTGAGTCGATCGTCGGGAGCAGCCTGACGCCCGAGCCCCTTCGCCTCGATCGTGGCCCCGGCTCCGGCTTGCGGAGCGACCTCGACCTCGAGGTTGAAGAGGAACCCGATGGTCTCTTCGCGAATCGATCCCATCATCTGCTGGAACATCGCGTAGCCCTCGCGCTGGTACTCGACCAGCGGGTCGCGCTGGGCCATGGCGCGAAGGCCGATGCCGTCCTTCAGGTAGTCCATCTCATAGAGGTGGTCGCGCCAGCGACGGTCGATGACCGAGAGCACCACCCGGCGCTCGAGTTCGCGCATCGCCGGGCTTCCGAGCTGCTGCTCGCGGCGCTGGTAGGCGAGCCTCGCGTCGGAGAGGATCTCGCGGCGGATGAAGTCACGGTTCACGCGACCCTTCTCGCCGGCCTCGGCCACCACCTCGTCGATCGTGATGCCGATCGGGTAGAGCGTCTTCAGCTCGGTCCACAGGGCGTCGAAGTCCCACTCGTCGGGGCTGCCCTCAGCCGTGTGCGCGTCGAGCACCTCGTCGACGACGTTCTCGAGGAACGTCTGCGTGCGCTCGTGCAGGTCGTCGCCCTGGAGGATGTGGCGGCGGTCGCTGTAGATCGCCTCGCGCTGACGGTTGAGGACGTCATCGTACTTCAGCACGTTCTTGCGGATCTCGGCGTTGCGCGCCTCGACCTGCGACTGCGCCGAGCGGATGGCACGAGTGACGACCTTCGACTCGATGGCCACGTCGTCGGGAACCCCGCGGGACATGATGCTCTCGGCGGCGCCGGCATTGAACAGGCGCATGAGGTCGTCGGTGAGCGACAGGTAGAACCGGCTCTCACCCGGGTCTCCCTGACGTCCGGAGCGACCGCGCAGCTGGTTGTCGATCCGACGGGACTCATGCCGTTCGGTGCCGAGCACGTACAGCCCGCCCGCGGAAAGGACCTTCTCGGCCTCGGAGGCGGTCTCGGCCTTGGTCTGCTCGAACACCGCGTCCCACGCCGCTTCGTACTCCTCGGGCGTGTCGACCGGGCTGAGGCCGCGCTCGTGCATCCGCTGCACCGCGATGAACTCGGCATTGCCGCCCAGCATGATGTCGGTGCCTCGACCGGCCATGTTCGTCGCGACGGTGACCGCGCCATGACGGCCGGCCTGCGCGACGATCGCCGCCTCACGGGCGTGGTTCTTGGCGTTCAGCACCTCGTGCCGCACGCCCTTCTTGGCGAGGAGACGTGAGAGGTACTCGCTCTTCTCGACGCTCGTCGTGCCGACGAGCACGGGCTGGCCCTTGCGATGGCGCTCCACGATGTCCTCGACGACCTGGGCGAACTTCGACTCCTCGTTCTTGTACACGAGGTCGGCCTGGTCGATGCGGATCATCGGCTTGTTCGTCGGGATGGCGACGACGCCGAGCTTGTACGTCGACATGAACTCGGCGGCCTCGGTCTCCGCCGTGCCCGTCATGCCCGAGAGCTTGTCGTAGAGGCGGAAGTAGTTCTGCAGCGTGACGGTCGCGAGGGTCTGGTTCTCGGCCTTGACCTGCACGCCCTCCTTCGCCTCGATGGCCTGGTGGATGCCCTCGTTGTAGCGACGGCCCACGAGGATTCGGCCGGTGTGCTCGTCGACGATGAGCACCTCGCCATTCATGACGACGTAGTCCTTGTCGCGCTTGAAGAGGGCCTTCGCCTTGATCGAGTTGTTGAGGAAGGAGATGAGCGGGGTGTTCGCCGCCTCGTAGAGGTTCTCGATGCCGAGGTAGTCCTCGACCTTCTCGATGCCGGGTTCGAGCACGCCGACGGTGCGCTTCTTCTCGTCGACCTCGTAGTCCTCGCCGGGCACGAGCCGCTTGGCGAGGCCCGCGAACTCGGTGAACCAGCGGTTCGCCTCGCCCGAGGCCGGGCCCGAGATGATGAGCGGGGTGCGAGCCTCGTCGATGAGGATCGAGTCGACCTCGTCGACGATGGCGAAGTTGTGTCCGCGCTGCACCATGTCGGAGGACTGCCATGCCATGTTGTCGCGCAGGTAGTCGAAGCCGAACTCGTTGTTCGTGCCGTAGGTGATGTCGGCGGCGTACTGCTCCCGGCGCACGGCCGGGGTCTGGCCGGCAACGATGCATCCGGTGGTCATGCCGAGGGCACGGAAGACGCGACCCATGAGCTCCGACTGGTAGCTGGCAAGGAAGTCGTTGACCGTGACGATGTGCACGCCTCGGCTGGTGAGGGCGTTGAGGTAGGCCGCCGTCGTCGCGACGAGGGTCTTGCCCTCGCCGGTCTTCATCTCGGCGATGTTGCCGAGATGGAGCGCGGCCCCACCCATGAGCTGCACGTCGAAGTGCCGGAGGCCAAGCGTACGACGGCTCGCCTCGCGCACCGCGGCGAATGCCTCGGGCAGCAGGTCGTCGAGCGACTCACCGTTCCCGTAGCGCTCGCGGAGCTCCACGGTCTCGTGCTTCAGCTCCTCGTCGCTGAGGGCGTGGAAGTCGTCTTCGAGGGCGTTCACCGCCGCGGCGTAGTTCTCCAGTCGCCTGAGGGTTCGGCCCTCGCCGACGCGGAGGACCTTTTCCAGAATCGAAGCCACGAATGTTCTCCTGTAGTCGTCGGGCGCCACGTCCCTTGGGTGGTACGTCCTCGGTGGAACGCCCGGGCACACCCGGTACCGCCGTGCAGACGGTCATCATAGCCATGCTAGCGGCCAGCAGGCTGGGCAGGGGCGGCGAGAAGACTGGGTGGAACCGGCATGCCGGTGGGCACGGACCGACGTCCGTGCCCACCGGTGAACCGAGCGGATGCCGCGGCGTCAGGCCGTGACGCGCTCGAGTCGCGGCTCCGAGGGGCCGGACTCCGCGTCGGTCTGCTCGTCGAGGCCGATGAGGCCGTAATCCCATCCCTTGCGTCGGTACACGACGCTCGGCCGGCCGGTCTCGGAATCCACGAAGAGGTAGAAGTCATGTCCGACGAGCTCCATGTAGTAGAGCGCGTCGTCGACGGTCATCGGGTTCGAGGCGAACACCTTGCGGCGGATGACCACGGGGCAGTAGTCATCCTCCTCCTCGGCCGCGGGCTGCTGCTCCTCGATGACCGGGATGCTGCCGGTGCGCACCCGCTCGATCACCTCGGGGGCTGCGGCCTGGACCCCCACCTCGTTGAATCCGAGGTCGGTCGCCTCGCGCAGCGAGGTGGGGCGGCGCTGGCCGCGGTGGACCTTGCGACGATCCTTCGCACGGCGGATGCGCTCGAGCATCCGCCCGAGGGCCACGTCGAACGCGGCGTACTTGTCGGTTCCGTCGGCCTCGGCCCGCACCACGGGGCCCTTTCCGACGAGCGTGAGCTCGACGCGATCGAGGCCGTTGTTGTTCCCGTTCTTCTCATTGTGACGGGTGACTTTCACGTCGAGGGAGATGGCTCGTTCGGCGAGCGTGGCGATCTTCTCCGACTTCTCGGCCGCGTAGGCGCGGAATCGGTCGGTGACCCCCAGGTTGCGTCCGACGATGTTCAATTCCATGACGACCTCCATCTACCGGCGTGTCACCCGGGTCTGGAAGGGTGGATCGACCACGCCTGTCCTGCCACCGTAGCCCCCCGGTCGGGCAATGTCACGGAGAGTTTCCCGTGAGCTTCACGTCCGGCGTCGAGCCCCGCAACGGGGTCTCCGCAAGCACGGCGATCGCGGCGACGGAGCCGCCTGCCGCCGTCACGGCCCGTCGTGCCTCGGCGAGCGTCGAGCCCGTCGTGAGCACGTCGTCGACGAGCAGGAACCGCCGTCCGACGAGCGGCCGCCGCGCCTCGAGCGCACCATCGACGTTCGCCCGGCGGGCGGCCGCCGTGAGCTCGGCCTGGTCCTCGTGCGCCCGTGTGAACTGCAGCACCTTCGACGAGCGGATGCCGCAGCGCGCGAGCAGCAGCTCGACGGGAGCGTAGCCGCGCGCACGCATGGCGGCCGCCGTGGACGGCACGGTGCAGACCTCGATCGTGCCGGGCGGGAGGGGGTCACCGAGCGACGCCGCAATGGCCGCACGGAGGGCTCGAGCGAGCGTCGGCGCGGCATCCGTTCGCCCGCCGTCCTTATACGCGCCGATCGCGCCCGCGACCTCACCCCCGTACCGGAGTGCCGCCCACGCCCCGAGACCAGGCCGATCGACGAGGTACGGGCTGCCGAGGAGGCGCGGGCGGCAGCTGTCGCACACCGACCGGTCGGCTGTCCCGCAGCCGACGCAGGTCACCGGCAGCACCACGCCGAGTGCATCCGCGATGGCGCGCCGCACGGCACGGCCGCCGGCGCGGAGGGTGTCGGACCTCGTCATTCCGCCAGCGTGGCGCACCACGCCCGACGAAGGCGGGGGGTTCCGTCGGTTCGTGGGCCGGTGACACCGCCGGCCGCCGATGAGGACGGGTCGGGTCAGTCGGACTCCTGCGACGCGATGAAGCGGATGCCGGTCGCACGCACCTGCCAGCCGACGCCGCTGCGCACGACGAGCTCGCCGTTGGCGGTGAGCGCCCGCAGGTCGTTGTTCCCGCCGTCGATCGCCACGGCTCCCGCGGGTCCGTCGAACCGGCGCGCGAAGCCGCCGAGCTCCTGCGTGACGATCCGCGTCGTGCCGTCGGCGAGTCGGGTGAGCGACGCGACGGTGCTCGCGTCGAGCCAGGCGACGTCGAGCGGAGTGCCATCGAGGTCGTCGAGGCGCAGCGTGACGGGGCTCAGACCGATGGGCTTCCCGTCGGCATCGCGTTGGATCGACGCCGCGACGAAGTTCGTGCGCAGGCCATCGGCGAGCAGGGCGAGGATGCGGGTGGAGTCGCGCGACACCTCGATCGCCGCGATGGCCGTGCCGGTCCACGGTGCGTCGACCTGCGCGGAGGCTCCATCGGGGGCGTACCACGCGAGCTGGTCGGGCGCGTCGGCCGGAACCGACCAGACGATTCCCTCGCCGTCGATCGCCGGTGTCACGGGGTTCGCTCGCGGATCGAGCACGACCGGGTCCTCGTCGACACGCAGGAGCGACACGCCGTTGGACGTTCGGATGGCCGCCGACTCCCCGGCGGGGCCGAGGGCCGCACCGCTCGGCGCCAGCGCCGCGACCTGTTCGCTGAGCCCGGGAACGGGCTCGATGCCCTCGCCGGAGGTCGCGAGGTGGCCGAACGTCTCACCGTCGAACACGACGGTGCGGGGGTCGACTCGGGGGTTCGACTCGGGCCGCGGGTCGGTGAGGTCGGGAGCGTCGGCGTCGGCGCCGTTCAGTGCCAGGTCGACCTGCTCGATGGTGCGCACGCCGACGAGGCTCTCGTCGAGCTGTGCCTGGATCCGCTGCGCGGTTCGCAGGTCGCCGAGCCCCGCCCCCGCGAGCGAGACGCTCGCCGTGTCGCCTGCGACCGTCACGGCCGCCGGGGTGAGCTGCACCCCCTCGGGGAACGCCGACACGACGCCCGGCGCGAGCCACTCCGCCGGACCGGCGATGAGCGACTGCACCACGCTCGTCTGTGCCGACTCGCGTCCGGCGAACCATCGCACGTCGGGTACCAGGTAGCGGTAACTCGGGTCGAAGAAGTACAGGGTGTACGAGCGGAACACGCCGGTGAAGCTCACCTCGTCGATGACGATGCCGGGTGGCGCGGCCGAGATGCGCCACTCGCCGTCGACCTGCTCGAATCGGTACTCGAGCGAGATCGGCGTGCGCGATTCGGGCTCCTCGTACTGCCCGTTGCTGCCGAGGGATGCGGCCGGCGTCACTTCGAGGCGGAGCATCGTCTCGTCGACCGTCTCGACGTCCCGCTCGCCGAGCACGTCGATGGTCGCCGCCGCATCGGCCTCCCACTCGTCGGCGAATTCGGGAGTGAGATACTCGCGCGCCACCTCGTACCTCCCGCGCGGGCTCTGCGCCGCGGCGATGAAGCCGTCGAGGATGTCCGCCTGCGTGGCACCGTCCGCCGGGCCCTGCACGAGGATGTCGAGGTCGACCGGGTCGGCGGGCGCCGGCTCGCCCCGTTGCACCCCGCCCGAGTCGGGAATGGACGCGCACCCGGTGAGCACGACGCACACGAGCGCCACGGATGCCGCCACCACGCGCCTACGCATCGCGCACCCCCTCGGAGTCGGTCTCGTGGTCGATCTCGACGACCGTCTCGGGCTCGACGGAGCCCATCGACTCCGTGGGCGGCGGCCCCTCGGCGCCGGCGTCCTCGGGCTCGAGCGGGAGGGGCGAGACGAGCGTCGCGACATCCGCCGACCTCGGAAGCGTCAGCCGGAACACGGTGCCCTCACCGGGCCGCGACCAGACGTCGAGCGTGCCGCCATGCGCGACGGCGTCCTCGAGCGAGATCGCGAGGCCGAGTCCGGTGCCGCCGATCGTGCGGGTCCGGCTCGGATCGGCGCGCCAGAACCGGTCGAACACCCGGGCCGCATCCTCCTCGGTCATCCCCATCCCGTAGTCGCGCACCGAGAGCGCGATCGCCGACTCGTTGCTGTCGACGGACACCACGATCGGGCGACCCTCGCCGTGCTCGATGGCGTTGCCCAACAGGTTGCGCACGACCCGCCGGATGCGGCGCGGGTCGACCTCCGCCTCGAGGTGACCGCCCGGGGCGACCAGCCGGAGCTCGCTCCCCCGGTCGCGCGCGAGCTCGTACATCGATTCGATGGCGTCGCCCGCGAGGTGCACGAGGTTGGTGGGCTCGGTCGCGAGGGTGACCGAGCCTGCGTCGTAGCGGCTGATCTCGAGGAGGTCGCCGAGCAGCCGCTCGAACCGATCCGTCTGCGTGTGCAGCAACTCCACGGTGCGCGAGGTCGGCGGCGGGAAGTCCTCCCGCTGCCCGTAGAGCACGTCGCCCGCGAGCCGGATGGTCGTGAGGGGGGTGCGGAGCTCGTGCGAGACGTCGGACACGAAGCGCTGCTGCACGACCGAGAGCTCGGCCAGTTCGCGGATGCGCGCCTGCAGGCTGTCGGCCATGCCGTTGAACGACGCCGCGAGCGTCGCGAGCTCGTCCTCGCCGCGCACGGGCATGCGCACCCCGAGATCCCCGGCGGCCAGCCGACGACTCGTGGCCGCGGTGGTGCGGATCGGCTCGATCACCCAGCGCACGACGATGAGCGTGATGGCGCTGAGCAGGGCGAGGAGCGCGGCCGCGCCCACGATGCCCGTGAGTTGCATGAACGAGAGCGTCTGCTCGGCCTCGGTGAGGTCGTAGCCGATGTAGAGCTCGTAGCGGCCCGCGGCCGGCACGTCGAGCGTGCTGCCGACGATGATGCCGGGCACGGTGTCGTCGTCGGGGTCGGGCAGGGCGACCGACTGCCAGTACTGCCCGTCGGGGTCGCCCTGCACCTGGTCGCGCAGGTCGTCGGTGATGATGGCCCCGCTCAGGCTGGGGCTCCGCCGGCCGGGTGGTGCATTGGGGTTGGCTGGGGCATCCGGGTGGCGGAAGATCGCGAAGTCGGTGCTCCCCGAGACGCTCGAGATGGTGCCGATCACCGAGTTCATGAGCAGCTGCAGCGAACCGGGATCGGACGCGTCGGAGGACTCGACGAGGCCCTGCGCGGCGGCCGTGGCGTTGTTCGAGGCCTCCAGCACGCGCTCGCGCTGGTCCTGGAAGAGGTTCGACGCGATGCTCAACGAGATGTAGAGACCGATCAGCAGAATGGCGAGCCCCGACAGTCCCAGGGTGATGATGACCGTGCGGAACTGCAGCGACCGGCGCCAGAGCGTCGCGAGACGACGCGGGAGCTCACGCCACGAGCCGGCGAAGGGAGAGGGGGCGTCGGCGGCCTGAGACATCCGCTGGCCTACGTCGTCGCGCCGGCCCGGTAGCCGACGCCGCGCACGGTCATCACGATGCGCGGATTGTCGGGGTCGTACTCGACCTTCGCGCGGAGCCGCTGCACGTGCACGTTCACGAGCCGGGTGTCGGCCTTGTAGTGGTAGCCCCACACCTGCTCGAGCAGCATCTCTCGCGTGAACACCTGCTGCGGCTTCGACGCGAGGGTGAGCAGCAGGTCGAATTCGAGGGGCGTGAGGTTGATGCGCTCGTCGCCGCGGCGAACCTCATGGCCGGCGGCGTCGATGGTGAGGTCGCCGATCGCGAGGGTCTCGACGACGGGGTCGGGCGCCGGCCGCAGTCGGGTGCGGATGCGCGCGACGAGCTCCTTCGGGTTGAACGGCTTCACCATGTAGTCGTCGGCGCCCGACTCGAGGCCCTTCACGACGTCGGCGGTGTCGTTCTTCGCGGTGAGCATGATGATCGGGGTGCCGGACTCCGCGCGGATGCGCCCGCAGATCTCGATTCCGTCCATGCCGGGGAGCATGAGGTCGAGCAGCACGAGGTCGGGCCGCGTGTCGCGGAATGCGGCGAGCGCGCTCGTGCCGTCGGTGCAGAACGTCGGATCGAAGCCCTCGGTGCGCAGCACGATGCCGATCATCTCGGCGAGGGCCGTGTCGTCGTCGACGACGAGTACGCGTGGAGTCATCCGTTCATTCCTGTCGACGCCGCGGGCGCGCGGCCGAAATCAGTATGCCAAGCGTAGTCGGTCATGCCGGGAGGGCGGTGGAGGCGTGGAAGCGCTCTCCGACGCGGTGGGGACGGGTCCAGCGGGCGCGAACCGAATGTGAAAGCATGGGGAGACCCCGCACGAAGGAGCACAGCACGGTGTCCGATCACGAGTGGCAGGCGCCCGGTGGAACACCGCAGGTGCCGCGACCGGATGCTGCGCCCGCACCGGGCGGGGCCGCAAACTCGGGTGCGTACGGCCCGCCGCCGCCACCGTTCACTGACGGCTCGGCTCCACCGCCGCCTTCCCCCGTACCGGCCGTGCCAGGTGCCTGGACTCCCCCGCCGAAGCCCGGACTGCTCCCCCTCCGACCGCTCGGGTTCGGGACGCTCCTCTGGGCGCCGTTCCGCACCCTGCGGCGCAATCCCGCCCCGACGTTCGGCAGCGGACTCGTGGTGCAGCTCGTCTCGGTCGTGGCGACCGCGGCGGTCTTCGTGCCGTTCCTCGTGGTGACCTTCAGCCGACTCGAGAGCGCCGCAGAGGCCGACGCCGACGCCATCCTGTCGGGCACGATCGGCGGTCTCCTCCTGCTCATGCTCGTGCCGATCGCGATCTCGATCGTCGCGAGCGCGTTCCTGCAGGGCGTCATGGTCATCGAGGTGGCGACCGGCACGCTGGGCGACCGGCTCGGATTCGCCGCCCTCTGGCGTCGAGCGGCGAAGCGAATCTGGCCGCTCATCGGATGGACCCTGCTCGTCGCCGCGGCGCTCCTCGTCGCCCTCGTGATCATCTTCCTGATCGTGCTCCTCGCCGGATCGATCTCGCCGGTCGGGCTCGCGGTGGGCATCGGCGTCGCCATCCTGCTCGGGGTCGGGCTGCTGGTGCTCGGCGCCTGGCTGGGTGTGAAACTCGCGCTCGTCCCGAGCGTGATCGTGCTCGAGCACGCCGGCATCCGGGCGGCCATGGCTCGCTCGTGGCGGCTCACCGACGGGTTCTACTGGCGCACGTTCGGCACGCTCATCCTCGTCGCGGTCATCCTCAACGTGGCCGCGAACGTCGTCGTGCAGCCCGTGTCGCTCGTCGGCACGCTGCTCGCCGTCATCGTCGACCCCACGGGCACGGGTGCCGCGATCACGATCACCATCATCACCACCGTGGTGACGCTCATCCTCTCGCTCCTCATCGGTTCCATCACTGCGGTCGTGCAGGCGGCGCTCATCGCCGTCATCTACATCGACCTCCGCATGCGCAAGGAGGGGCTCGACCTCGAGCTCGAGCGGCACGTCGAAGCGCGCGGGGCCGGCCTGCCCGTCGGCGACCCGTATACGCCGCCCGCCGACGGTGCGCCCTCCGCCGCCACGCCGACGCCGGGAAGCGAGCGCCCCGCCACGTGGTCGTGATCCCGCACGGCGACGTCCCGGTGGATCCCGATGCGCCCGAGGCGCGGCGGTGGCTGCAGGACGAGCTCTCGAAGCCCGAGTACCAGAGTGCCCAGCCGACCGCGTTCGACCTCGCGATGCAGGCCATCCGCGACTGGATCGCGAGCCTGTTCGAGGGCGCGACCGGCCTCCCGGGGCCGCTGCTCGCCCTGCTCGCGATCGTCGCCGTCGCCGTCCTCGTGGTGATCGGGCTGCTCGTCTTCGGCCTCCCCCGCCTGCGTCGGCGGCGCGCGCCCGCGGCACCGCTCTTCGACGACGCCGACCGACGCGATCTCGCGACGCTTCGCCGAGCCGCCGCCGCGGCAGCGGCCGCGGGTGACTGGCCGCTCGCCATCGAGGAGCGGTTCCGCGCACTCGCCCGCGGGCTCGTCGAGCGGGACCTCATCCGGGTGCATCCCGGCACCACGGCGCGGGGTGTCGCGGATGCCGCGACCGAACGATTCCCCGATCACGATCCCGCGCTTCGCGACGCCGCCGCCGACTTCGACGCCGTGCGGTACCTCGGGCGGGCCCGATCCCCGGAGCGCTACGAGGCGCTGACCTCGCTCGAGCGCACCCTCTCCGACACGGCTCCGGCCGGCTCCGATCCCGACGCCACGGCCGCCGCCGGCACAGCCGGCGACCTCACCGCCGCGGAGCCGCGACGATGACCGTCACGTTACCGGCCGCCGCGCCCCAGGCCCCCTCGCCGAGCTCTTCGCCGTCGGCCGCCACGGCCATCACCCCCACCCTGCGCGCTCACCTGCGGCGGCGGCGGGCGTGGCTCGTCATGGCCGCCGTGCTCGTGCTCGGCGCCATCGTGCTGCTCATCGTGCAGGGCGGCATCCGGGCACCCGGCCCCGCCCTCGGCGCCGAGAACCCCGCCCCGGTCGGGTCGAAGGCGCTCGTCGAGGTGCTCCGCGCCCAGGGCGTGACGGTGACCGAAGCCGCGACCTCCGCCGAGGCGATCGACGCCGCCGGCGGTGGCGCCACCGTGTTCCTGTACGACGAACTCGGACTGCTCGGCGACCGACTCGACGACCTCGCGGCGGCGGCCGACCGGCTGGTCGTCGCCGAACCGGGCTTCTCGGCGCTCGAACGTCTCGCCCCGGGCGTGCGGCTCGCGGGCGCCGCCCGGGGCCCGCTCGACGACGTCGCGTGCGACCTGCCGGCAGCCGAGCGCGCCGACACCCTCTCCGACGGGCAGCGCCTGCTCACGATCGACGATGCGGCGTTCGCCGACGGATGGACCGGCTGCTTCGCCGACGGCGAGCTCGGCTTCGCCGTGACATCCGGGCCGGGAGCGGCCGGCGGCGAGCTCGTCCTCGTCGCCGCGACCACGGTCTTCACGAACGAGCGCATCGACGAGGAGGGCAACGCCGCCCTCGCCCTCGGCCTGCTCGGGACATCCGACGAACTCGTCTGGTACCTGCCCTCTCCCGCCGACGCCGACGAGGCGGCCGCTCCCACGATCGCCGAGCTCACCCCCGGTTGGGTCAGCCCCGTCATGGTGCTCGCCATCGTGGTGGCGATCGTCGCGGGCGTGTGGCGAGGACGCCGGTTCGGTCCGCTCGTCGTCGAACGGCTCCCGGTGCAGGTGCCCGCCGGTGAGACGAGCGAGGGCCGGGCGCGACTGTACGCCCGCAGTGGAGCCCGCACCCATGCGCTCGACCAGCTCCGCATCGGCGCCGTCGAGCGACTCGCGGCGCTGCTCCGGCTCCCGAGGCCGGCCCATGCCAGCGCGGTCGTCGAGGCGGTGGCGACGGCGACGGGGCGCGACGCGGCATCCGTCGCCCACCTGCTCGTCGCCGGCGATGCCGCCCACGATCGCGAGTTCGTCGATCTCGCCGTGGAGCTCGACCGCCTCGAGCAGAATGTGCGCCGCTCGATCCGCCCCGACCCCGACGATCCCACCCGCCACCCAGGAAGGCGACCATGACCGACACCATGCCGAGGACCGACGACGACCTGCGTGCCGCGCTGAACCGCGTGCGCACCGAGGTGGGCAAGGCCGTCGTCGGCCAGGACGGCGCGGTGACCGGCCTCATCATCGCCCTCCTCACGCGCGGTCACGTGCTGCTGGAGGGCGTGCCGGGCGTCGCGAAGACCCTGCTCGTGCGCACCCTCAGCCGCACCCTGCGCCTCGACACCCGGCGGCTGCAATTCACGCCCGACCTCATGCCGGGCGACGTCACGGGGTCCCTCGCGTACGACCCGCGCAGCGGCGAATTCGCCTTCCGCGAAGGGCCGGTGTTCACGAACATCCTGCTCGCCGACGAGATCAACCGCACGCCGCCGAAGACGCAGTCGGCCCTGCTCGAGGCGATGGAGGAGCGGCAGGTCTCGGCCGACGGCGTGACGCGGCCGCTGCCCGACCCGTTCATGGTCGCCGCCACGCAGAACCCCATCGAGTACGAGGGCACCTACGCGCTCCCCGAGGCGCAGCTCGACCGGTTCCTCATGAAGCTCGTGCTCGAGGTGCCCGAGCGCGACGCCGAGATCGACCTGCTGCGCCGTCACGCCGACGGCTTCGATCCGCACGACCTCGCGGCCGCTGGGGTCACGCCCGTGCTCGGGGCCGAGGAGCTCGCCGCCGCACGCGCGGCCGCGGCATCCGTTCGTGTCTCCGACGACGTGCTGGCCTACGTCGTCGACCTCGCCCGGGCGACGCGTCGCAGCCCCTCGATGCGGCTCGGCGTGAGCCCGCGCGCGACCACGGCACTGCTCGCGGCGGCGAAGGCGTGGGCGTGGCTCACGGGCTACGACTCGCTCACGCCCGACCACGTGCAGGCGATGCTGCTGCCCGTGTGGCGGCACCGCGTGCAGCTGCGGCCCGAGGCCGAACTCGAGGGCGTCGCCGTCGACGCCGTGCTGCGCTCGATCGTCCAGCAGGTGCAGGTCCCCCTCTGACATGGCGGTCACCGGTCGGTTCGTGCTCCTGGTCGCGCTCGGCGTCGTCCCCGTCGTCGCCGCGGGACTCTCGGGCGCGGATGCCGCGTGGCTCGCCCTCGTGGGCTGGCTGGTGCTCGCCGTCGGCGCGGGCGCGCTCGACCTCTCGATGGCGGCGTCGCCGCGCCGTGTGGCGCTGACCCGCGAGCTGCCCGACCGCGTGCGGCTCGGCGAGACGGTCACCGCCGAGCTCGCGGTGCAGAACCTCGGCGGGCGGATGCTGCGCGCCGTCGTCCGCGACGGCTGGGAGCCGTCGGCGGGGGTGGCCGGCCCCAACCGCACGTCGCTCCGCATCCCGTCCGGCGAGCGACGACGGATGACCCTGCAGCTCGCGCCATGGCGACGCGGCGACCGCCGAACCGAACAGGTGACGATCCGCTCGGCCGGGCCGCTCGGGCTCTGGGCGCGCCAGGCGACCCTCGCGGCGCCCGGACGGCTGCGCGTGCTGCCGCCCTTCCACTCGCGTGCGCACCTGCCCTCGCGGCTGACCAGGCTCCGCGAGATCGACGGGCGCACGCCGCTCCTCATCCGCGGGCAGGGCACCGAATTCGACTCGATCCGCGAGTACGTGCGGGGCGACGACGTGCGCTCGATCGACTGGCGGGCGACGGCGCGGCATGCCGACCCCGAGGTGCCCGGCAGCATGAAGCTCATGGTGCGCACCTGGCGTCCTGAACGCGACCGGCGCATCGTGATCGTCGCCGACACGTCGCGCACCGCCGCCGCGCGCATCGCCGACGAGCCGCGCCTCGACACGGCGTGGGAGGCGGCGCTCCTGCTCGCGGCGCTCGCTTCACATGCGGGCGATCGCGTCGACTTCCTCGCGTGGGACCGACGCCTGCGCGGCCGGGTGCACGGCGCGAGCGGCGCCGAGCTGCTCGCCCGCATGGTCGACACGATGGCCGACGTCGAGGCCGAGCTCATTGAAGCCGACTGGACCGCCGTGCCCGGCCAGGTGCGCCGTGTCACGAGTCGGCACGCGCTCGTCGTGCTGCTGACGGCGGCCGACTCGCCGGGCAGCGCCCGCGGCCTGCTCTCGGTGCTGCCGCAGCTCACCGCGCGGCACACCGTGATCGTGGCCTCGGTCGCCGACCCGGCGCTCGTCGCCGCCGCGCGGGATCGCGGGTCGCTCGACGACGCCTACCGCGCGGCCGCCGCGGAGCGAGCGCTCCTCGACGCGGAACGCGTCGGCGCGGCCATCCGCCGACTCGGTGCGATGACGGTGTCGGCGGCGCCGCAGGAATTGCCCCCTGCCCTCGCTGATCGCTACCTCGAGCTCAAGGCAACCGGCCGGCTCTGAGGCGCGGACCAGCTGCGTCCAGGGCCCAGCGCCGACCGCGCTCCGGCCCGGCCCCGTACCCGGTCCACCTTCACAGGAGATCGAACGATCTGTCGGACGTTCGATCACTCACGCTCCTGCGAATCCGCCGCTCTCCTGCAAACGGATGCCGCGGGCGCGCCGAGCGGATGCCGCGGGCGCGCCGAACGGATGCCGCAAGGCGCCGTGGGCACCCCAGCGCCGCGGCATCCGGTCGCTCTGGTCAGCCGGCGGCGATGCGCGTCGCGCCGGCGTCGAATTCGACGAGGTCGCCCGTCTCGCCGGCACGTGCCGCCCGGCCGCCGAGCACGAGCATGTAGGCGAGGAATCCGCCGAGCGCGAGCGCGCCGATCCCGATCTTCACGGGCCACGGCCACGGCGCCGGGGTGACGAAGCCCTCGATGAGCCCGGAGACGAAGAGGAAGAAGATCAGGCCGATCGCGACCGAGAAGAGCGAACGGGCGTCCTCGGCGAGCGCGAGCCCGCGGGAGCGCGGGCCGGGTGCGACCCACGCCCAGAAGATGCGGAGGCCTGCGGCGGCGGCCACGAACACGCACGTGAGTTCGAGGAGGCCGTGCGGCGCGATGTAGAGGAAGAAGGTGTCGGCCTCGTCGAAGGCGAACATGACCGCCGCGGTCATCCCGAGGTTCTGCGCGTTCTGCAGCACCACGTACGGCACCCACACGCCCGTGATGCCGAACGCGACGCACTGCGCCGCGATCCAGGCGTTGTTCGTCCACACGGCGCCGGCGAACGACGCGGCGGGGTTCTCGGAGTAGTAGGCCACGAAGCCCTCCTCCGCGAGCTGCCGCAGTTCGCGCTCGCTGCCGAGGGTCGCGAGCACACGCGGGTCTCCGCCGATCCACCAGGCGTAGAGTGCGGCCACCGCGACGGTCGCCACAGCGACGGCGAGGGTGAGCCAGCGCAGTCGGTAGAGAGCGGCGGGGAGACTCACGATCACGAACCTCGTGAACTGCCGGAGCGGGTTCTCGGGCGCCCCGGTGAACCGCAGTCGGGCGCGCGCGAGCGAGATCGACAGGCGATCGCCGAGCGCGGTCGAGCCGGCCGTCGTCTGCACGAGCGAGAGGTCGGATGCCGCGCCCTGATACCGCTCGATGAGCTCATCGGCCCCTGGGCCGTCGAGGCCTCTCGAGCGCGCGAGCACGTCGAGTCGCTCCCAGTCGTCGTGGCGGGCGGTGGCGAGCGCGTCGAGGTCCATCTGCTTGAATACTACCCATGGCCGACGCGACCGGAACCCGGAGCCGGGCCGCCCGATTCGACGACGAGGGCGTCGTCACCGGCGAGGCCGTGACCCTCGATGTCCGCCCCGCGAGCGCCCTCATCCGGGCCGGCGGCGCCGCGATCGACGTGCTCGTCACCGTGGCGCTCATCATCGGGCTCCTCCTCGCGCTGTCGGGCCTGCAGGTCGATGAGGCCGCGGCGCGCGCCATCATCATCGGAGGCCTCGTGTTCTGCGTCGTGGTGCTGCCCACCGCAGTCGAGACCACCTCGCGGGGCCGGTCGCTCGGCAAGCTCGCACTCGGCTTGCGCGTCGTGCGCGACGACGGTGGTGCGATCGGGTTCCGGCACGCGTTCATCCGCGCGCTCACAGGCGTCATCGAGACCTACCTCACGTTCGGCGGCCTCGCGGTGCTCGTCGGATTCCTGAACCCCTCGTCGAAGCGCCTCGGCGACCTGCTCGCGGGCACGCATTCCCAGGTGGAGCGAGTGCCGAGGCTGCCGCAGACCGCGTTCGGCGTGCCGCCAGAGCTCGCGGGCTGGGCGACGGTTGCCGACGTCGGCCGGCTGCCCGACCCCGTGGCGCGGCGCGTCGCCGCGTTCTTCGGCAACGTGCAGCACCTCACGCCCGAGAGCCGCGGACGCGTCGCGGTGTCGCTCGCCGCCGAGGTGACGCCATTCGTGTCCCCGGTTCCGGATGCTCCGCCCGAGCTGTTCCTCGCCGCCGTCGTCGCGCTCCGCCGCGACCGCGATCTCGCCGCCCTCGCGATCGAGGACCGCCGCATGGCCACCCTCGCGCCGCAGCTCACGGCGAAGCCGGTCGGCTTCCCCGAGCGCTGAGGCGCGGCATCCGCCGATACTCGCCGGTCAGTACCGGTAGTGGTCGACCTTGTACGGACCCTCGACCGGCACCCCGATGTACGCGGCCTGCTCGGGGCTGAGCTCGGTGAGCTCCACGCCGAGCGCGTCGAGGTGCAGTCGTGCGACCTTCTCGTCGAGGTGCTTCGGCAGCACGTAGACGCCCACGGGATACGCGTCGGGTCGCGTCCACAGCTCGATCTGCGCGAGCACCTGGTTCGTGAACGAGTTCGACATGACGAACGACGGATGCCCCGTCGCGTTGCCGAGGTTCATGAGCCGCCCCTCGCTCAGTACGAGCACACTGCGACCGGTGGGCAGGCGCCACTCGTGCACCTGCGGCTTGATCTCGATGCGCTCGGCGCCGGGGAGCGACTCCAGCCCGGCCATGTCGATCTCGTTGTCGAAGTGGCCGACGTTCGCGACGACCGCGAGGTGCTTGAGCCCGAGGAGGTGCTCGACGCGCACGACGTCCTTGTTGCCCGTGCCCGTGACGAGGATGTCGATTTCACCGAGGACCGACTCGAGACGCGACACCTGGTAGCCGTCCATGGCCGCCTGCAGTGCGCAGATGGGGTCGACCTCGCTCACGATCACGCGGGCACCCTGCCCGCGGAGCGCCTCGGCGGCACCCTTGCCCACGTCGCCGTAGCCGGCGACGAACGCGACCTTACCGCCCATGAGCACGTCGGTCGCACGGTTCAGCCCGTCGGGCAGCGAGTGGCGGATGCCGTACTTGTTGTCGAACTTCGACTTGGTCACCGAGTCGTTGACGTTGATGGCGGGGAAGAGCAGCTCGCCCTTCGCGTGCAGCTCGTACAGGCGGTGCACGCCCGTGGTGGTCTCCTCGGTGACGCCCTTGAGCTCGGCGGCGATGCGCGTCCACCGGTCTGGGCTGAGCTCGAGGGAACGGCGCAACGTGTCGAGGACGACGCGGAACTCGTGGCTCGTGGCATCCGTCGCCTCGGGCACTTCGCCGGCGGCTTCGAACTCGCGACCCTGGTGCACGAGCAGCGTGGCGTCGCCCCCATCGTCGAGGATCATGTTCGGGCCGATCCAGTCGGCTCCGGATGCCGCGGCCTCCGCGCTCCAGTCGAAGATGCGGTCGGTGCACCACCAGTACTCCTCGAGCGTCTCGCCCTTCCAGGCGAAGACGGGCACGCCCTTGGGATCGTCGACGCTGCCATCGGGGCCGACGACGACGGCCGCGGCCGCTTCGTCCTGCGTCGAGAAGATGTTGCAGCTCGCCCAGCGCACCTGCGCGCCGAGGGCGACGAGCGTCTCGATGAGCACCGCGGTCTGCACGGTCATGTGCAGGCTGCCCGCGATGCGCGCGCCCGCGAGCGGCTTGGACTCGCCGAACTCGGCGCGGAGGGCCATGAGGCCCGGCATCTCGTTCTCGGCCAGCCGCAGCTGGTGGCGGCCCGCCTCGGCGAGCGAGAGGTCGGCGACCTTGTACGGGAGGGCGGTGGTGACGGCGGCATCCATGCCGACCATTCTGTCACTCCCTCCGGATCGCGTCCCTGCGTTCGGACCTGCGGAGATACGATCCGACACCCCGCGCGCGGGCGCGACCGCTCGGCGCGGCGGATTGGATTTCCGCAGAATCGAACCATGCGCGGGCACAGGCCGCGGCGCGCCGAGGTCAGCCGCGGATGAGGGCGAGCACCTCGTCGCGGATCGACGCCATGGTCGCGGCATCCTCACCCTCGACGTTGAGGCGCAGGAGGGGCTCGGTGTTCGACGGCCGCACGTTGAACCACCAGAACGGCTCGTCGCCCGCCGTGATGCCCGTCACCGTGAGCCCGTCGAGCTCGTCGAAGTCGGCGCGGCCCGTGAAGGCCTCGACGATGCGGGTGTAGGCGGCGGGCACGTCGTCGACGGTCGAGTTGAGCTCCCCTGAGAGCGCGTAGGGGTCGAAGCGGGCTGCGAACTCCGACAATGGGGCGTTCTGCGCGCCGAACTCGGCGAGTACGTGCATCGCGGCGAGCATGCCGTTGTCGGCGCCCCAGAAGTCGCGGAAGTAGTAGTGCGCCGAGTGCTCGCCGCCGAAGACTGCACCGGTCTCGGCCATCCGGTCCTTGATGAGCGAGTGCCCGACGCGAGTCCTCACCGCGAGCGCGCCGGCCTCCTCGATCGTCTCGGGCACGATGCGCGAGGTGATGAGGTTGTGGATCACGACGACGTCGTGCTCGCCCGCCGCTCGCACGCGCTCGATCTCGCGAAGCGCCACGATCGCGGCGATCGCCGACGGGGTGACCGCGGCGCCCTGCTCGTCGACGACGAAGCAGCGGTCGGCGTCGCCGTCGAAGGCGAGCCCGAGGTCGGCGCCGTGCTCGACGACCGCGCGCTGCAGGTCGACGAGGTTGGCGGGCTCGAGCGGGTTCGCCTCGTGGTTCGGGAATGTGCCGTCGAGCTCGAAGTAGAGCGGCACGATCTCGAGGGGAAGCGCGGGAAGGCCGGCGGCGTCGCCGAGCACCGCGGGGACCGTGAGCCCGCCCATGCCGTTGCCCGCGTCCACGACGATCTTCAGGGGCCGGATGCCGCTGAGGTCCACGAGCGAGCGGAGGTGCGCCGCGTAGTCGGCCAGCACGTCGGCCTCGACCACCGAACCCGGTGCGGCGGCATCCGCGATGCCCTGCTCGAGGGAGTCGGCGGCACGGTCGCGGATCGCCGCGAGCCCGGTGTCGAGCGAGATGCCCTGGGCGCCGGCGCGAGAGAACTTGATGCCGTTGTACGCGGCGGGATTGTGGCTCGCGGTGAACATGGCGGCGGCCGCGTTCATCGAGCCCGACGCGAAGTACGTCTCGTCGGTCGAGCAGAGGCCGATCGCGACGACGTCGGCTCCCCGCCGGGTGGCGCCACGCGCGAAGGCCGCCGCGAACCCGGGCGACGAGTCGCGCATGTCGTGTCCGACGACGACTCGGCCGCCCGCGGCGCCGACCTCGTCGACGAAGGCCGCACCGAGCGCCTCGACGGTCGCGTCGGTGAAGCCCTCCCCCACGATTCCTCGGACGTCGTAGGCCTTCACGATGGCGTCGAGGCGCGCACGGGCCTCGGAGGGTGCAGCGGGATTCACGCCTTGAAACCTACCCCACCGAGTGAGACGTGCCGCACGACCTGCCAGCCCACCGGTGCCGAGGTGCGCTCGGCGTGCCGGGCGCACAGGTCGTATCCGTGCGGCTCGCGGTTGATGGCGAGGGGGCCCAGCACGGCCATCGAGTCGGCATAGTCGAACGTGAGCGTCGCGACCGCCTCAGCGGCGCATGCGGTGCGCGAACAACGTCTCATGGCTCCACCAGAGTAGCGACGGGCTGGGACATTACGATGGAAGGCATGCCCCGATCCCGTCGTGTCGCGACGCCCCGTTCACCCCGGCGACTCGCTCGGGACCGGCACGGGCGCGGCATGCGCTCGGCCGTGACCGGCCCGCACCTCGAGCCGCTGCGCACGAGGCTCGACGAGTTCGACTTCACCATCGCGACGACCGCCGCCTATCTGCGTGGGCTCTGGCCCGAGCTCGAGGGTGTCGTGTTCGAGGTTGCGCAGGGCCCTGCCGAGGCGATCCACGGCGACCACATCGACCGGTGGAAGGTCTGGCACGACGAGCGTCGCATCACGTTCTACCGCCTCCCGATCGTGCGCTTCCTGCGGCTGCAGGAGGGCGAGGATCGCGACGAGAAGCTCCTCATCGAGAGCTGCGTGTTCCGCGCGGTGGCCGAGCTGCTCGACAAGGACCCCTGGGAGCTCTCACCCGGGCGCTACCGGCACCTCTGAGGACCGCGGCGCACGAAGCGCGCCGCGAATCAGCGCGGCTCGGCGCAGCTCAGCGCGGATACACCTGGATCGGCGAGTCGAGAGGGCTGGGCGGCTGCACGCCGAAGGACGCCAGCTCGTCGTCGCCCGCGAACGACACCGTGCCATGCAGGCCCTCGGTGCCATCGAGCACCACGGATGCCCCGGCGTCGAGCGACACCGAGGCCGCGCCCGCCGGCGGCACCGTGACGACCCGCTCCGAGCCGCCGCTGACGACCCTGACCTCGGCCGCCGTCTCGGCGTCGGGATTCACGAGATGGAGCATGGGAGATGGTCCACGGGGCACCGCGACGACCGCCCCATCGAGCAGCGGCGCGGTGGCGACGGTCCATGCGAGGTCCGACGGCGCCGAGGCATCCGTCTGCCCCTCGGTGCCGCCCACGGTTGTGCGTGCCGCGGCGACGACGGGGGCGTCGGCCTCGATGCGGATCGTGTAGGCCCCGGCGTCGAGCACACCGAGCGGGACATCGACGACCCGGCCGGGCTCGAGGGCCGCCTCGATCGTGGTGCCGCCCGATCCCGACTCGGGGACGACGCCGATGGAGACGGCGACCGGCTCATCGCCGGGCGCCAACAACCGAACGACGGGATGGTCGTCGCCGTCGGCGTGATCCTCGGTCGCCTCGACCCCGCCCGCCTGCGGCACCAGGACGCCGGGGATCACCTGGCGAGTCGACGGGCCGGCCGTCGCGCCCGTGAGCTCGATGCCCGCCGGCGCGAGCCCGACGACGACGGAGTGCTCGAGGCTCGCCGCGATCGCGCCGCCGGCGCTCGTGACGTGGATCACGGGTGAGGTGAGGTTCGGTGCGAGGCCGGCGAGCGAGAGCACCCGCTGCGTCCCGGGCGGCACGATGATGCCGAGGGCCGACGGCGCTTCGACGGCGCCCGTCTCGCCGATCACTCGCACGTCGACGGTCGCTGCGACCGCCGAGGGATTCGAGAGGAGCACGATACCGCTGCGGCCGAGGTTCGTTGCGCCGGCCACGAGCCACGACTCGGCGACGGCCTCGCCGCACGCTGCGGCGGTGAAGCCCGAGAGGGTCTCGCTCTCGACCGACTGCGACTGGGCGGCCGCGAGCAAGCCGGCGTCGACGCCGCCGGGCTCCGCCGCGATCGCGATGGGCGCGCCGTCCTCGGCGGCCCGCGCGTTGGCGGGGGCAGCGAGCGGAACCTGCTCCAGCGCCACTCCCGACGGCTCGGTCGCAGTCACGATCTCGGCCGGCCCGACGGATGACACGGCGGTCGCCGCGGCGGGGTCCTCGCCGATGGCGAACAGCGGCCCGGGGCACACGCGCAGCTGCCGGCTCTCGGCGGGCTGCACCTCCTGCGACGGCACCTCGACCCGGTGCTCGGGCCAGGGCACGAGAGCGGCCGCGGCGACGCTGCCAACGGCCAGTGCGGCCGCAGCAACGAGGGCGAGGACCCGTGCCCCGATCCTGATCAGCTTGGGATCAACGGCCATCGTCGTCTCCTTCCCGAGCATCGGCGGGGCCCGTATCGACGGTGCGGTCGGTCACGGCGGGGATGGGGGTCGGAACGCGGTCATCGGATGCCACGGCCGATGCCCCGACATAGGGTGCCTCGGCCGCCTCGGCGGCCTCGGGGTCCACGGCTGGAGCCTCTGCATCCGTCGCCTCCGCGGGCGTGACCGGTTTGTCGGCCTTGACGGCTTTCGGGCGTCGCCGCCTCGGGAGCCGCCACGCGGGCCGACGGCGCGGTGCCCGCCGTACCGGCCGCCGGTCCGCTTCGCGTCCGGCCCCCGTCGGGATCGAGAGGAGCAGCGTCGCGCCGACGATGACGAGCTGCACGATCGTGATGAGCGTTGCGAGCCACCCTCCGGCACCGGCGGGAATCCGGGCGGCCGCGGCATCCGGCTCGGCGTCGGTGAACCGCCAGAGCGTGCCGAAGTCGGTCTCGCCGACGGGGACGAGCGCCGGGTTGCCGTCGAGCGCGGCGCGCGCGCGTCCCTCGGCCTGCGTCGCCTCGCGGCCGTCGCCTGCGGCAGGTGCGAGCAGCACGAACGCCACGCCGAACTCCTGCACGGCGGCACCCGGGTCGAACCCGCTTCTCGAGGCGAGGTTGCCCGCGACCGTCGCGAGTTCCTCCTCCTCGGCGGTGAGTCGGGCGCGGGTTTGGTGCAGCGTGGACTGGTCATCGAGGGTGGCGCCCGCGCCGTGCTCGAGGGTGGCACGGATGCCGCCGTCGGACTCGGGCTCCATCCTGAGCGTCGTGATGCGCGGATCGGCGTCGGCCTGGGCGATCACATAGGCCGGAAGGTTCCGTTCACCGGCCGGACCGAGCGGTACGGCGCCGGTCGCGATCGCCACGATCGAGGGAACGATGGCGACGATCGTGAAGATCGCCACGACACTCGACACGATGGCCGCGCCACGTCGCAGCGCGTGGAGGAAGGCGACCGCGGCCATGATGAGTCCGAGCCAGGCGAGGCTCAGCCCGGCACCCGACCAGAGGGGCACGGCTTCGAGCCCGACGGTCGCGACGGAGAGCTGCGTGGCGGCGACCGCGGTGGCGAACCCGGCGAGCGCCGTGGCGAGCGTGAGCACGGTGCGCCGGATGTCGGAGGTGAGCACCGCCGCGAGGGCGGCGAGCACGAGCGGTACGAGGAGCGCGGATGCCACGAGCCGGGGATCGAGCGGAGTGACCGCGCGCACGATCTCCTCCCAGCCGCCCCAACCGCCACCGGGGAACCCGAGCGCGAGCTGCCACGCCGACGGCACGGGCCCGACCACCGGAACGCCGGGGTCGGCGAGGAGGCCGAACGGCGTCCCGCGCCGCACCTGCTCGACGACGAGCGGAAACGCGAGTGCGAGCGCGGGGATCGGGAGGCCGACGAGACGCACGGCGGCGCGGCCGCTCACGGCGATGCCGACG
The DNA here is from genome assembly GCF_040679595.1 of Agromyces sp. NPDC052230. NCBI lineage: Bacteria > Bacillati > Actinomycetota > Actinomycetes > Micrococcales > Microbacteriaceae > Agromyces > Agromyces sp. NPDC052230. The sequence goes on along the minus strand of NZ_JBFAVC010000004.1, from coordinate 317,319 downwards.
AGCCATCCGACCACCAATGCCGGGGCGAGGCTGGGCGCGGCCGCGACGACGCCGGCGAAGAGCAGGGAAGCGGTCGCCGCAGCCGCCCACGACGTGGCGGCACCGAGGACCGCGAACACCAGCCACCCCAGGAGCACGTGGGCGAGGACGGCCCCCGGCCGCCCTTCGGCGAGCGCGCTCAGGAACATCGGCGCCACGGCCCACACGGTGGCGGCGAGCGCCCGGACCGAGCCGCGCTCGGTGAGCCGCGACGCCGCGAACCAGACACCCATCGCCGCGGCCGGCATCGCGACGAACCAGAGCAGCAGCATGGCGAACGACGGGGACCAGAACGTGAGCGAGCCGAGCACGGCGAGGGCTCCCGCGAACGGGTCTGCGGCTCCGACGAATCCGGTGCCGACGTCGCGCCAGCCGTAGGCGGCGTTTCGCCAGAGCTCGGAGAAGCCGGAGAGTGGAAGGAGACCCCCGCCGCCCACGCCGGTGGATCCGATCAGCCAGGAGAACATGCCGATCGACGCGGCAACGGTGGCGAGCAGCACCCAGCCTCCGCCCGCCCCCAGGAACTGGAGTTCCTCGGTTCTGCCACGCGCCCGCACCCGTCTGGCCTCGGCGGCCGCCTGATGTCGCCGGCGCGCCTCGTCGGGCTGCAGCCGGAGCGGGGCGATCGACGACCACCCGGTGGTGCGCGACCCCGCCAGCACCCGACGTGCCCGGCTCACGCTCCCCAGGGCGAACATCGTTCCGATGGCCGCCGCGAACTCGCCGAAGATCGCGCCTGGACGCTTCACGAGCAGGTGCCGGATGGATCGCAGCAGCGCGAGCGGGAGGAAGCTGAGCCAGTGCAGCGGCACCAGGGCAGGCGGCGCGTACACGAGTCGGCGATGGAGCTCGGCGGCTCGCGCCGCTCGGGCCCCTCGGCGCACGGCGCGCCCACGGCCGCCACCCTCGGCTCCGGCGATCCCGTCGGCGGCGAATCGCACCCTGGCCTCTGGCACGACGGCAACGCGGTGCCCGGCCAAACGTGCGCGGACGCCGAGATCGAGGGCGTCGTCCACCGTGGGCAGGCCGGGGTCGAACCCGTCGAGCGCACGCCACACGGTGTGCCGCACCAGGATCGCGGCCGGGTCGAGGCCCAGCACGTCGCTGAGTCGATCGTGCTGGCCCTGGTCCAGCTCGCCGGCGACGACGGGCACGCTGCGGCCGAGGCGGGTCGACGTTCGACCCAACCCGGCGATCCGCTCGGGTTCGTCCCACTGCATGAGCTTCGGCCCCGCGATGGCGACCGATCGGGCGGTCTCGAGGGTGGCGGCGAGGGCGGCGAGCGCACCGGGGTCGGGTGCCGAGTCCTCGGCGAGGAGCCAGAGCGCATCGGCCTCGGAGCCGGGTGCGTCGAGCGCCTGCTCACCGGCGCGGATCGCCTCGCCGAAGCTCAGCGCCTCCTGCAGCTCGACGACCTGCGTCGGTCCCGCCGCGCCGACCTGCTCCTTCGCCTGAGCATCGGCGGCGGTGAGCACGACGACGAGCGCGTCGGGCGTCCGCACCTGCGCGCGGATCCCCTCGAGCGTGCGGTCGAGGTGGTCGCCGCCGTGGCGAACGACGAGGACGGCGGTGACTCTGGGGAACATCGGGGCCAGCCTAAGCGGCCCTCAGCGTGGCATCCGCAACCCGCCGGGCGTGCCACGAATCGGGCCGACTGCGTTCTCGACCCTGCCGACGGACCCCGTGCTCGGCGGTCGGCAGGCGCGACCTCGACCCGGTGCGGGCTGGCACCCGCACCGGGTCGACGTCACACTGCGCGCTTGCGGAGCTTGCGGCGTTCGCGCTCGGAGAGTCCGCCCCAGATGCCGAAGCGCTCGTCGTTGGCGAGTGCGTACTCCAGGCACTCGCCGCGCACTTCGCATCCCGTGCAGATCTTCTTCGCGTCGCGGGTCGACCCACCCTTCTCAGGGAAGAACGCCTCCGGATCGGTCTGTGCACATAATGCGTCGCTCTGCCATGCCAACGGATTCTCGTCGCCCGCCCCCGGACGAACCCCTGGAACGCCGAGCCTCACCGGATCGACGAACCAATCCTCAGGTACTCCAGAACGATATTCAGGATTTCCCATATCGTCTCCCACCCAGTTGTACCGACCACCCAGAGGGTGTGTCATGACCAATTACACCGGTGTAATTCGTGAGAGTCAAGTCGCAGATCGTAAACCCTCAGGCGCCCCTCGAGGCTTCAACCCGCACGCGACACGCCGACGGTGTTCCGGAGACGTTATGTTCCCCGACCGTTCCACTGTCATCCCCCAGTGCGAGGGACACCCGAAACGCCGGGAACGGACTCGATGGCACGGGCATCAGACGACGGATGCCGCGCGCCGCGCTTCCCAGGCACTCGCCACCATGTCCGCCAGCGTGTGCCGCATCTCCCAGTCGAGGTCGCGCGCGGCGAGCTCGCCCGATGCGACGATCCGGGCGGGGTCGCCGGGTCGGCGCGGACCGATCTCGGGCGTGAAGTCGATCCCGGTGACGGCGGCGACGGCGCGCATGATCTCGCCGACCGAGACGCCGTCGCCGGAGCCGAGGTTGTAGACCGGCTCGAGCGGCTCCCCCGCGTCGAGCCGTCTGGCCGCGACGACGTGCGCGGCGGCGAGGTCGGCCACGTGGAGGTAGTCGCGTACGCACGTGCCGTCGGGCGTCGGGTAGTCGTCGCCGTTGATCCGCGGCATCCGGCCCTCGATGAGCGCGTCGAAGACCAGCGGGAAGAGGTTGTGCGGACTGACGTCGAACACCTCGGTCGTTCCCGACCCGACGACATTGAAGTACCGCAGGCTCGTGTGGCGGAGGCCGGCAGCCCGGCCCTGGTCGGCGATCAGCCATTCGCCGATGAGCTTGGATTCTCCGTACGGCGACTCGGGGTGCCGCTCGGTGTCCTCGGTGACGAGGTCGACGTCGGGCGTGCCGTACACGGCGGCGCTCGAGGAGAAGACGATGCGGTCGACCCCGGTGGCCTCCATGGCGGCGAGCAGGGTCGCGGTTCCCGTGACGTTCTGGTGGTAGGTGTGCAGGGGGCGGCTGACGGACACGCCCGCGTACTTGAACCCCGCGAGGTGCACGACGCCCTGCACGTCGTGGCGACGGAAGGCCGTCTCGAGCAATTGTCCGTCGAGAATGGTTCCCTGCACGAACGGGGTGGCCGGCGGGAGGAACGCGTGCCGGCCACTCGAGAGATCGTCGACGACGACCGTGTCGATGCCCTGTTCGGCGAATGCCCGAACCACGTGGGCCCCGATGTATCCGGCGCCTCCGGTGACCAGCCAGCTCATGTTCCCGCTCTCCGCGCGGGGCCGCTCCCCGCGCTCACTCGATCGTAGTGAGCGGGCGCGGGGGCACGATCACGGATGGCGTGGGGCGGGCCTCGCTCAGGCGGACCGGGTCGGCAGCTTCTCCGCGTGCCGGTTGCGGTCGCGGATCTCGGGCCGTCCGTAGCCGTCGCCCTCGAGGCGCAGCACGGTGGCGAGGACGCCCCACACGGCGAGCCCGGCGATGACGAGGAAGACGAGTGTGCTCATGGCAGTTAATGTACGCCTTGCGAGATCCTGCCGCTAGTGGCAGAGTATCGGCAGATCGAATCTTTCCTGCCATTCGGAGGCTCCTGTGCTCCAGACCATCGCCTGCATCGCCATTCCCCAGATGGCGCCATTCGAATTCGGGGTCATCTGCGAGGTGTTCGGCATCGACCGCACCGAGCACGGGGGCCCGACGTTCGACTTCCACGTGGTGGCAGCCGACCCTGGCCCGATCCCCACGAAGCTCGGCTTCGACATCGTCGTCACCGAGGGACTCGAATACGCCTATCAGGCCGACCTCGTGGCCGTGCCGGCCTCGCTCATCGGCACGCCGCCCGACGAGCGGGTGCTCGACGTGGTCCGGCACGCCGTCGACCGTGGCGCCTGGGTGCTCTCCGTCTGCTCGGGCGCCTTCACGCTCGGGCACGCCGGCGTCCTCGACGGGCGACGGGCGACCACGCACTGGATGTACACCGACAAGATGGCGCGCCAGTTCCCGAAGACCGAGGTCGACCCCGACGTCCTCTTCGTGCAGGACGGCAAGGTCGTCACCGGTGCCGGCACCGCCGCGGGCATCGACGCCGCGCTGCACGTCGTGCGCACCGAGCTCGGCGCGAGCGCCGCCAACATCGTGGCGCGCCGCATGGTGGTGCCACCGCAGCGTGACGGCGGCCAGTCGCAGTTCATCCAGACCCCCGTGCCCGACCGCGGCAGCGACTCGTTCGCCAAGGTCACCGAGTGGATGGTGGAGCACCTCGACCAGGACCTCACGGTCGACCTGCTCGCCCGCAAGGCGCTCATGTCGCCGCGAACGTTCGCGAGGCGCTTCCGCGCCGAGACCGGTACCACGCCGAACGCGTGGCTCAACCGCCAGCGCCTGCTGCGCGCGCAGCAGCTGCTCGAGGAGACGTCCTTCACGCTCGAGGAGATCGCCCGCGAGACGGGCTTCGGCGCCGCCGCGGTCATGCGCCACCACTTCCTCAAGGTGCTGCAGACCACGCCCACGCAGTATCGGCGGCTGTTCGGGGTGCGCGCGGCCGGCTGACCGTTCGCGGCATCCCTGCGTTCAGTCGGCGTCCGTGGGCCTCAGTCGGCGGATGCCGCCTCCCCGCCGGTCGTCGCGATCCACGCGATCCCGTCGCCATCGAGGAGGAGCTCGCGCTCCTCGGGCGTGACGTAGACCGCGGCACCCCGAGCGAGACTCGCTTCCCCGGCCGTGCCGCGCACGTGCAGGGCGCCCGCCTCGGCGAGCACGATGGCCGGTCCGTCGATCGCGACGCGCGCGGCATCCGACCCCGGCTCCGCCCGGTAGAGCACGAAGTCGGGCACATCGGGACGGAACGCGACCACGCCGGGCGCAACCGGCTCGGGCGCCAACCGCGGCGGGTCGACGGGCGTGAAGTCGAGCACCTCGACGAGCTCGGTGACGTCGATGTGCTTCGGCGTCAGCCCGCCGCGGAGGACGTTGTCGCTCGCCGCCATGAGCTCGATGCCGAGTCCGTCGAGGTAGGCGTGGATGTTGCCCGCGGCGAGGTAGAGCGCCTCGCCGCGGCGTAACCGCACCCGGTTGAGGAGCAGTGAGATCACGACGCCCGGATCGCCGGGATACGCCTCGGCGAGCGCGCGCACCGTCTCGAACGACAGCTCGTACGGCGAGCGTCGCGCGTCATCCGACCCGGCGAGCGCGGTCACCCGCTCGACCACCCACGCGGCCTCTCCCGTGTCCTCGCCTCTCCCGTCGCGGAGGAGCCACTCGACGGTGTCACGCAGCGGATCGGGGCCCGAGAGGTGCAGCTCGAGCAGGTCGAGGGCGCCGGGCTCGGGCGAGGCGGATGCGGCATCCGCAGCCCTGAGCGCCCCGAGGATGTCGCGGACCTCGCCGAGCGGACGGAACCCCGACAGGGCGTCGAAGGTATCGCTCAGCGCCACGATGAGCTCGGGCTTGTGGTGCCGGTCGCGGTAGTTGCGATCGTAGGCGTCGAGCGGAATACCGTCGGCATCCTCTCGCGCGAAGCCCGCCCGCGCCTGCTCGGTGGTCGGGTGCGCCTGGAGCGACAGTGGCGCCCCCGCCGCGAGCAGCTTCAGGAGGAAGGGCAGCCGCGCACCGCGGGCGGCCAGCTCTGCGCCCAGCGCGCGCTCGGGCTCGGCCGCGATCCACGCTGCCAGGTCGCCATGGTCGACGGATGCCCCGCCCACGACCCGTGCGGGCGAGCCGGCGTGTGCGCCGAGCCAGAGCTCGGCCTCGGGCACGCCCGAGGGCGTCATGCCACGGAACTCCGCGATCGCCGTCGTCGATCCCCACGCGTAGTCGCGCGGGGTGTTGTCGATCGCCACGAACATGCCCCATGGCCCCTTTCCGGTCGTCGGTTCCAACCTAGCAACGGGCTTCTGCGCCCACCGGGGCGCGCGGCATCCGTCAGCTTCCGGCAACCTCGCGCGCGATAGCCTTGGACGCATGACCCCAGGCCGGCGCCGCTCCCTGATCGGTGCGTACGCGACCTTCGCCATCTTCACGGCGCTCGCGGGACAGTTCTGGCGCAACCTGCTCGGCTGGTGGGGCTTCGGCACGATCGCGCTGCTCGCCATCGTCGGGGCGGTGGCGATCGTGATCGCGGTGCGGCCGACGTGGCAGTGGCGGCGGGTGCCGAAGTCGACCATCGCGTTCCTCATCGTCGCCGCGGCCTCGATCGCGTGGTCGGCCTACCCCGCCGAGTCGGCGGTCGCCGTGCTGATCACGCTCGCCACCACGTTCGTCGCCGTGACCCTCGTGTTGGTGCTCGGCTGGACCCGGTTCGTGCGCTGCCTCGGCGGTGCGATCAAGTGGATCCTCGCACTCTCGCTCGCCTTCGAGCTCGTGATCGCGACCTTCGTCCGCCACCCGGTGATCCCCTTCTTCCCCGACTTCGATCCCGACGGCGGCAAGCTGCCCATGGCCTTCTACTGGTCGCGGGGCCTCCTCTTCGAGGGCGGGCCCATCGAGGGCATCGTCGCCAGTCGCAACCTCCTCGCCATGGTGGCACTGCTCGGCCTCATCGTGTTCGGCACGCTGCTCGCCGCCGGAAGCGTGCGTCGCGCTCAGGGCGTGGGCTGGCTGGTGGTCGCCGGCGTCGTCATGCTCCTCACGCGCTCCGCGACCGTCATCCTCGTGGGTGCGGTCGTGCTCATCGCGCTCGGGTTCGTGCTCTGGGCACGCCGGGCCGGGCCCGACCGTCGTCGCGGTGTGTACTGGGCGGCCGGCGGCGCAGTCGTGGCATCCGTCACGCTCCTCACGGTGTTCTGGCAGCAGCTGCTCGCCGTCTTCGGGAAGAGCGAGGACGTCACCGGACGCTTCGACATCTGGGGCGCGGTGATCGGGCTCGCGCTCGAGCGTCCCTGGTTCGGCTGGGGGTGGGTGAGCTACTGGGCGCCATGGGTCGAACCGTTCGACGGACTCGCGGTGCGCAAGGGCGTGCAGTACCTGCAGGCGCACAACGCGTGGCTCGACGTGTGGCTCCAGCTCGGCATCCTCGGCATCGTCGCGTTCGCGTCGATCGTGATCGGGGCGCTCTGGCGTTCCTGGTTCCTCGCCGTCGATCGGCCTGTGGACCCCGCCGGGCAACCGCTCCCCCACTCGGCCGCCGCGCTCGCGCCGCTCCTCCTGCTGGTCGCGCTGGTCGGACAGAGCCTCGCCGAGAGCCGCATCCTCATCGAAGGCGGCTGGCTGCTGCTCATCGTGATCGCCTGGTCGACGAAGCAGCGGCAGTGGATGCACGAACCACTGCCAGCCGAACTGCCTCCGCTGCCCGCACGCCGCCGTCGGCCCGAGGAGGCCCGGTGATCGCGAGCCTGCTGCGCGACTTCGTCGGCTCCGCCCGATTCGCACAGGCGCTCACCCTCCTCGCGGTCGGACTCGCATTCTCCACGCACGCCATCCGAAGCCTCATCGGCTGGCCGGGTCTGCTCGCCGCCCTCGCCGGGCTGCTCGTGCTCTGCGGTCTCTCGCTCGTCGCCCGGTGGCGGGCCGTCGAGTGGTACGGGATCCTGCCCATCACGATCCTCGTCTTCGTCGGCTGGGCCGCGGCATCCGTGCTGTGGAGTGCGCCCGGCGCTGCGGCACCCGGGATCACCGCCACCCGCGTGCTCTACCTCGTCGCCTTCGCGTTCCTCGGGGTGTACGTCGCGCTCATGCGGGACACCATCCAGATCGTGCGGGCCTTCGGCGACGTCATGCGGATGCTCCTCGGAGTCTCCATCGCGCTCGAGGTGCTGTCGGGCGTGCTCCTCGACATGCCCATCGTGTTCCTCGGGATCCAGGGGAACCTCGCCTCGCTTGGCCCCATCCAGGGCCTGTTCGGATCGCGGAACCTCCTCGGCTTCGTCGCGCTCGTCGCCCTGCTCACCTTCATCGTGGAGTGGCGAACCCACATCATGAAACGGGCGGTGGCGGTCGGATCGGTCGTGCTCGCCTCGGCGTGCATCGTGCTGGCGGGCTCCCCCACGACCTGGTCGGCGCTCGGCGCCTCGCTCCTCGCCATGGCCGCCCTCTACGGGTTGCGCCGCGCCACCCCCGCCAATCGTTGGCGGTGGCAGCTGGTACTGCTCGCCGTCGGGGTCGTTGCACTCGCCATGGCCTGGATCTTCCGCATCCGCATCATCGAACTCCTCGACGCCAGGGACGAGTTCGACGTGCGTCTCGACGTGTGGCGCGAGCTCAGCCGGTACCTCAACCACAACCCCCTGCAGGGCTGGGGCTGGGTGGGGACCTGGCCGGATGCCGCGCCCTATACGTGGATCGAGATCGCCACCGGACGACCGCACGCGTCGGCGCTCAGCGGCTACGTCGATGCCTACTTCCAGGTGGGCGTCATCGGGGCGATGGCCTTCGTCGCGCTCATCGGGGTCGCGCTCGTACGCGCCTGGCTGCTGGCGTCGAGCCGACGCAGCGTCGTGTACGTGTGGCCCGCGCTGATGCTCGTGGCGGTCGCGGTCACGAGCTTCGCCGAGAGCTTCGCGCTCGTCGACGGCGGGTGGCTGCTGCTCGTGGTGTGCGCGGTGAAGGCGGCTCGAGACATGAGCTGGCGGGATGCGCTGGCGGCGGGGCGTCCGCCGGCTCCGACCGTGGAGCGGATCGACTGATCCGGCATCCGACGTGGATTGGAAGGGCACGTGGTTAGCGCCTAGGATGATCGGGTTCGTTACCGCAGACCTGAATATCGGAGACTGGATGAACTCGCGTGTCGACCATATCCACGCAACGGCCGACGTCGCAGAATCCGCGTCGATCCCATCGAGTTCGAAGGTCTGGCACTACGCCCAGGTACGTGAAGAGGCCGTGCTCGGCGAAGGGTGCGTGATCGGTCGAGGCGCGTACATCGGAACCGGCGTGCGACTCGGCGACAACTGCAAGGTTCAGAACTACGCCCTCGTGTACGAGCCCGCCGTGCTCGAGGATGGCGTCTTCGTCGGCCCGTCCGCCGTGTTCACCAATGACCAGTACCCACGCGCGGTGAATCCCGACGGATCGCTCAAGTCCGCATCGGATTGGTCGGCCGTCGGCGTTCGTGCGCTGACCGGCGCGTCGATCGGTGCGGCCAGCGTGTGCATCGCTCCCGTCACCATCGGGCGGTGGGCGCTCGTGGGCTCCGGCTCGGTCGTGGTCAAGGATGTCCCCGACTTCGCAGTCGTTGTCGGCAACCCAGCCCGCCGTGTGGCCTGGGTGGGGCGTGCCGGGCGCCCGCTTGAGCGGCAGGCGGACGGACGTTGGCGCTGCCCCGAGACCGGGGAGATGTACGAACAGACCGGTGTTGACACGCTCATCGAGGTGGAGAAGTAGATGATTCCCGCAGCAAGACCCATCATCGGGGACGAGGAGCGCGAGGCCGTCGACCGCGTCATGCGCAGCGGCATGCTGGCTCAGGGCCCCGAAGTGGCCGCCTTCGAGTCCGAGTTCTCGGCCCTGGTCGCAGGCCGCCACAGCATCGCGGTGAACTCCGGCACGTCAGCGCTGCACATGGCGTTCATCGCGGCCGGTGTCGGTGCCGGCGACGAGGTCATCGTGCCATCGTTCAGTTTCGCCGCGACCGCGAACGCGGTGGCCCTCGCCGGGGCCACTCCCGTGTTCGCCGACGTCGAGGAGGACCACTTCTGCCTCGATCCCGCGTCGGTCGAATCGCTGATCACGCCGAAGACCCGGGCGATCATGCCGGTGCACCTGTATGGTCACCCGGCGGACATGCCGGAATTCACGCGCATCGCGGAGCGGCACGGGCTGATCCTCTTCGAGGACGCCGCACAAGCGCACGCCGCGTCGATCGACGGCACTCCCGTCGGCGCGTGGAGCGCCGCCGCGTCGTTCTCGTTCTATCCGACCAAGAACATGACGAGCGGCGAAGGAGGCATGGTCACCACCGCGTCGGAGGAGATCGCACGCCACGTCCGCCTGCTCCGCAATCAGGGCATGGAGAAGCGCTACGCCAACGAGATCATCGGCTTCAACACGCGGATGACCGACCTGCACGCCGCGATCGGTCGAGTCCAGCTCACGAAGCTCGCCGGATGGACCCAGCAGCGACAGCGGAACGCCGCGTTCCTCAGCGAGAACCTGCGCGGCGTCGTGACGCCCCCGACCGCCGCCGGGCGCACGCACGTCTTCCACCAGTACACCGTGCGCGTGGTCGACACCGATCGCGACGCGTTCGCTGCGGAACTCGCGGCGCGTGGCGTCGGCAGCGGCGTGTACTATCCGACCCCCATCCACGAGCTACCGTCGTTCGGGCGGTCGCTCGATCTGCCCGTCACGACCCGTGTGGCCGCCCAGTGCCTCTCGCTCCCCGTGCATCCGGCCCTCAGCGACGGAGACCTCGAGACGATCGTCTCGGTTGTCAACGCCGTGGCCGAGGCGGGTTCCTGATGCTCCGCGCCGGAGTACTCGGGCTCGGCGTGATGGGCCGGCACCACAGCAGGGTGCTCGCCTCGCTCGAAGGGGTCGAGTTCGCAGGCGTGTACGACCCTGCACCCGCCGTACCCTCCACGATCGAGGGTCGGGACGTCATCAAGGAGCTCGAGGCCTTCCTCGATCTCGGTCTCGACTACTGCGTCGTGGCCGCCCCGACCGTCTATCACCTCGATCTCGGCCGTACTCTGGCGGAACGCGGAGTCCATGCGCTGATCGAGAAGCCGGTCGCCTCCGACTCGGATTCCGCGAGAGAACTCGAGCGGGTCTTCAGCGCGGCCGGCCTCATCGGTGGCGTCGGCCACATCGAGCGGTTCAATCCCGCGCTGCAGTCGATGCGGCAGCGGCTCGAAGACGGGCTGCTGGGCGAGATCTACCAGATCGCGACCCGCAGGCAAGGCCCGTTCCCCGGCCGGATCGCCGACGTCGGGGTCGTCAAGGATCTCGCGACCCACGACATCGACCTCACGGCATGGGTGAGCCAGCAGGACTACGTCACGGTGAATGCGCGCACCGCGCACCGCAGCGGGCGCCTGCACGAGGACCTCGTGATCGCCGTCGCGACCCTCAGCAGCGGCACGATCGCCACCCACACCGTCAATTGGCTGAGTCCGTTCAAGGAGCGCACCACCGTCGTGACCGGTGAGAACGGCGCCCTCGTCGCCGACACGCTCACGGCGGACCTGACGTACTTCCAGAACGGGGTCGCCCAGAACTCGTGGGACGGAGTATCGTCCTTTCGCGGCGTGTCCGAGGGCGACGTGGTCCGGTTCGCGCTGAACAAGCGGGAGCCGCTGAGGACGGAACACGAGGCGTTCCGCGACGCCGTCCTCTCCGGCGAAACCTCCGGCATCGTCACCCTCGCCGAGGGCACGAAGGTCGTCGAGATCGCCGAGCAGTTCGTCGCTGACGGACTCAACCACAAGCTCCAGCCCTAAACGCAGAAGCAGGCAAATCGAGATGAAGATCACCGTCGTCGGAATGGGCAAGATCGGGCTCCCGCTGGCCGTCCAGTTCGCCAGCAAGGGCCACACCGTGTATGGGGCCGACGTGAACCAGCGCACGGTCGAGCTCATCAATGCCGGAACGGAGCCCTTCCCGGGCGAGGTTGAACTGGACACCCGACTCGCCGACGTCGTCGGCAGAGGCCTCCTCGAGGCCACACTCGACACCACCGCGGCCGTCGCGCAGAGCGACGCGGTCGTGGTCGTGGTGCCGCTGTTCGTCGATCGGGAGGGCGTGCCCGACTTCGCGTGGATGGACAATGCGACCGAGCGCATCGGGCGTGGCCTGCGCACGGGCACGCTCGTGTCGTACGAGACGACACTGCCCGTGGGCACGACGCGGGATCGGTTCACGCCCGCGCTCGAGTCGTTCTCGGGCCTGGAGGCCGACCGTGACTTCCACGTCGTGTTCAGCCCCGAACGCGTGCTCACCGGCCGCGTGTTCGAAGACCTCCGCAAGTATCCGAAACTCGTCGGAGGCATCACCGAAACCAGCACCGCTGCCGGCATCGACTTCTACGAATCCGTGCTCGATTTCGACGCACGCCCAGACCTTCCCCGCCCGAACGGCGTCTGGAACCTCGGCACCTCCGAGGCGAGCGAACTCGCCAAACTCGCCGAGACGACGTACCGTGACGTCAACATCGGTCTCGCCAACCAGTTCGCGCGATTCGCGGACACCAGGGGCATCGACGTGTATGCCGTGATCGAGGCGTGCAACAGCCAGTTCTTCAGTCACATCCATTCGCCCGGAATCGCCGTGGGCGGGCACTGCATTCCCATCTACCCGCAGATGTACCTGTGGAACGACCCAGAGGCCACCATCGTCCGGGCCGCCCGGGCGGCGAATCGCGCAATGCCGCAGTACGCCGTCTCACTTCTGGAGGAGAAGCACGGCAGCCTCCACGGCCAGCGTGTGGCGGTGCTCGGAGCGGCGTACCGCGGCGGGGTGAAGGAGACGGCCTTCTCGGGGGTGTACGACGTCGTCGCCGCGCTCACGGCCGCGGGCGCGACGCCACTCGTGAACGACCCGATGTACACGAAGTCGGAGATCGAGGCCCTCGGCTTCGCCGACTACGAGTTCGGGCAGACGATCGATGCGGTGATCATCCAGGCCAATCACGACGAGTACCGTCGTGTCCTCCCCGAGCACATCCCGGGCGCGCGCACGATCATCGACGGACGGGGCATTGCGAGCGCGGACTTGCGGGACGCGATCCCCACGTACGTGCTCGGCGCGATCGCCGAGACCTCCTCCGGGGTCCGTCTCTGATTCCGGCCTGACGTCGAGGCCGGGGTCACCCGGTCGACGTCAGCCCGGCGACGACCGCCGCGTCCGAGCCCGACTCGTCGAGCACCGACGCGAGATCCCGCTCGAGGTACGGACTCAGGGTTCGCGCGTACGTCTCGGTGAGATGGTAGGGGTCGGTGTAGAGCGCGACGCCGCCGACCACGGCTTCACAGACCATGGACGTGCAGATTCGATCCGACATGTCCAAACGGACGGCGCCGGGGGTCGTCGCCGCCGCGGCGGCCTGGAGGTCCTTGCGTTCGAACGCCTCGTCGCGCGGGACCGCGCACGAGTCGAAGGAACCCTTCGCCGTGGCGACGCAGACCGTCGTCTCCTGGCGCATGTGGGGGGTGTCGGTGATCGCCACGATGGTGCTGCCGCGGTCGATGAGGGGCTCCCACACCTGGGCGAACCCCTCCATCGCCTCCTCCTCGGAGAGGATCCCGGCATCCACCTCGAGTCCGAGGTTATCGGCGAAGAAGCTCGTGAGCACGAGATCGTACGGCTCCTCGTCGGCCAGCACGCTCTCGAGCTCGTCCGACCAATCCGCACAGGAATCGTACGCGACTCCGCGCTCGGCAGCGGTGAACGCACAGTTCGTCTTGAGATACAGGTCGAGCGACCAATCGTGCCGCTCAGCGATCCCAAGCAGCGCGGGCTGCCACTGGGCGGCATGTGAATCGCCGATCAGGGCCACCCTCACCGTCGAGTCGGGCTGGCCGAAGGCGCAACTGCGGACCCCAGAGTCCTCGGCGAAGCACGGCGGATCCGTGAAGTAGATGCCGGGGCTGTCCTGCGGGGCGAGCGCGGGGTCGGGACTGATGACGTCGAACTCGGCATCGGAGCAATCCAGCGCGGGATCCAGGGATGCCGCCCCGAAGCACGGCACCGACGCGAGCGCCACGCGCTCACGATCGTCTTGGGCGACACGTTCCTGCAGCGCCACGCCCGCGAAGAGCGACGGGACGACGACGAGCGCCATCCCCCCCATGGCCGCGAGCAACGTCCAGCGCGGCTTCCGGGCGGAGAGCAACCTGCCGCTCCGAACCGGGTCCTCCACCCACCGCTTCGTGAACCACGCGAGCACGATCGTGAGCAGGAGCAGCGGCGCCTTCACGACGATCGACAGCTGCGCCTGCCCGATGACGTACGGGGCGATGACGACGAGTGGCCAGTGCCAGAGGTACATCGAGTACGAGACGTCACCGATCCACTGCACGGGTCGCAGTCCGACGAGACGCGTCGGGGCCCACCATCGGTCGGGCGCGCCTGCCCAGATCACGGCCGCGGTCCCGAGGACAGGAACGAGCGCGGCGGATCCCGGGAAGGGTGTGGCCGACGAGTACGTCACCGAGGCGAAGACGATCGCCGCCCAGCCGATCCATGCCGCGACGATACGGATGGTGACGAGGCCGCCGCCGGCAAGGGCCGGGAGGCACGCGAGCAGGCCGCCGAGGCCGAACTCCCACGCTCGGGTCGGGGTTACGAAGTACGCACTCGCAGGGCTCGTCGACGTGGCGATCACGGAGTAGGCGAGACTGGTCGCGGTCACCAGTCCGAGCATGAGCACGATCGCAGGCCGACGGCCGATGCGTTCGGTCCGCGCAGCGATCCAGACGCCTGCAAGGATCAGCAGCGGCCAGACGAGGTAGAACTGCTCCTCGACCGAGAGCGACCAGTAGTGCTGGGCGGCAGTCGCCACGTTGTTCGCTGCGAGGTAATCGACGGAGTCGGCGGCGAGCACCCAGTTCTCGACGTACAACGCCGACGCGACCGCCTCCCGGAAGAACTGCATCCAGAAGACCTGAGGCACCCAGATGAGCACACCGATCGCCGAGACGAGGAGTACGAGGAGCGACGCCGGAAGGAGCCGCCGCGCGCGCCGGGCCCAGAATTTCGGCAGCGCGATCCGCCCGCTCCGATCGACCTCGCGGAGGAGATGGTCGGTGATGAGGAAACCCGAGATGACGAAGAAGACGTCGACGCCGACGAAACCGCCCGTGAGCACCTCGGGCCAGAGGTGGAAGAGGACGACGACCATGACGGCTGCGGCCCGCAGCGCCTGGATCTCCGGTCGGATGAAGCGCGCGCGTGAGTCGGGCATCGGCGCGCTCCAGGACCGGCCCGCGTCGATCACCGGGCTCGAACCGGTGTCAGAGGTCACAGGCGCCCGGCCTCCGCGTCGTCGATGGTCTGCGTGAGGAGCTCCGCCCGGTGTCGGTACGTGTGCTCGGCGAGTGTACGTCGCTGGCCGGCCGCGGCGATCGCGTCCAGACGCACCGGGTCGGCGAGCAGACCCGCAGCGAGCTGCGCCGCGACATCCGGACTGCGATAGCTCAGCACTTCCGTGCCGACGTCGAACAACTCGCCCAGATTGCTCTTCTCCTCCGTGATCAGCGCCGCTCCGCTACCGGTCGTCTCGAACATCCTCATGTTGACGGCGTACGGGCCGGCGACCGACCCGTGCCGGTTGATCACCATCTTGCTGCGAGCGAGCAGGTGGAACATGTCGCGCCCCCATGCCTCACCGCGGTAGTGGGCGTCCAGTCCGGCGTCAGCGAGCACGCCGGGCGCTGCCGGACCGTAGATCTGCAGTCCGGGGACCGCCGCGGCGACCTCGCGCAAGAGCGGCGCGGTGGCCGGCTGCAGGCGCGAGAAGCTGCCCACGAAGATGGCATCGATCTCACGTTCGGAGGCAGGGGTGGGCGCCTCCCAGCGGTCATCGAATGCGAGCGGGATGTACCTGCTGGGGATCCCCCACGCGCGAGCGGTCTCGACGATGGACGGCAGGGCGGAGACGATCAGGTCGTACGAGGTGAGGAATCGCTTCGGTGGGAGGGGCGACGCGATCTCCCCCACGAGCAACCGCGTGTGCGCGCGGACGGCCCGGGCGAGCCCTGGTGGAACGAGGTTGAGGTCCTGGACCATCACCACGTCGGGCTTGGCGTCGACGATCTGATCCAGCAGTACCGAGTGGAGATGCGGGAACTTGTGGAGCAGGTTCCGTGCCACAGGAAGCCGGGACAGGTGCGGACCGTACCGCCATGCGAGCGGAATCGGTGAGGAGGCGCGGTGAGATCTTGCCCAGAGATCCTGCAGGGCGAGCGAGTTCGCGACGGCGATGCGGGCGTCCCACCCCAGGTCCCGCAGGTTCCGCACGTACGCTCCGCCCGTGCCGAACCCGAACCCGAGGGCTTCCTCGAGGCGGCGTTCGTAGTCCGTCGACACCAGCACCTTGTCGAGCCCGAGAGACTCGAGTACCGCGTAGTAGAAGGTGTCGACGAGGAAGATGGAGCGGCTCATCGCCGCGACCTCACCATGTCGGCCACTCAGTCGCCCACCTGCATCGGATGGCGGGGGGCCAGATCCTTCGAAGATGGCAGAGCGGCGCCGGGGGAACGCAACGCGTGGGGAGACGAAGGCGCGATGGTCATCCCTCGATCGTAATCGCACGAGTCGACCGGCTCGCGCATCGCCCTGACCAGCGGCCGCGGACGGGTCACTCCGTCGGAGGGGTCACGTGGGTGAGCACCCAGGTCTCCGAGGTGGACGGGATTCCGAGATACCGCTTCAGGTCGTAGTCGAGTCCCGGTAGCACGGTGGTGAGCTCGAGGCCGTTGGCACGGCACTCCGCGAGGAGCTCATCGCGGGCGAGCACCAGTTCCCGGGTGGGCTGCCCGTAGGCGTACTTGGCGAAGAGCGTCGTGGGTGCGGCATCCGTCAGCGTGAGCCCGTGCAGGATCACGGCGGATGCCGCGACCCGGGAGTACTCGGCGATGGACCGCTTCCAGCGGTCCATGTGGATCAGTGCGACGCCGTCGAACACGACATCGAAACTGGCGTCACCGAACTCGAGCGAATAGGCGGACCCGACGCGGATGTCGCGGTCTGGGTAGGCCTGCCGCGCGACCTCCACCATCGACTCCGAGATGTCGACACCCGTGTAGGCGAGGCCGGGACGGCGCATCGCGATCATCTCGGAGTTGTGCCCTCCACCGCAGCCGACTTCGAGGAGCGCGGTGGCCCGTGCGGCGGGCGGCGTCTCGAGCGCGTCGAACATCGCCTGGACGTCCGCTCGCGGATGGCCGGCTGCGGCGGCGGCGATGATCGGCTGCCACGCGGTCTGCTGGCGCTCGGCGGTCGATCGATCCCAGATGCGGAAGGAGTCGGGGCCACCGAAGCGATCCAGATCGGTGGTGTATCCGGCCGATGCGAGGACTCGGCTCGAGAGGCGCGGCGTGACTTGGGAGGCGATGTACACGAGGACCGACGTCAGCGACATACTGATCCCTTCATCGGTGAGGCGGGAGCGGGGCGGGCGCTCGGCCGAGGTCGTATACGTCCACAGCGGCGGGCCAGTGGAGGCTGCCCACGCCGTATGCGTCGACCAGTGCCGCCACCATGGACTCGACACGATCCCGCCCGACGCCGACTCCCCAACCGTATCGACATCCCGCCGGGTCGACGACCCATTCCGGCGGGACGTCGTCCACCATGAGCCGTAGGTAGTTCCGTGCCACGGTCTCGGGGCTCCATCTCGTCGCGACGAATGCGCTGGCAGCTGCTCCGACGGTACGGGTCGATTCGGGGTCGGCGAGTGCGCCCTCGATGTCGGACTGCAGGGTGTCGGGTGTCGAGAGGATCGTGGGCGGTAGGTCCTCGCTCGTCCAACGGGAGTGCCACTCCGGCCACGCGTAACCCGAGATCACGGTCGCCGTGCCGAGGCTCGCCGCCTCCGTGCCGACCACCGCCATCGGGATGTCGGACCAGAGCTGGTCGACGACGAGCGTGGCCGAGGCCAACGCCTCGAGGACCTCGGCGTGCGGACGATTGCTGACCTCGACGTAGCGGACATTCGGATTCGCGGCCATGATCCGTTCCATGCACGACCGGATGAACACCGTCCCCTTGACCGCCGGGTTGCTCGGTACGTGAACCACCACGAGCTCGCTGTCGACGGACTCTCGCGGGATGCCGTCGCGTTCGCGCTGCGTGGTGGGAAGGCCGAGTCGGTAGAAGTCCACGAAGGGGCGGCGGAAGAACTGCGCCGTGGTCGTCAGTCCGACGGCACGGGTCGACCAGCGCTCGAGACGTCGTACCTTCCTCGCGGTTGCCGCCGTCGCATCACGCAGCGCCCTCAGGTCCGTCTGCGACAACGGCAGTTCGGCAGGCGGAGTGGACATGTACGGAGGGCGAGCTTCCGATCCATGTCCCAGCACCGAGATCACCTGCTTCCGGAACAGGCGGAGCACGGGGATGTCGACGTTCCCGGGGAGGATGCTGATCCCCCAGCCGAACACGAAGACATCGAACCTCGGCAGGGACCAGAGCAGGAGCAGGATGGAGGCGGCGACGTACGCGGCGGCCGCGAGCACGCGGACCACTCCCGACGAACGGCGGTGCAGGAGCACGGCACGCGAAGCCCATGCCGCCGGCCGGGGGTTGGCGCGGGCTTGGGTGTATCCGAACGGGTGCGGGTGCGTGGTGACCAGCCTGGCCCCGACGCCGATCGCGAGGAGACCGGCCTCGAGGCCGCCGTAGTAGCCTGAGATCTCCTGGGTTCCGAGGAATACTCTCGGCGTACGGCTCCGCGTGGTCATGACTCCATCCTGTGGCATCCGAGGGTCGGTGTCCGCAGCGCTCGACATCGACCACCCCTCTGGGCAAGTAAGTTAGTAGACGATCGCGTCCGCGCCGCGGCCGGATCGTCGCCATTCGAACTGAGGAGCACAGCGACTTGAACGACCGCCCCACGAAGGCCGCGCTGGTCGTCTGCTACTCCAACCTCGCGACCGACCCTCGGGTGGTACGACAGATCGACTGGCTGGTCGGAGCTGGATGGCAGGTCGACACGCTCGGGCTCGGGCCGACGCCGCGCCCCGACGTCCGGCACCACTTCCCGATGACGGAGCTGCCTCGTCTCCTCACCTCCTCGCTGATTCGCGGAGTCGTGCACGCCCTGCTCCCGAAGCCGACCCGTTTCGACGTGCTCCTCGGAAGCCGGATTCCCGCCCAGCTGCGACCTCGTCGTGGTGTCCGCGGGTCGGGACCGTACGACCTCGTGCTTGTGAACGACATCGACCTGCTCCCCTGGGCACTCGCCCACGGACCGGCGCTTGTCAGCGACGACCCCGGCGCCCGTATCCATCTCGACGTGCACGAGTACCACCGCTGGGCGCCGTCCCCCGAGACCCCGTTCGCGACGCGCGCACTCATGGGCGGCTACCATCGGTGGACCACGGCGATGATCGGGTCGCCCGCCATCACTTCCCGATCCACCGTCGCCGACGGTATCGCGGACCTCTACGCCGCGGATTTCGGCATCGACCGGCCGTCGATCGTGCGGAACAGTCCCGGTTATGTCGAGCTCGCGCCCCGGGCGGTCGACCCCGAACGGATCGAGTTGGTCTACCACGGGAATGCGGAGATGGCGCGCGGGCTGGACCTGCTCATCGATGCGGTGCGCTTGCTCGACGAGCGGTACCACCTCAACCTCATGCTCACCGGTTCGGCCGACGGTCGCGCGCGGCTGCGAGAGCTCACGCGTGACCTGGGCGATCGCGTCGAGTTTCACGACCCCGTCCCGATGGCGGACGTTCCTGCGAAACTCAACGCGTTCGACCTCGAGGTCATCTTCTACCCACCGACGAGCCCGAACTTCCTCCACTCGTTCCCGAACAAGTTCTTCGAAGCCGTGCAGGGACGCATCGGCGTGGTCATCGGCGGCAGTCCGAGCATGGAGGCGATCGTGCGCCGGTACGGCAATGGGATCATCGTCGACGGCTGGACGGCCGCCGACCTCGCACGGACGTTGAACGAGACGACCGTCGACCGAATCGACGCCGCCAAACGTGCCGCCGATGCCTGTGCGCACGACCTGAACTCCGACGTCGAGGGTGCGGTCTTCCTGCGCGAGGTCACCGGGGAGGTACGGCGATGAAGGTGTTGAGCGTGGTCGGTGCTCGTCCGCAGTTCATCAAGCTCGCGCCCGTCGACCGGGCGCTGCGGGAAGCCGGACACGACCACATCATCGTCCACACCGGACAGCACTACGCGCCCGAACTCAGCGACGCCCTGTTCGCCGACCTCCGGATCCCCGCGCCCGACGTGAACCTGGCCATCGGCTCGGCCACTCACGCGCAGCAGACGGCAGCCATGATGGTCGGCTTGGAACGAGTGTTCGAGGAGGCGGCACCCGACTGGGTACTCGTGTACGGGGACACGAACTCCACCGTTGCCGCGGCGCTCACCGCGGTGAAGATGTTCCTGCCGATCGCGCACCTGGAAGCCGGCCTACGGTCGGGCAATCGTAGGATGCCGGAGGAGCACAACCGGATCGTGACCGACCACGTCGCCGACCTCCTTCTCGCCCCCACCGGCACGGCGATGCGCCACCTCGCGGAGGAGGGGCTGTCGGGCCGCTCGGTCGACGTCGGCGATGTCATGACCGACGTCTGCTTCACGGTCCGCGATCGCGTGCTCGCGTCGGCCCCCACGATGCCCGTCGAGTGGTCGGCAGAGCGCGGAAGCGTGCTCGCCACGATCCATCGGGCCGAGAACACCGACGACCCCCGCCGTCTCGGCCTGATCCTCGACCGACTGGATGCGCTCGGATCCCAGGTGACGCTCGTGGCGCACCCACGGCTGATCGCGCGGGCCGAGGAATTCGATCTCCCGCTCGAACGGGCGAACCTCACGCCGATCGCCTCGCTCGCGTATTCCCAGATGGTCTACGCCATCCTCCGCGCGCGATGCGTCGTCACCGACTCGGGTGGTCTGCAGAAGGAGGCGTTCCTCCTCCGGACCCCATGCATCACCGTGCGCACCGAGACCGAATGGCCCGAGACACTCGTCGACCGTTGGAACGTCATCGACCCCGAACTGCACACGGATCTCGACGAGCACGTTCGGCAGGCACGGTTCGACGGCGATTCGGCTCCGTTCGGCCGAGGGGACGCGGCCGTCCGAACGGTCGCCGCGATGGCGACGCACGAGTCCGATCCCGTCTGAATGCGCCCGCTCCGCAGCGGATCAGGACGCGGGACGGCGAAGCACCTCGTCGAGCGCCGTGACGACGTACTCGGCGGAAGCGGATGCGGATGCGTAGCGCATCGCCCACTCGAATCCCCGCCGCGCCTGCTCCGCAAGCGACTCCGGGTGCTCGAGCAGCGTCCGGGTGTGCTCGTAGACCTCATCGGGTCCGGTGACGACCCACGCGTCATTCGCCCCTGGTCCGAGGATGAGCGGCTCGATACGCTCGTCCGCGCTGCACAGCATGACGCAGCTGGATGCGAGCGCCTCGATGCCGAACACGCCGGGAAGGTACGCATAGAACTGGTTCAGCACGAGGTGAGCACGTGAGAGCACCTGCCGCACCTCGTCGTTCGAGACATCCGTGAACTCGTGGTACTCGAAGTCGTAGCCCTCGCTGCGAAGGCGTTCGATCGCCTCCCTGACGAACTGCGTGCCCTTGAGGACTGGTGCCGAGGGAGCGTGCACGAGGACCAGCCGCTCCGGACGGACGTACTTCTCGAGGTCCAGGCGGAAACGGTCGTCGGGATAGAAGTAGCGGAAGGCGCGCACGTCGGACGTGAGGTATCCCCGCTGGTCGACCGGTGCCGTGAAGATGACATCGGCGAAACGGTCGGCGATCGCTCCGATGCGGCGTTTCAGCGCGTCGTACTCATCACTCTCGAACAACGGATCGAGGGTTCCCACCACCGTGCTCAGGTTCGGACGTCCGTAGACCTGCTCGAGCTCGTGCATCAGTCTCGGCGCTCGGATGTCGTCCCCGGTGAAGTAGCACGCGATCTTCACGCCGTGTCTCCTGAGGAACGCGAACTCGAACTCACGGTCGTCGACCGAGGACACCAGGAACCCGACCGCCCCGACGTACACGACGCCGCCCGCCCTCCTGGACAGGGCGCCGAGGATCCAGGGTCCCGCGATGAGACGCCGCAGGGAGGCGATGCGCGGACCGCCGGCCGACGACAGGAGCCGATCGTACGTGCGCGGGTAGAACCGATGGGGCGAGAGGGACACCGAGTACGACCCGGGCACGGCGTCCGCGATGTTCCCGACCATCGAGGCGAGCTCGTCGGGACCGACGACCCAGGTGATGTCGCGGCGGGTCGTCCGATGCACCGCGTGGCTCACCACGAGGAGCACGCGCTGCACCGCGAAGGCGATGCGCTCGACCCACCCCGCGCGCATCATCGGGCGTCGACGTCGAACACCCGCACCCAGCGTGCGAGATTCAGGAGCCGCCACTGGCCGCCCGCACCGAGGCCGAGCGCCGTCTCCGACATCGTGTGCCAGTCGCGTGAGGCCGTGGCATCGAGGAATCCGATGTTCGCGGAGACGAGCTCGTCGCCGCGGAGTTCCTGCAACCACTCGGCCTCGGGTGTCACGAAGCCGATCTTGTCTCGCCGGTCCAGGACGGCGTCGGGGACCACCCCGCGCATGGCGCTGCGCAGGAGGTTCTTGGTGACGCCGTCGTCCGTCACGAAGAACCGTTCCGGCAGGCGGAACGTGAACTCGGTGAGCGCACGGTCCAGGAACGGGACTCTGCTCTCGACGGAGAACCGCATCGAATTCCGGTCGCCGTGGCGCAGCAGTGACCCGAGGCCGCGCAGGAGGAGGTCGTTCCGGAGTTGGCTCTTCACCCGGATGCCACGGACGGCTCGCTCATCGATCCGCGGGAAATCGACGCGCACCCCCCGCTTCGTGAGCGCGTCCTGATCGAGGATCGGCGATCCGGGCCGGCTCATCCGTCCGGCCATCGATCGGATGCCGCCCGGCACGGTGCGGGCCGCCGCGGCGGCGAGCAGTGCGGGCGCCGAGGCACCATCGACCGACGCTGACCACGAACGAGCGAATGCGGATGCCGCGGGAAGGCGACCCCGATCGAGCAGGCTGTGAAGTCGTTGCACCGGATAGCCGTCGTACCCGGCGAGGAGTTCGTCGGCGCCCTGCCCGTCGAGCGTCACCACCACGCCGTGTTCCCTGGCCAGTCGGAACACCCGGTACTGGGCATAGATGCTCGTGGAACGGAACGGTTCGCCCTGTGTGCGGATGAGGTCGTCGAGGTCGTCGCCGAGGTCCGTCGCGGCGGGCTGGACGTGGTGCGGCTGCGCGCCGATCGCGCCGTTGACGAGATCGATCCACTCGTGTTCCGATTGCGCGAAGCCAGGTGAGACGAAACTGAACGTCCGGATCGGATAGTCGGGCTCGAGCTGCCTGATCGAGCAGGCGATCGCCGAGGAGTCGACACCGCCCGACAGTGCGACACCCACCGGGACGTCGCTGCGCAGGTTCCGGCTGACGCTGTCGAGGAAGAGCTGACGCACGCCGTCCACGGCCTCGGTGAACGTGATCGACTCATCGGTCGCGATCTCGGGCCACCAGTAGCGCGTCTGCGGACCGATCCGCCCCGATCGGAGGTCGAGTTCGACGAGGTGAGCCGGAAGGAGCTGGCGGATGCCCTCGACGAACGTGTCCACGCCGCCGTCGTAGACACCCCAGCGGACGTAGTCGTACGCGGTCTGCCAATCGAGCCGGGGCGACGTCGGCATGACGGTCATGAGGGCAGGGACCTCGCTGCCGTAGTAGAGGTGCCGGCCATCCTCGACCGTGAAGTACAGCGGCTTGATACCGAAGGCATCGCGCACGAGGGTGAGCGTCTCCGCCTGCTTGTCGAGGATCGCGAACGCGAACATGCCCTCGAACCGCCCGAGGGATGCCCGGCCCCACTCCCGCCACGCCGCGAGGAGCACCTCGGTGTCGGTGCCCGAACGGAACACGTGGCCGAGATCGATGAGCTCCCGCCGCAGTTCGAGGTAGTTGGTGACCTCGCCGTTGTAGGCGAGGACGAACCGATCGTCATCCGAGACCATGGGCATGTGGCCCGCAGAGGACAGGTCGAGGACGGCGAGACGAGTCGACCCGAGTCGAACCACCCCACGATCGCCGTGGTCGGACATCACCGCCCCACGATCGTCAGGACCTCGATGCCTGATCTGATCGAGGCTCGCGTGGAGCCGCGGCTCGAATGCTGCGGACGGGCTCCGTTCCCAGCCGCCGGCGATTCCGCACATGCCCGTCGTCCCCTCGGTGTTGGTTGCCGTTCGGTCGCGCTTCAGCTCGAGCGCGCCCCGGATGCCGCGATGGCTTCGACGAGGCGCTCGACGATGAGCTCGAGGTCGGCGGTCCGCAGCTGCGGGTACAGCGGGAGCGTCAGCGCCTGTCGGTGTGCACGAGTCGCGTGCGGCAGGGCCTCGTCGTCGATCGAGAACCGACCGCGGAAATAGGGCTGGAGGTGCATGGAATACGTGCCCAGCGTCGTCTCGATGTCGCGCCGCTTCATCTCGACGATCACGCGATCGCGGTCGATGTCGTCATCGAGCAGCACGACGTACGATTGGAAGCTGTGCGTGTAGCCATCGGGAACGATGGGAGCACGCACGCTCGCCACGTCCGCGAGCAGACTTCCGAGTTCCGCGGCCAGTCGCTGCCGCGCCTCGAAGATCGTGTGGAGCTTGCCCATCTGCGCGATTCCGATCGCGGCATGCACGTCGCTCAGCCGGTAGTTGTAGCCGGCGTCGATGAAGTCCATGTACAACTCGCCCCGGACGGCACCGTGCGTGCGCAGCACGCGGAGCCGATCGGCGAGAGCGCCGTCGTTGGTGGTGATCATCCCGCCCTCCCCCGTCGTGATGATCTTCCGAGGATGGAACGAGAACACCCCGGCGGTGGCCAGGGAGCCTGCCTGTCGTCCGTGGTAGGTGGCGGTCAGCGCGCACGCAGCATCCTCGAGGACCGGCAGGCCGAGCCGGTCCGCGATGGCATTGATCGGTTCCATGTCCGCCGTCAGCCCGAATGCGTGCACCGGCATGATCGCCTTCGTGCGTTCGGTGACCGCCGCCTCGACCAGCGCGGGATCCATGTTGAACGTCTCGATGTCGATGTCGACGAAGACCGGGACCGCGCCGAGCTGTACGACCGCGTTGGCCGTCGCCGGGAAGCTGAAGTCGGGGATGACGACCTCGTCGCCGGCGCGAACGCCGAGGGCGTCGAGGGTGAGGTGGAGCCCCGTCGTCGCGGAACTCACCGCGAAGGCGTGCGACGTGCCGACCTGGGAGGCGACCAGGGACTCGAATTCGGCGGCCCGCGGGCCCTGGGTCAGGAATCCGGACTCGAGGACGCGCTCCACCGCCTCCGCCTCGTCTCTGTCTAGCAGCGGGACATTGAGCCTCACGCGAGGACCTTCAGGTACCACTCGACGGTCTCCGCGAGCTCGTCGTCGGTCAGCACCTTGGGCTGCGAGCCGAGCAATCCGGTCAGCCTGGTGACGTCGGCGAGGTGGCGACGGACGTCGCCCGGCCTCGGGTCGGTGTGCACGACCGGGTGATCGGGCTTGCCGAGCACCGAGAGGAGCCGCGAGACGAGCTCGTTCATCGAGGTCTCGCGGCCGGTGGCCACATTCAGCACCTGGCCACGGCAATCTGGGGAGGCGTGGATGCGCACGGCCATGTCGGCCGTGTCGCGGACCCACGTCAGATCGCGGGTCTGCTCTCCGTCGCCATGGATCTCCACCGGTTCGCCGGCGAGGACCCGCTTGATGACGATCGGCACGATGCCGGCGTACGAACCGGGATTCTGGCGCGGTCCGATGTTGTTGAACGGTCGCACGACCGTGGCGTCGATGCCGAACGTCTTCACGTACGAGGAGATGATGTGGTCCTCCGCCGACTTGCTGGCGGCGTACGGCGTGATCGCGTCGTGCGGATGTCCCTCGTCCATGGGCACGTAGCGCGCCGAGCCGTACGCCTCCGAGCTCGAGAAGTGCACGAGTCGCTCGATCAGGCCGCGACGCGCGATCTCGCAGAAGGTGGTCGCGATGCCGATGTTCGTCTGCACCGTCCACGCCGGGTACGTGAGGGAGGTCGGCAGGGGCACGACTGCGAGGTCGAAGACGGTGTCGATCTCGTGGGTGGTGACCACGTCCTGCATGGCGGCGAGATCGGATGCGTCGAGCCGGATCACCTCGAGATCCGACCGGGCCCCGCGCGCGTCGTCGAGGTTGTGGTTCTCACCGAGGAAGAAGTTGTCGACGACGACGACCTTCTCCGGGTCGTCAAGTATGAGCCGATCTACGAGGTGGCTGCCGATGAACCCGGCTCCACCGGTGACGAGGACCGACTTGGACTTGACTGACATTCGGATTCCCCTGCGTAGAGTTATGTGGGCGCGCCGGACGCGCGCCGTGCAATCGTATCAATCTTCCGATCGCCGGAACCTGACCGCTGGGCAGCGAGTGACAGACGTACCTTTCAACCACGGATTCCCTCCGAACCCCTACAACCCGCACGCCTGGATCGTCGGGGAGCCGACCATCGGGACGGGGGTGTGGATCGGCGCGTTCACGGTGATCGACGGGAGCGGCGGACTGAGCATCGGACCCGATTGCGACATCTCCTCGGGGGTCCACATCTACTCGCACTCCACGGTCGCGCGATGCATCTCGGGTCGACGCCGAGACATCGAACGAGCGGCCACCGAGATCGGGAACAACGTCTACATCGGTGCCAACGCCGTCGTGCTGATGGGGACGACGGTGGGCCACCACAGCGTGATCGGTGCCGGTGCGGTCGTGAAGGAGCACACGAAGATCCCTCCCTACAGCCTGGTCGTCGGGGTTCCTGCTCGCGTGATCCCCGGCGGTGCCTCGCGGCTTGCGGAGGCGGAATGACGTCCTCGTCGTCCGTGGGCGAGCGGATTCCGCACGCCTACGCGACGTATTTCGACAGCGGCTATCTCTCCCGCGGGCTCACGCTCATCGAGGGCCTTCGGGCGTTCGGAGACGACGCCGACGTCTGGGTCATGTGCCTCGACGACGCGAGCCGCGAGTTCCTCGACGGGCTGGACGACCCGTCGATCCACACCCTCGCGATCGCCGACCTCGAGGCATCCGAACCCCGGCTGCTCGACGTCCGGTCGGGCCGCTCTCGTATGGAGTACGTGTTCACGTGCACGCCGTTGCTGCTGCGGCATGTGATGCGCGCGCAAGGTGATACCAGAACCGTGGTCACGTATCTCGACGCCGACCTCGGCTTCTTCGCCGATCCGCTGCTGGTGCACCGCCGTCTCGGGGAGGGGTCGGTCGGGATCATCGAGCATCGCTACCCCCCGCGACTCGCGCGCCGGCTCGGGAAGTACGGACGCTTCAACGTGGGCTGGGTCGGGATCCGAGCGGACGCGGCGGGCTTCGAGTGCGTCGACTGGTGGTCGGAACGGTGCATCGAATGGTGCTTCGACACGCCCAGCGAGGGACGGTACGCCGACCAGGGCTACCTGGACGAGTTCCCCTCGCGCTTCGCCGGCGTCGTCGTGCTCCCGGATGCCGGTTTCGACGTCGCACCGTGGAACACCGGTCGCCACGTCCTCTCCAGGTCTTCGGATGGCACCGTCGTCGTCGACCACGCCGACCCGCTGGTGTTCTTCCACTTCCATGGGATCAAGCGCCGCGGCCGGTGGTTCGTGACGAGCCAGCTCGTGTATCGGAGCCCGATGCGACGGGTGCTGCGACGGGACGTCTACGTGCCGTACCTCGAACGGCTGGACCACTGGGATGCGGTGTTGGCCTCGAAGATCACCCCCGTCGTCGCGCGGCGCGGAAAGGGACTCCGCGGCCTGGCGTTCAACGTCGCCCGCGGACTGCTCGACCTCGGCTCGATCCTCTCAGGCAACGCCATTCGTTCTCGTCGGCCCGGCTGAGTCCCGGCCGGCGACGTCGCTCCCGGGCACCGGGAGGGCGGTTACTCGGGACCGCGGTGCGGCGAGAGCGAGGAACTCCTCGTAGTCGTGGATGTAATCGTCCGCGTCGTACGGGTGCGACGCCAGAACGGCCAGTACGGCATCCGGCGAGTAGTCGTACTGCGTACCCCAGGTGAGCGGCGGCATGTACAACCCAACCGACCGTCGGTCCAGTCTGACGACCTCCCTGCGGTCGCCGTCGTCCACCATGGCCTTCACGCTCCCGCGAAGGCAGATCAGGAACTGGTGGCACTCCCGGTGCGCATGGATGCCGCGGGGCTCGCCCTCTGGCACGTCCGAGATGAAGAACACCCGTTCGACCGCGAACGGTAGCTGGCGAGACGTCTCGGCGATGACCAGGGCGCCGCGTGCGTCGACGACCTCGTGCAGGTCCACGAGGCCCGGCCAGGCGGGACGTCCCGTCACAGCTGCTCCAGTGCACGGCGCACTCGGTCGATCTCGTCGTCGCGCATCTCGGGGAAGATCGGCACCGAGAGCACCTCGGCTGCCGCGGCTTCCGTGACCGGCAGCGGCGGCCCGTCGTAGCCGCCCGGGTATCGCTGCCGGTGGTCGGGGATCGGATAGTGCACGTCGCTTCCGACGCCCGACGCCGACAGCGACTGCTGCGCCGCCGCCCGGTCGGACGTGCGGATCACGCCGAGGTGGGCGATGAAGGACTCCGATGCCCGGTTCAGCAGGGAGAAGCCGGGATGCTCGACCCGTTCGTAGGCCCGGTGGATCTCTCGGCGTCGTTCGTTCCACCGGTCCAGGTACGGGAGCTTCACCCGGAGGATCGCCGCCTGCATCTCATCCATCCGACTGTTCCTGCCGTGAGGGACCGCGATGTCGTACTTCCCCACCCATCCGTACTGCCGCATGCGACGCACGGACTCCGCGACGTCCTCGCGGTCGGTGATCACCGCACCTCCGTCTCCGAGTGCTCCGAGGTTCTTCGTCGGATAGAAGCTGACCGTGGCGGCGTCGCCGAACGTGCCGCCTCGGCGCCCCTCGATCGTGGCGCCGAACGACTGGGCGCAGTCCTCCACCACGGCGATGCCGCGATCGTGCGCGGCCCGGACGATCGATTCGATCGGCGCGAGCGCGCCGTAGAGGTGCGTGACCACCACGGCTCGAGGGGGCCGCGACAGCCGGTCGACGGCGTCTTCGAAGGTGGCGTGGCTCATCAGGAGCGTCGTGGGATCGACGTCGGCGAACACGGGCTCGGCGCCGAGCAGGCGCGCGGCGACGCTCGAGTACGCTCCGGCGTTCGCGACCGTGAGCACGGTGTCGCCGGGCACCACCCCGACGGCCGAGAGCGCCAGTTCGAGGGCGTCCGTACCGTTGCCTACGAGGACCGCGTGGGCGGTGCCCACGTACTCGGCGAGTTCCACCTGCAGTGTGTCGTGCTGCGGGCCCATGACGTACCAGCCGCTCGACACGACGTCGTCGATCGCGGCCGCGAGCTGCGCTCGCAACTCGGGCGCGGTACGTGACAGGTCGTTGAATGGGACGTTGACGGGGTGATTCACGTGGTTGCCGCCTTCGCGTGGCGGACTCCGCGACGGGCGGAGCCGTTGGATGTCGACCTCACGATTGGGCCTCGTCCTTCTGGTCGTCGAACGACATCAGTCTGACGTACTCGGCGACCATCGGGTTGTTGCGCATGAGGTGCTTGAAGGTCCCCTGGGCCACGACCCTTCCGTTGTCCATCAGGTACACGTGATCGGCGTGCTGCACCGTCGACAGGCGGTGGGCGATCACGATGACGGTGACCTGACCGTGCAGGCGCGCCAGGCTCTCGCTGATGAATGCCTCGGAGCCGGCGTCGAGCGCGCTCGTCGCCTCGTCCATGATCAGCAGTCGAGGCCGCGTGTAGAGCGCCCGTGCGAGGCCGATGCGCTGGATCTGGCCGCCGCTGAGGGAGTTGGACTGCTTTCCGACCGAGGTCTCGGCACCCTCGGGGAGCGACTCGATGAAATCGGCGAGGAAGGCCGCATCGATCACCTCCTGGAGCCGCTCTCGATCGATGCGCTCGGCGTCGACGCCGAGTGCGATGTTCTCCGCGATCGTGCCGGCCACCATTCCGGGCCGCTGCGGAACGTATGAGACCACGCCCGGCGAGCTCACCCTGAGATCGAGCGGTCGGCTGTCTCCGATCCGCACATCGCCGCTGTCGGGGGTGAGGAGGCCGAGGAGCAGGTCGACGAGCGTGGTCTTCCCGGAGCCCGATGGTCCGATGATGGCGACGAACCGGCCACTGGCCGCCTCGATCGAGACGTCGTCGAGTGCGCGCCGGGTATCGCCCGGATACGCGAAGCATGCGCCGTCGATCCGTACCGACAGGCCCCGGCCGGGCGTCGGGATCTCGTCGCTCGAATGCTCCGGTATCGGTGCCGGGTTCACGTGCGAGGCATGGTAGTCGGACAGCAGGGAGTGCGCCAGGGTCGCCTGCCCGGTGTACAGACGCACGAGTGCCACCGAGTTCTGCAGGGGAAGCAGCGACGCCATGATGCGCATCCCGCCCGTCAGGAACACGCCGATCACGACGACGCCCTCGGCGAGTCCGTTCGTGACGAACTGCTGGGCGACCAGCGCCACCACGCCGACGATGAGCGCGGTCTCGATGATGTAGCGGGGCAGGCCGGACATGAATGCGGCCGTGGCACCGCTCGCGGCGACCTGGTTGCGCGCATCCGACAGCTTCCGCAGGAAGAACGGCTGCTTCGCCATCACCGACACCTCCCGGAACGTGTCGAGCGAATCGCTGATGATGTTGGTCGTGTCGACCGTTCCCTGGGCGACGGCTTCACCGGCTCGTTTGAGCGACCGCCCCATGAAACTCTGGATCAGGACTCCGATTCCGGCGAAGTAGACCAGTGCGAAGATCGCGGCGATGGGGTCGACGACGAGGAACGACACCGAGATGAGGAGCAGCAGGAAGCTCTCGCTCACGATGATCGCGAAGGTGTTGAGGAGCCCCCCGAAGGCCGCCGTCGTGGAGCCGACGACCGCGAACTGGAACTCCGCCTTCGAGTGCCGCCGGATGTCGTCGAGCGATCCGTACATGAGGTGCTCGGCGATGATGAGCGCGTTCCGCGCCTCGATGGAGGCGACGAAGAAGGCCAGCTTGCGGGACAGCAGCACGGCGAGCACGGACTTGCCGACGAAGACCACGAGCACGATCGCGGCGAGGACCGGTACCTCGTCGAGGCCGATCGCGGGCAACTGGATCGAACCGACCTGCATGGGTTCCGCGCTCGATCCGGCATCGCTGACGATCGTCGTGCCGAGGCTGGCGATCAGACCGATCAGGAAGACCCCGACGACGTCGAGCAGCCCCGAGAGGGTGCGCGCGATGAGGAGCGCGAGATAGGTCACGCGTTCCCGGACGGTCATGAACCGGAACGAGATGCGGACGGCGGCGATCATCGGCGCACCATCGCTCCGTCGACGACGACGACGATCATTCGGCGTTGACGGCGACGTCGATCCACGGCGTGCCGCTCGCCTCGAGGGCGGCGATGTCGGCGTCGACCATGATCTGGGCCAGCTGCGGGGTCATCACCCGAGGAGTCCAGCCGAGCAGCTCCGCGGCGCGCGACGAATCGCCCACCAGCGCGTCCACCTCGGTCGGGCGCAGGTAGCGCTCGTCGAAGCGCACGTAATCCTGCCAGTCGAGCCCGACGCGCTCGAACGAGAACTGCAGGAAGTCCCGCACGGTGTAAGCCGTCCCGGTGGAGACGACGTAGTCCGTCGGCTCGTCGTGCTGCAGCATCCGCCACATCGCCTCGACGTACTCGGGTGCATAGCCCCAATCGCGAACGGCGTCGAGGTTGCCCATGAACAGCTCCGACTGCACCCCCGCCCTGATGCGCGCGACGGCTCGGGTGATCTTCCGGGTCACGAACGTCTCACCGCGACGAGGCGATTCGTGGTTGAAGAGGATGCCGTTGACCGCGAACATGCCGTAGCCCTCGCGGTAGTTCCGCGTGACCCAGTAGGCGTAGAGCTTCGCCGCGCCGTACGGGGAACGGGGATAGAACGGCGTGTCCTCGCGCTGCGGCGGCGGGGTGGCGCCGAACATCTCGGAACTCGAAGCCTGGTAGAAGCGGCAGTCGAGGCCGATCATGCGGATCGCCTCGAGGATCCGGATGGTGCCGAGGCCGGTCGAGTTCCCGGTGTACTCCGGCTCGTCGAAACTCACGCGCACGTGCGACTGGGCGGCGAGGTGGTAGACCTCGTGGGGGCGCACGGAATCGAGCAGCGTGACCAACCGCGACCCATCGCTCAGATCGCCGTAGTGGAGGAACAGCCGGGTGCCGGCGACGTGCGGGTCGTTGTAGAGGTGGTCGATCCGCACCGTGTTGAAGGTGGAGGCACGACGGATGATCCCGTGCACCTCGTAGCCCTTCGAGAGCAGCAGTTCGGCGAGGTAGCTCCCGTCCTGCCCGGTGATCCCGGTGATCAGGGCGCGCTTCGGCGCGTTCTCGGTCATGTGCTGCAGCCTCCAGAGTCTTCTCGGCGTCCGATCCCCCGTTTCGCCGCAGTCGAGCCTAGCGCAGCGTGCCTGAGCGCGACCCCGTGCGGCCGGGGCACCCCCAGTGGGGTCTTGTAGGATTCAGGCCATGCCGGCTGATCTCCAACACACGCTGATCGTCATGCCCGCATACAACGAAGAGGCGTCCGTCGGTCACGTCGTGCAGGAACTGTACGAGAAGATCCCGGGCGTCGCCTGCCTGGTCGTGAACGACGGTTCGTCGGACGCCACCTCGTTCGTCGCCCGCGAGGCCGGTGCCCTCGTTGCGGAACTCCCCTACAACCTCGGGGTGGGCGGCGCCATGCGGCTGGGGTTCAAGTATGCGCTGGCGAACGGCTACACGTCGGTCGTGCAGGTCGACGCCGACGGCCAGCACGACCCGGCCGACATCCCGTCACTGCTCGACGAGCTGTCGAGTGCAGACGTCGTCATCGGTGCCCGCTTCGCCGGCGGCGGCCACTACGACGCGCGCGGGCCGCGTCGCTGGGCGATGACGGCGCTCGCGGCGATGCTGAGCCGCACCGCACGCGTCAAGCTGACCGATACGACGAGCGGGTTCCGCGCGTCCGGCCCCCGGGCCGTGCGCCTGTTCGCCGAGCACTACCCCGCCGAATACCTCGGTGACACCATCGAATCGCTCGTGATCGCCGCCCGGTCCGGATGCGTCATCCGCCAGGTGCCCGCCTCGATGCGTCCGCGCACCGGGGGCACACCGTCGCACAACCCGTTCAAGGCGGCCGTATTCCTCGCACGGGTGGGCATGGCGGTCGCGTTCGCCTTCCTTCGGCCTCGTGTCGACATCCCCGAGAGGATCGCACGGTGAACCTTCCGCTGACCCAGTACATCTTCGGCATCGTCGCGGCCCTGTTCGTGCTCGGTGTGGTGATCGAGATGCTGCGTCGCCGACGGCTCCGCGAGCGGCATGCCGTCTGGTGGCTCCTCGCCGGCGTGCTGGCACTCGTCATCGGGATCTTCCCGCAGACGCTGCGCTGGGCGTCGGATCTGGTCGGAATCGAGATCCCGACGAACCTCGTCTTCTTCGTGAGCCTGGTGCTGCTCTTCTTCGTCTGCCTGCAGCACAGCGCGGAGCTCACCGAACTCGAGAGCGAGAACCGGGCGCTCGCGGAGCAGCTCGTGCTGCTCGACCTCCGGCTCCGAGAGGTGGAGGCCGGCACGCCCGGTGTACCGACGAACCCGTCGAGCGGCGACGTCCGGTAACGGGAGCCGACCGTGGTCGAGGAGGACCGCTCCGCGATCAGGACAGTCGGGTGAGATGCGGTCGCAGCTTCACGAGCTGCACGGCGAGGACCGCGAGCTCGGAGGCGGCCAGCGCCCACGCGAGCCCCTCGACTCCGAACACGATCGCCGCCGGCACCATGGTGATCGCGCCGAGCACCGCACCCACCACGGTGCTCTGCGCCAGCGTGCGGGCGAGGCCGAACGCAGTCAGGCAGGCGAACCCGGTCACCTGCGAACCGAGCATCGCAGCCAGGGCGATTCCGAGCGGTATCGACAGGGGGAGGGTCATCGGCAGCGTGCCGCCTGAAAGGAGGTCCGAGGCGAACGGACCGCCGATCGCGTAGGCCGCGCCGCCGAGCACGCCCGAGGCCAGCGCCAGGGCGGTGACCCGCGTCGCGCGGACGGACTGCCGGGACGGGTCGGGATCGGGCACGTATCCCTGCGAGAACTGCACGAACGGCCTGGTCGCGTACAGGGTCATCCGCAGCAGCCGCTCGGCCAACGCGTAGTACGCGGTCGCTGCCGGGATGAACACCTGCACGATGACGATCGGCAGGTTGACGTAGACCGCGGCGGTGGCGGCCATGGTGATGGCCGACGACTGACCTCGCAGCCGCCCGAACGAGGTGATCGGCCGCATGACCCATCGCCCCGCCGGGTACCGGCGCAGGATGTCCACCGTGGCCACGACGCAGGCGAGCAGCGCGCCGATGAACTGAGCGGTCACGAACCAGAGCGCGTCGCCGGTGCCGAGGAGCACGATCGCCCCGACCACCGTGGCGACATTCCGCGGAAGCGTGTCGATGAGCAGGAAGCGGATGGGGCTCGACTCCCCCACGTAGAACCACCCGGCGGACAGCGCCGCCATCAGGCCTCCGGCGACCGTCATCGCTGCCAGCCATGGCTGGTCCTGCGTGAGGAGGACTGCGATGGCGCTCGCCGGACCGATGATCGCGACGAAGAGCCAGCCACGCGTGGCGACCGAGTCCCGGTAGTACTGGCCCCGCTCGGCTTCGGGCAGCGCGGCGGTCGCGGTGGGACCGGTGACGCCCCACCCTCCCGCGACGAACACGAACGCGAAGCCGCCGACCGCCTGCGCCACGGCGATCGTCGCCCAGCTCTGCTCGCCGGCGGCGAGGATCACGACGGGGATGACCGCGATGCTGAGGACGCCGCCGGTCACCACGGCGAGCCCGTATCCCCCGCCGAATCGCAGGAGCGCGCGCGCGCGGGACATCACAGACCTGAGGGGGCCGCGAGGGGACGCGTAGGCCGGCGGACCTCGAGCAGCAGGACCACCACGAGAGCGGCGAACGCGAGCGAACCCACGATCCAGACCACCATGGGCGCGGGCGCACTCGACCACCACCAGTCGGCGTCCGCATTGAGGTTCCAGCCGCCGTTCCCGACACCGCTCGTGTAGCGACGGATGTCGGCGTGCAACGCGGCCGTGAACGCGACGACGAGTACCAGTCCGACGGCGATGAGCTGGACCTCGCCGAACCGCAGGCGGTGCCGGTCGACCCGGAGGAGTGCGATGCCGATGAACAGGATGATCAACGGCAGGAGGTACCTCGGCTGCACGTTCACGCCGACCAGGTCGCGGCTCTGCTGCAGGATGTAAATCGGGAAGGCCGCCAGAGCCAGCCCGATGACGACGAGCGCGACCGTCTTCCGCCACGACTGCGATCTGAGCCCGGCGAAGACGAGAGCGGCCGCGACGGCGAATGCTCCGGTCGAGACCACGTACGGCATGGGCGTGTCGAACCACCCGAGGCTCCACGATCCGAAGACGCCCTCCCACAGCGACGGCACGTTCAGCAGGTTGTGGAGCAGCACCGACGCGGCACTCGGCTTCTCCTCCTGGGATGTCGCTCCGTCGCCGACGCCGGTGGTCGACACCCCCGACTGGGCCGAGGAGAAGTACATCAGGACGGCGACGACGACCATCCCGATCGGCAGCAGCGCGCGAAGCCAGTACTCGCGATCTCGTCGCATCGTCAACAGCACCACCGCGGCGGACGCGATCACCGAGTAGACCGCGGCGTCGCCCCGGGCGCCTGCCGCCATCACGAGCAGCGCGACGGCGAGCACGCCCGAAGCGATGCGCCGCCAACCGGTCGACTCGAAGTACGCGAGCAACGCCAGCCACAGGCTGCCGCCGGAGATGACGGCCCAGGCGCTCGGATTCGTCGACGCGATGAGGAACACCCCGAGCGGGACGGAGCCGGCCAGCCAGGCCAGCAGCAGTGTCGTCCTCCTCGTCACAGGAAGCAGCGCGTAGAGAAGCGTCGTGATGCCGACGAAGAGGACGATGTTCACGGTCCTGATCGCGATGACGGATGCCTCGACCTCGACACTCGCGAACGGGCTCATCACCGCGTAGTACACGGGCGGGTAGTTGTTCTGGAAGTTACCGCGGTCGGTCTCGTCGAGCTCGGC
This sequence comes from Agromyces sp. NPDC052230, assembly GCF_040679595.1. NCBI lineage: Bacteria > Bacillati > Actinomycetota > Actinomycetes > Micrococcales > Microbacteriaceae > Agromyces > Agromyces sp. NPDC052230. The sequence continues at coordinate 281,505 of NZ_JBFAVC010000004.1, read as the reverse complement.
GGCCGCTCTGCCGCTCAGGTCCTCCGCGCACGCCGCGCTGGTCTCGGGTTCGTGGCGATAGCACTCCGAGGCGGACGCGACCTCGGCCGGCACCGCACGGGTGGAGGGATCACCGGTCTCCTCGCAGAGACCTGGTCGCTCGCCGACCCCGCACCAGATGCTCGGGAGGTGGAAGTCGTCGTCGGGGCTCGATCCGACGGGCGAGGCGAACGCCCACGCGAGGAGGGCGATGACGGCGAGGAACGGAGCGAGCGCGAGGAGCGGGGCGCGACGCCGGCGACGAACCGGCTCCGTCGGCTCGGTCGCCTCCGCGGCGGGATGCCCGACGTTCATGCGCGCGCCCGCGAACTGACCCGATCGGCTGCCACCGCCGACGCCCACCGCACCGGATAGATCCATAACGGACTGAGCGGCTGGAGCCACCGCGGCAGGTGACGTCGCTTCACCGCCTCGGACTCGAGCGAGGAATTGCGTCGGTTCGCGACCGTGAGCGAGTCGGGATGCCACCGGAACGCCGAGACGGATTCCCGCGTGAAGACGAACCGACCGTGCGAGCGGAGCGTCAGGAACGCATCGAGATCCATCGCGAAGCGGAGTTCCACGTCGAAGCCCCCGATCGCCTCCAACGCGTCGAGGCGGACGATGGTGCCGGGGTGCGGGATGAGGTCGGGCCCCCATGGCAGCAGGAACTGCGCGAGGCGACCGGCGTTGCTCACGGCGAGGGTGCGCCCGGTCGGGTCGATGTAGTCGCATCCGCCGTACGCGAGGACCGCGTCGGGGTGCTGCTGGAGCAGCGAGCGGAGGCGTGCAAGGCCGCCGGGCCGGAAGAGGTCGTCGTCGCCGATCCACGCGTAGTACAGCTCGGTGGTCCTTGCCGACAGCCCGCGATTGATGGCGGCGGAGATGCCCTCCTTGGGGTCGTCGATGACGACCGCTCCGGCCTCTGCCGCGAGGCTGCGGGCGTCGACGGCCGTGGGAGGTGCGACCACGACGAGCGTGAGCGGCACATCGCGACGCTGGGCGTCGACGGAGGCGAGGGTTTCGGCAAGGGTGTCGAGTCGGTCGCCGAGGGTCGGCAGGACGACGAGGATCTCTGAGGGAAGCATCGAGAAGAGTGTACGGGGCCTCACTCCGGGGACCCGGCCCCGGCGCCGGGCTATCCTGTCCTGTGGCGCATCCGCCGCAGCCGACCTGAGGAGCACCGAACGGTGAACAGCACAGCCGAGACCGACGTCCGACCCCTCGACCGGGCCGCGAGGGTGTTCGTCGCGGGTCACACCGGGTTGGTCGGAGGAGCGATCTGGCGGCAACTCGTCGATCTCGGCTTCACCGATCTCATCGGTCGCCGTTCGACCGAACTCGACCTCCGCGACAGGGACGCGGTCTTCGCGTTCATGGAGCGGGAACGGCCCGCCGTCGTGATCGACGCGGCCGCCCGGGTCGGCGGGATCCTTGCCAACAACACGTACCCCGCGGAGTTCCTGAGCGACAACCTCCAGATTCAGGTGAACCTCATGGATGCGGCGAACGCGGTCGACGTCGACCGGCTGCTCTTCCTCGGATCGTCGTGCATCTACCCCAAGTTCGCCGAACAGCCCATTCGGGAGGACTCGCTGCTCACCGGCGCCCTGGAGCCGACGAACGATGCCTACGCGATCGCGAAGATCACCGGGATCATGCAGGTCCAGGCAGCACGCCGGCAATACGGCCGCAAGTGGATCTCGGCGATGCCGACGAACCTGTACGGGCCGGGTGACAACTTCCATCCCGAGCATTCGCACGTCCTGCCTGCGCTCATCCGGCGTTTCCACGAAGCCAAGCTCGCCGGGGCCGGGGAGGTCGTCATCTGGGGCACCGGCACACCGCTTCGCGAGTTCCTCTACGTGGACGACCTCGCCTCGGCCGCCGTACACCTCCTCGAGCACTACGATTCGCCGCAGACCATCAACGTTGGCGTCGGCGAAGACATCTCGATCGCCGACCTGGCCGCGAAGATCGCAGCCGTCGTGGGCTACGAGGGACGTGTGACCTACGACACCAGGAAGCCCGACGGGACTCCGCGGAAGCTGTTGGATGTCTCGAGGATCAACGCACTCGGGTGGCGCGCCACGACCACCCTGGATGCCGGCCTGGCCGCCACGTACGACTGGTACCTCTCCCACCTCGACGCGCTTCGCTCGAGCTGAGGCGATTCGCGCCCCGGGGCGTGGCGACCAACCCTGCGGGTGAGCCTGTGCGATCGTGAGGCATGGGGTTCGGGCGGGGACGGAACTCGCGGGTGCGACGACTGCTGGTGTCGCTGACCGTCGCGTGCCTCGCCGCCTCGGCCCTGGTATTCGTTTCATCGACCGGTCTCGCGCCGCCTCAGACTGAGGCGCAGGCAGCGGACGCCTCGCAGTTCCGGGCGGGGAACCTCATCAGCGATGCGAACTTCTACAACGGCTCGGCGATGACCACCGAGCAGGTCCAGGCCTTCCTCACGGCGCAGGTGCCAACGTGCCGAGCCGGATACACCTGTCTGAAGGACTACGCCGCGGCGACGCCGTCCAAGCCCGCCGAGAGCGGCAACTGCGCGGCGTACTCCGGTTCGGCACGGGAGTCGGCGGCGAGCATCATCACGCGGGTCGGACAGGCGTGCGGAATCAGCCAGAAGGCAATGCTCACCCTGCTCCAGAAGGAACAGGGACTCGTCACGGACTCCTGGCCGACGGATCGCCAGTATCGAAGCGCAACCGGGTACGGCTGTCCGGACACCGCGGACTGCGACGCGACGTACTACGGGTTCTTCAATCAGGTGTACATGGCGGCGCTGCAGTTCAAGCGCTACGCGGCGAACCCGACGAACTGGAAGCACGTCGCCGGCCGCACCAACTCCATCCTGTACCACCCGAACGCGGCATGCGGGTCGAGTTCCGTCTTCATCGAGAACACGGCCACGGCCGGACTCTACAACTACACGCCGTACCAGCCGAACGCTGCCGCCCTCGCCAATCTCTACGGCACCGGGGACGCGTGCTCCGCGTACGGGAACCGGAACTTCTGGCGCATCTACACCGACTGGTTCGGCTCGCCCACCGGGGTGCCGCCGAGGGGCGCCTGGAACACGGTCTCGGGCGACGGCGGCGTGACGGTCACGGGCTGGGTCGCCTACCCCGATGCCCCGACCGAGGTGGGCAACGCGATCGTGCAGATCGGCTCGAACAGCTACACCCTCCGCGCGGATGGACCGAGCCCGGGGGTGAACGGCGTCATCCCGGGCGCGGGCGACAACCACGGCTTCGCCGGGACCATCCGGACTCCGCCGGGCGACTACTACGTCTGCGTCTCAGCATCGACGCGATCAGGTGGTCAGCTCCTGCTCGGATGCCTGAACCTGACGGTCCTTCCCGCCCCGGTCGCGGAATGGACCACCTCGCATGGGGATGGCGGCGTCACGGTCACCGGGTGGGCGGTCTACCCGAACGCCCTCGCGGAGACGGCCCGTGTGTCCGTCGCCGTCGGCCCGACGCGTTTCACGCTCACTGCGGACAAGCCTTCGGATGCCGCGGCTGCACGCTTCCCGAGCGCCGGCCGCATGCACGGGTACTCGGGGACCGTTCCGGTGCCGCCGGGAACGCATCCGGTCTGCGTGTACGTCCTGCACCGAAGCGTCGGCGAATCGCTCGTCGGATGCCTCACCCAGACGGTGACCCAGGGTCCCATCTCCGAGTGGTCGACCTCGACCGGGACCGGCGGCGCCGTGCGGGTCACCGGGTGGAGCTTCTATCCCGACGCACCGACGACGACGGTGCCCATCTCCGTGGACATCGACGGCACGCGGCACAAGGTGTCGGCCAACTCGCCGAGCCCCGGCCTGGACGCCCGGTACCCGGGTGTCGGGGATCGACACGGGTACACGGCTTCGATCCCTGCGACGGTCGGGAACCACCGGGTCTGCGTGTACTCGACGCACCGTTCGGTCGGAGAGACACTGCTCGGATGCCTCACCCAGTACGTCGAGCCGGTGAGGGCGACGGCGGAGTGGTCGACGTCGACCGGCGTGGGCGGTGCCGTGCAGGTGTCGGGCTGGGCGTTCTACACCGACGACCCGACCAGGACGGTCTCCGCGGCGGTGTACATCGACGGGGTCCGCACGCTCGTGCCCGCCGATCAGCCAAGCCCCGGACTCAACTCGAGATACCCGGGCGCCGGCGACAACCACGGCTACCGCGCATCCATCCCCGCCTCACCAGGCAACCACCGGGTCTGCGTCTACGCGGTGCATCCGACCGCCGGCGAAACCCTCCTCGGATGCCTCACCCAGAACGTCACCACCGGACCGGTCGCCGAATGGTCGACCTCCACCGGCACCGGAGGTGCCGTCACCGTCACCGGTTGGGCGTTCCACCCCGACGCACGAACCGAGACCGCGACCGTCACCGTCTCCATCGACGGCGTCCGCCACCCGCTGACCGCGAACCAGCCCAGCCCCGGACTCGACGCCAAGTACCCCGGCACCGGCGACAACCACGGCTACCGCGGATCGATCCCCACCACAACCGGCAACCACAACGTCTGCGTCTACGTCCTCACCCGAGCCGGCGCCGAACAACTCGTCGGATGCCTCACCCAGTACGTCGAGCCGGTGAGGGCGACGGCGGAGTGGTCGACGTCGACCGGCGTGGGCGGTGCCGTGCAGGTGTCGGGCTGGGCGTTCTACACCGACGACCCGACCAGGACGGTCTCCGCGGCGGTGTACATCGACGGGGTCCGCACGCTCGTGCCCGCCGATCAGCCAAGCCCCGGACTCAACTCGAGATACCCGGGCGCCGGCGACAACCACGGCTACCGCGCATCCATCCCCGCCTCACCAGGCAACCACCGGGTCTGCGTCTACGCGGTGCATCCGACCGCCGGCGAAACCCTCCTCGGATGCCTCACCCAGAACGTCACCACCGGACCGGTCGCCGAATGGTCGACCTCCACCGGCACCGGAGGTGCCGTCACCGTCACCGGTTGGGCGTTCCACCCCGACGCACGAACCGAGACCGCGACCGTCACCGTCTCCATCGACGGCGTCCGCCACCCGCTGACCGCGAACCAGCCCAGCCCCGGACTCGACGCCAAGTACCCCGGCACCGGCGACAACCACGGCTACCGCGGATCGATCCCCACCACCACCGGCAACCACAACGTCTGCGTCTACGTCCTCACCCGAGCCGGCGCCGAACAACTCGTCGGATGCCTCACCCAGTACGTCCAACCCTGATCGCGAGCGATCACCCGCGACGCCGGCCCGGTGCCTCAGCCCTTCGCCACCTCGTCGAACGTGCGCTGCCATCGCTCGCTCGAGGTGATGCCGCCGAGCGCGGCGCGGTACTCGCGGGAGAGCTCGGGCCATCGTCGCCGCATGAGGCGAGCCATCCGGATGCTCCGGCTCAGGAGGGTTCGGAACCGACGCGGATTCCGTACGTGCCAGCTCACCGCCGAGCCTTCGGCGTTCGTGATCAGGACGCTGTCGTACGCGGGCACCGAATGCCAACGCGCGTCCTGGTAGGGGAGGTGCGCGTCGGGCCGCTCGGACGCACCTCGATGCGGTCGGCTCCATGAATGCCGGACCACCTGACGCGCCAGCCACCACACGAACCCGAGCCCCGTCGGTCCCGTCTCGACGGTGCCCAACTTGACGGACGGGACCTCTCGGGCAGCGAAATGCGGGATCGTCGCGAAATCCCGGATCGGTTGCGCCTCCGTGAACCCGGCAGCCGACGCGCGCACACGGGCGAGGCGATCCACCATGTCGGTGTGGAGGCGCTCGGGTCCATCCAGAACGCTCTGGATCGCCGCATGTTTCATGGCCACGGTGTAGTAGTCCATGGTGAGCAGGTTCTTGAAGTCCTGAGCGAGGAACGCCCGGCCGAGCCGCCCGCCACGGGCATGCGGCGAATGCAGGAGCGCGGCGATGAGGCGATTGCGCGCGTGGAAGAAGCCCTGCCAGTCGTGGGAGTCGTCCTTGTCCACCCATGAGACGTGCCAGACGGCGGCGCCGGGGAGGCTCACGGTGGCGTATCCGGCCTCACGAGCGCGAAGCGAGTACTCGGCGTCGTCCCACTTGATGAACACCGGCAACGACAGCCCGATCTCCCGGACGATGGACACCGGGATCAGCGACATCCACCAACCGTTGTAGTCGACATCGAAGCGACGATGCATCCACCGGGTCTGGCGGAGGTTCGACTCGGCGAAGTCGTGTCGATCGGGCGTCAGGGGCCCCCAGATGAACGGGCTCCACTGGATCCCCTCCGCGAAGGCGTGCAGCTTGGCCTTGTCGTACATATCGAACATGTGCCCGCCGATGATGGTGGGCGTACGGCAGTGGTCGGCGAACCTCACGGCGCGCCGGATCGCCTCGGGCTCCACCTCGACGTCGTCGTCGAGGAGGAGGACGTAATCGGATTCCCCCGCCTCGCTCGTCTCGAGCATGCCGCGGGCGAAGCCTCCCGAACCTCCGAGGTTGGCCTGCTCGATCACCTCCAGGCGATCGCCCAGGATTCGTCTCGCCTCCGCATACCCTGCGTTGTCGACGATCTTCTGGCTGCCCTGGTCGACGACGATGATCCGGTCGATCAGTTCCATCACGACCTCATCGCTGCCGATGGCCGAGAGCAGCGCGGTGCAGTAGTCGCCACGGTTCAAGGTCGTGATCGAGATCGTCGCGCCCCCACGCTTGGCCGCTTCGCCCGCCGGTGCGCACCAGTCCGCCTCGAGGAGCTCGAACGGAATCTCCTCGGCGTGAAGGTCGAACCAGAGCCAGCCACCGTCCAGGAACGATGAGAAGGGGATGCGGAACACCGATTCCGACTCCCCCGACACGTTCGCACCATCGACGCGCTGGATGACCCCGCGCGCATTCGACCGGTAGACGACGATCTGGCCGGAACCGCGGGTGCGGACGCGGAGTACGACACCGCTCAGCGAGGTCCACGCGTTCCAGTAGCTCGCAGGGAACGCGTTGAAGTAGGTCGCAAGCGACAGTTTCTCGTGCGCAGGCACCCGGAGACCACGCCGTCCTTCGAGCCATCCGCTACCGGATCTGCTCGTGAGACGGAGGGGGGCGCGCGCGTGCCCGTCCTCGAGGAAGCCGCGCGCCCTCGCGAGGCGCTCCTTGGCGGCGTCCGCCACTGGGAGCACGGCCCATGCCTCGGGGTCGATGTACAGCGGGAGCGCCTGCGGGTCGCCGTGTTCGGGGAACACGACCCGCTGGAGCACCTCGAGCGGTTCGACGGATCCGGCCGCCCTCGTGCGCGCCATCAGAGCGCTTGCCTCAGCTTGTTCTCGAACATCGAGAGCGCCGAGCCGATCGCCATGTGCATGTCGAGGTACTGGTAGGTGCCGAGCCGGCCGCCGAAGAACACGCCCGGCTCCTCCTTCGCGAGCTCCCGGTAGGAGAGCAGGCCCTCGCGATCGGCTGCCGTGTTCACCGGGTAGTAGGGTTCGTCGCCACGTTCGGCGAACCGTGAGAACTCCCGCATGATGATCGTCTTGTCGCGCGGATACTCGCGCTCGGGGTGGAAGTGCCGGAACTCGTGGATCCGGGTGTAGGGCGTGTCGAGATCGGCGTAGTTCATCACTGGGGTTCCCTGGAAGTCGCCTACTTGGAGCACTTCGCGTTCGAAGTCGAGGGTGCGCCATGTGAGCGCGCCGTTCGCGTAGTCGAAGTAGCGGTCGACCGGTCCGGTGTAGACGACCGGGACCTGCCCGACCGTCGCTGCCTTGTTGATCGGCTGCGAGACATCGAAGAAGTCGGTCGACAGGCGGACCTCGATGCCGGGGTGATCGGCCATCCGCTCGATCCAGGCGGTGTACCCGTCGGTCGGCAGGCCTTCGAACGTATCGTTGAAGTACCGGTTGTCGTAGGTGTACCGCACGGGCAGCCGACTCACGACCTCGGCCGGCAGGTCCTTCGGATCCGTCTGCCATTGCTTCGCCGTGTAGTCGCGGAAGAACGCCTCGTACAGCGGCCTCCCGATGAGCGAGATCGCCTTCTCCTCGAAGTTGCGGGCCTCACCGGTCTCGAGTTCGGCGGCCTGCTCCTGGATCAGGGCCCGCGCCTCCGCGGGGCTGTAGGCGCTCCTGAAGAACTGGTTGATGGTGCCGAGGTTGACCGGCATCGGGAACACTTCGCCCCGGTGCGTGGTGTACACCTTGTGCTGATATCCGGTGAACGTCGTGAACCGGTTGACGTAGTCCCAGACCGACGGGTTCGAGGTGTGGAACAGGTGCGCGCCGTAACGGTGCACCTCGATCCCGGTCTCGGGATCCACCTCGCTGTACGCGTTGCCGCCGATGTGGTCGCGGCGATCGATGACCACGACCTCGAGCCCGAGCTCACTCGCCGCCCGCTCTGCGATCGTGAGCCCGAAGAACCCGGATCCGACAACGACGAGGTCAACGTTCACATTCATCCTTCACAGCGAGATCGGGCGAGCCGAATGGCAATCCTACCGTGGAGCCGGCTCCAGCTCGGACGCGTCCGTTCGCGGAGCAGTCGCTTCGGGGCCGTCTCCGTCGCGCGATACGGCGGCCAGCGCCAGCGCATCCATCCGCCCGGCCGGCGACCCGTCCTGCGAGGTCCGGCGCCGGCGACCGTGCCTCGTGAACAGGATCCACGCACCGGCGAAGATCACGATCGACGCACCGGCGGCGACCTGGAGTTGCCAGCCCGGCGCCCAGTACGAGACCGTCACGACGCGACCCTTTGTGCCCTCGTCCAGGTCGAGGGTCATGAGGAAGTCCTCGACGCGTTCGTCGGCGATGGTCGCGCCGTCGACGCGGTACCCGGGCCAGGTGATCCGACTGAGGGCCACGCTTCCACCGGCGTCACCGATCTCCTCGACGCGGAAGGAGGCGCCCATGGCGTCGTTGTGCAGCATCTCGATCGTCGTTCCGGGCGAGGTCCAGACCACTCCGCCCGAACCGTCGACGGGCGACTCCCTCACGATGAGCCGGGTGTCCTCGGTGTCCTCCGCGATGCGCCAACCCTCGGGCACCGGCTTCCAGACGCGCTCCGACACCCCGATCTTCACGACCTGGACCGAGCTCACGCTCAGCAGGTCGACCAGGGGCAGGCCGGTGTCGGGCTGGCGGTCGAACAGCGTCTCGTAGAGTTCCGTGCACGTCACGCCGTTGTAGGCCATGCACGTGGCCTCGGCGTACGGCGCATAGAACACGGACGTGTAGGCGTTCTGGACCGGCTTCCCGGTCACATACCAGAGGTTCGATACGACGGATTCCGACCAGGGGAACGTCGTCTCCTCACCGACGCCGGGCCCGCCGACCACCAGGATGTCGCCGTGGACGGCCGTCGTCAGCTGGGTCCGGTAGTCGGCGATCTTCGTCGGAACCCCGTACTCGCGCACCGGAGCCTGTCGGTGCGTCGAATGCTGCGGGAAGAGCAGCACGAGCCCCACCGCCACGATGCCGATCGCCGCGACCACCGTGGCATGCCCCTGGAGCGGACCGCCTCGGATCCCACCGAGGAGGGGAAGCCCGCGCTCGCCGAACATCCGGTAGAGCACCCAGATGCCGACCAGTCCGAGCACGGTGATGGCGAGGTACACGTTCCGGAACTGCGGCGCCTGGGTGAAGGCGAACCACACGCTCAGCGCATACCACGCGGTTGCCGCGAAGTAGCGACGTCGGGTGACGACCTCGAGACGCGCCGACGACATCGCGATGGCGAAGATGACGAGCACGCAGAGCGCAAGGTAGGGCATGAGCCGGACGGGGAAACGGAGGGGCCCGACATCACTCGGGAGTAGCACGGCGAACGTCGCGACGCCGAGGACGATCACGACGCTGATCCGCGAGCGCAGCAGTCCGACGAGGCGCGACCACCGTACGAACGCGAGCAACGGGAGGAACCAGGCGATGTAGAAGATCGGCGCGTTCGGCCCGCCTTCGAAGAAGTACCGCATGGTGGGAAAGGCGACGGCGCTCGCCGCCGCCGCGAGATCCGTCAGGTCGACCGTCAGCAGACCGGTGTTGAACAGCCCGCTCGACCGCCCGCTCACGGGCGACGTGAGCAATGCCGGGAGATGCACGATCACCGCGAAGAGCCCCGCGAACACAGCGGTCATGAGCGTACGGAGGACTGCGCCTCTTCCGTGCACCAGCGCCGACTCGATCAGGGTCGCGATGAGCACGACGGCGAGGAAGAGCGTCCCATGCACGTAGCCGATGCCGATCATGGCGAACGCCGCGGCGACGGCCGGGAACACGGAGGCACCGCGAACCGCGGCTCGCCGGATGAGCCACCACGTCAACGGCAGCAGCGACCAGGCCATGAGGCCGTTGACCCACGAGGGGGCATCCATGTAGAGCGTGAAGCCGGCCAGCGGCGCCGCGACGGCCACGACGGCCGCCCACGGACGACTGGCGCTGAACTCGCGAGAGAGGAGGTAGACGCCCAGACCTGCGACCAGCATGCACGTCCACTTCACGATCGTCGAGAAGACGACGATGTCGGGAAGCAGATGCGAGGCGAGTCCGACGGCCCAGAGCACGGGACTGAAGATGCCCCAGGCTCCTTCGGCCAGGTAGTTGCCCGACTGCCACACCGTCGGATTGATGAACGACCAGTCGCCCTCGAGGATGCGGTCGCCGATCTTGTACCACTGCCCGAATGCTCCGGCCTGGGTGTCGTCGGCGAAGTAGAAGGTCGGGTAGTAGAGGAGGGGGATCGCGGCGCCGACCAGGATGGCCGCTAGGGCGGCGAGCGGCCAGGCGAGTTTCGGCTTCACCCGAGGATTATCCCGCACCTCCGACCGGGTCAGCGTCCGCCCAGCGGACCGCGGGTATCCTGTCGGTCGAGCGTTCGCAGAGCAGGAGTCCCTTTCCGATGAGTTCCGAGGTGTCCAGCATGGCCGTCGAGACCCCTCAGCCACCGGCGGGCATGCAGGGTTCGCCAGGCCCACTCCTGCGACTCATCCGCAACCAGAAGGTCGCGTTCCTCCTCGTCGGCGGCACCAACACGGTCGTCGGCTTCCTCTTCTTCGTGTTCTTCGAATACACGATCGGCCAGATCTGGGGCTACCTCGCCACCCTGGCGTTCGCCCACGTGTTCAGCGTGCTGTGCGCCTTCGTCCTGTACCGGACCTTCGTGTTCAAGGTGCGCGGTCATGTGTTCCGCGATCTCGGGCGATTCGAGCTCGTGTATCTCGTCTCGCTCGGCATCAACGCCGCGCTCCTGCCGTTGCTCGTGGAACTCGGTGGATTGGCGGTGATCCCGGCGCAGGCGCTCATCGTGGTCGTCACGACCCTCGTCAGCTACTTCGGGCACCGCGGCTTCTCGTTCCACCGGCCGGGCTCCCTCACTGGCGAACGGCCCTCCGAAAGCCCTGCCGCATCCGGGGATGCGGGCGCCGCGAAGCCGCTCGTCTCGATCGTGATCCCGGCGTACAACAACGCCGAATACCTCGCCGACACGATCGATTCGGTGCTCGCCCAGACGTACCCGAACCTCGAGGTGATCATCGCAGACCACGCGTCGTCCGACGGGACGCTCGCGGTCATGCGCCGGTACGAGGACGACGAGCGCGTGACCCTCCTGGAAACCCCGGCCGGCGGCGGGGCACTGCGGAACTGGAACCGCGTGAGCCGAGCGGCGAACGGCGAGTACCTCAAGCTCGTCTGCGGCGATGACCTGCTCGATCCCGAGATCGTCACGGCACAGGTGGCGGCGCTCGCCGGTACTCCCGGGGCCGTGCTCGCAGCGTCGGCACGCGACATCGTCGATGCGAATGGGCAGCCGGTGATGACCGGGCGTGGCCTCCCCGGCCTGCTGGGCCGGCACCGGGGAGTCGATGCGATCCGGTCGACGGTCCGTCATGGCACCAACGTCTTCGGCGAACCAGGATGCGTGCTGATGCGCCGAGACCAGCTCGAAGCGGTCGGCTGGTGGGACTCGCGCTGGCCGTACCTCATCGACGAGGCGACCTACGCGAAGGTCCTCCTCCGAGGCGACTTCGTCGGTGTCCCCGGATCGCTTGCGGGGTTCCGCATCTCCGACAGCCAATGGAGCGTACGTCTCGCGAAGCAGCAGGCCGAGCAGGCGATCGGGTTCCACCGCTGGCTCCACGAGCAACATCCCGACGTCGTCGGACGCGTCACCCTGACCGTCGGCAACGCACGCGCGCGCCTGATGGCGACGCTTCGACGGTTCGCCTACGTCTACCTCGCTCGACGGATGTCGCGGGCCGGCGAGTCGACGCCCCGAGGTGCCTCATGAGCGCTGTCGGGTTCGGATGGGGCGAGGTGTCGCTGTGGTAACGTCGCCTTCCGTGACGGATGGTGCTCCCCTGCCCGCTGACGTGGATCACCGAATCTCCATCGTGGTACCGGTATACCAGGGCGAAGCGACCCTCCCCGGGCTTCTCGACGAGATCGCACCGCTGACGCACCCCGCTTCGACGGCCGAAGGACATCGGTTCCGGGTCGAGGAGGTGCTCCTCGTCTTCGACAACGGGCCGGATGGTTCGGCACGGGTGATTCGCGACCTCGAGGCCCGGTTCGATTTCGTCCGCGCGGTCTGGCTGAGTCGCAATTTCGGCCAGCACGCCGCAACGCTCGCCGGCATGGCCTCTTCCGGGGGGGACTGGATCGTCACGCTCGACGAGGACGGACAGCACGATCCGGCCATGATCGGGGACCTGCTCGACACGGCGATGCGGGAGCAGGCGAGCGTGGTCTATGCCAAGCCCACCAACACGCCGCCGCACGGTGCGCTCCGCAACACCGCGTCACGAGGCGCGAAATGGCTGCTCACGAAGCTGTTCGCGGGATCGAACGCACCTGACTACCAGAGCTATCGGCTCGTCCTCGGCAGTATCGGCCGGAGCGTCGCGGCGTACTCGGGATCCGGCGTCTACCTCGACGTGGCCATGGGCTGGGTGTCGAACAAGACGGTCTCGTCCCCGGTGGAGCTCCGCCACGAGGGCGCCCGCACCTCCGGCTACTCGACGCGCCGGCTCTTCTCCCACTTCTGGCGCATGATCCTCACGAGCGGCACGCGGGGCCTCAGATTCGTGAGCCTGCTCGGCGTGGCGTTCGCCGCGCTCGGCGCGGCCATGGCGGTCTACGTGCTCATCGAACGCCTGACCGGGCAGATCGATACGGCCGGCTGGGCGTCGACGATCATGATCGTGCTCATCACGTCGGGGGCGATCCTGTTCTCGCTCGGCATCATCGCCGAGTACATCGGCATCAACGTGAACATGGCCATGGGCAAGCCGCCGTACCTCATCACCAGCGATCCCGACCGCGGTCCCCTCGGCCGGCGCCGGCCTCCGGTACCCTCACCCGACCGCCTGCCCCAGGGCCGTCCGCACGAGCCCGCCCACGGTCCCATCGGACAGAGCCGTCCCGAGAAGCCGTGACCACCCACGCCTGGGTGATCGGTGCTCGCGGTCTGCTCGGTGGCGCCATCGCCGGAGCGGCACGGCAGCGTTCCGACTGGAACGTACGAGACGCCGCGCCCCTGCCCTGGGGTACCGGCACATCCCTCGCCTCGGCGGTCGAACGCGAAGCGTCAGCGCTCTTCGAAGCGTCGGACCGGCCCGGCGACCGATGGGTCATCATCTGGGCGGCGGGGGTTGCCGTCACGAGCAGCCCGCAATCCGTACTCGATGCGGAGCTCGCCGAGTTCAGGGCGGTGATCGACGCCATCGCCGGACCACTCGATGCGACGGGCGCGGGGCGACGGGGCACCGTGTTCTTCGCCTCGTCGGCTGGTGGCGTCTACGCGGGGTCCGACCGGCCTCCGTTCGACGAGTCGACGCCGCCGGTCCCGATCTCACCGTACGGAAGGTACAAGCTCGCCTGCGAACAGGCATTGCGTGGATTCGCCTCCACTCACCCGGTGACCGTCGTGCTCGGCCGAATCGCCAACCTCTACGGACCCGGCCAGCGTCTCGACAAGATGCAGGGCCTCATCTCGCATCTGGCGCGCGCGCAGTTCTCGCCCACGCCGGCGTCGATCTACGTGTCCCTCGACACCATGCGCGACTACATCTTCACGAGGGACTGCGGCCAACTCATCTGCGACATCGTGGAGCGCTCATTCCTCGAATCCGAACCGGTGACGGTCGTGAAGAACGTCGCATCAGGGCAAGCGGTCACCATCGCCGACCTTCTCGGCTATTTCCGGATCCTCGCGAAGCAGCATCCGCACGTCATGCTCGGCAGTTCTGCTGCGGCGGCGCTCCAGGCCCACGATCTCCGCCTCACGTCGACCGTGTGGCCCGAGGTCGATCGCCGGGAGTTCACCCCGCTGCCCGCCGGAATCCACGCCACCATGACGGACCTGCTCAGCGCCATCCAGTCGGGTGCCGCAGGCCCGTGATCGCGCTCAGTCCCGCGTGAGCGCGGCGAGGTACTCGCCGTACCCGCTCTTCACCAACGGCGCCGCGAGGCGCTGCAGCTGCGCGTCGTCGATCCACCCCGCCCGCCACGCGATCTCCTCGATGCATCCGATCTTGAATCCCTGGCGCTGCTCGATCACGCGGACGTAATCGCTCGCCTGCATCATGGACTCGAAGGTTCCCGTGTCGAGCCAGGCCGTTCCACGATCGAGCACCTGCACCCTGAGGTCGCCGCGTCGCAGATAGGCCTCGTTGACCGAGGAGATCTCGAGCTCGCCGCGCGCGCTCGGCGTGATCGACTTCGCGATCTCGACGACGCTGTTGTCGTAGAAGTAGAGGCCGGGGACCGCATAGTTGCTCTTCGGCGCTTTGGGCTTCTCCTCGATCGATTTCGCCACCATGTCCCTATCGAACTCGACCACGCCGTAATCGGCGGGGTTCGAGACGTGATAGGCGAAGATGAGCGCCCCGGAGATGGTGGAGTTCCGGCGCAGTGCCGTACCGAGTCCGGCGCCGTGGAAGATGTTGTCGCCGAGCACGAGCGACACGTTGTCGTCGCCGATGAACTCCTCACCGATGAGGAATGCCTGAGCCAGCCCGTCTGGCGAAGGCTGCACCGCGTACTGCAGGTCGATGCCGAGGTCGCTTCCATCGCCGAAGAGCGCCCTGAACTGCTCCTGGTACTCGGGCGTCGTGATGATCAGGATCTCCCGGATGCCGGCCATCATCAGCGTCGAGAGCGGGTAGTAGATCATCGGCTTGTCGTAGATCGGCATCAGTTGCTTCGAGATGCCACGGGTGATCGGCCACAGCCGCGTTCCGGTTCCGCCTGCCAGGATGATTCCGCGCATGTCAGCCCTTCACCCTCGCGTCGAGCTCGGCGTACCAGGCGCGCGCCTTCTGCCAGTTGGGAAGGATCCCGCGTTCCAAGGCATCTGCGAGTGACGGGGCCTCGCGGTCCTTCTCGGAGAGGAACAGCTCGGCCGCGGGAATCGGGAGCTCGAGGCCGATGGACTCGTCGAGGGGATCGACCGCGTGCTCAGCGCTCGGGTTGTACACGTCGCTCACGAGGTAGGTCACGACGGTCTCGTCTTCGAGGGCGAGGAACGCATGCCCGAGCCCCTCGGACAGGTAGACCGCGCGTCGTTCCACATCGTCGAGCCGCACGCCCTCCCAGGCGCCGAACGTCGGCGATCCCACCCGAAGATCGACCACGAAGTCCATGACGGCGCCGCGGACGACGGTCACGTACTTCGCCTGGCCCGGTGGGGTATCGGCGAAGTGGATGCCGCGGAAGGTGCCTCGACGGGAGATCGACGTGTTCGCCTGTCGCAGGTCGAGTGCGTGCCCGACCACCCCGGCCAGGCGGTCGTGCCGGTAGAACTCGAGGAAGCTGCCCCGGTCGTCGGTGTGGATCCGGGGTGTCACGACGTAGGAATCGGGCACCGCGAGTTCTCGGATCTGCACGCCACGATCCTACCAACGGCTGCGGGGCTAGAATTGCGGGGTTGTCCGAGCAGAGATTGGCCCGTTCCGTAAAATGCACCTCCTCGTCACCGGCGGCGCCGGGTTCATCGGTTCCAACTTCGTGCACCACGTGTTGGAGCACACCGACCACACCGTCACCGTGCTCGACAAGCTGACGTACGCGGGCAATCTCGCTTCGCTGGCCGGGCTGCCCGCCGATCGGTTCAGGTTCGTGCGGGGCGATATCGGCGACGCGTCACTGGTCGACCCGCTGGTTCGCGACCACGACATCGTGGTGCACTATGCGGCGGAGAGCCACAACGACAACTCCCTCGCCGATCCCCGCCCGTTCGTCGAGACCAATATCGTCGGCACCTTCACCCTGCTCGAGGCGGTTCGCCGTCACGACCGCCGGTTCCACCACATCTCGACCGACGAGGTGTACGGCGATCTCGAACTCGACGACCCATCCCGATTCACTGAGGAGACGCCGTACAACCCGTCGAGCCCGTACTCCTCGACGAAGGCCGGCAGCGACCTGCTCGTTCGAGCGTGGGTTCGCTCCTTCGGTGTGAAGGCGACCATCTCGAACTGCTCCAACAACTACGGCCCGTATCAGCACGTGGAGAAGTTCATTCCGCGGCAGATCACGAACGTGCTCCGCGGTGAGCGTCCGAAGCTCTACGGCACCGGCGAGAACGTGCGCGACTGGATCCACGCCGATGACCACTCGTCGGCGGTCCTCACCATCATCGATCGCGGGGTCATCGGCGAGACCTACCTCATCGGCGCCGACGGCGAACGGAGCAATCGCGACGTCGTCGAGCTCATCCTCACGCAGCTCGGGCGACCCGCGGACGCGTACGACCACGTGATCGATCGCCCCGGCCACGACCTGCGCTACGCCATCGATTCCACCAGGCTCCGCACCGAACTCGGCTGGGTTCCACGGCTCGACCACTTCGAGGACGGGCTGGCCGAGACCATCGCGTGGTACCGCGACAACGAGGACTGGTGGGCGCCGCAGAAGGAGGCCACCGAGGCCCGCTACGTCGCCCAGGGACAGTAGCCCCGATGCGCATCCTGATCACCGGCGCGTCGGGCATGCTCGGACGGGACCTCCGTCGGGCGTTCCAGCGTCACGAGGTGACCGCGCTCGACCGAGCCGGACTGGACGTGACGGATGTCGCGGCCGTGATGGAGGCCGTCATCGGCCACGACGTCGTCGTCAACGCCGCCGCATACACGGCCGTCGACGCGGCGGAGACCGACGAGGACCGCGCGTTCGCGGTCAATGCATCGGGAGCCGGGCACGTCGCGGCCGCGTCGGCCGCCCACGGCGCCCGCATGGTGCAGATCTCGACCGACTACGTCTTCGACGGCACCGCCACGGAAGCGTACGCCGAAGACGCGCCGAGGAACCCCGTCTCGGCGTACGGCCGAACGAAGGCGGCGGGCGAGGAGCTCGCGCTGGCCCGGAACCCCGGCCGCACCTACGTCGTGCGGACCGCATGGCTCTACGGCGCCGAGGGTCGGAGCTTCGCATCGACGATGCTGCGCCTGGCGGGTGAGCGCGACACGTGGCCTGTGGTCGACGATCAGATCGGCCAGCCGACCTGGACGCGCGATCTCGCCGAGAAGCTCCTGGAACTCATCGAGCGGGATGCTCCAGGTGGCATCTACCACGGCACCAATTCCGGTCGGACGAGTTGGTACGGATTCGCGCGCGAGATCCTGCGGGAAGCGTCGCTCGATCCGGAGCGCATCACCCCGACCACGAGCGACGCCTTCCCCCAGACGGCACGGAGGCCGTCGTTCAGCGTGCTCGGGCACGATGCCTGGGGGCGCGTCGGCATCGAGCCCATGCGCCACTGGCGAGAAGCCCTGCATGCATCCGGCATCGCTCGGCCGGCTGCATCCTGACCGCAGGTCAGCGCGCCCCCAGGGTCGACCCGCGGGCGATGAACCGGCGGTACGCCACCTTCCGGATCGGCTCGGGGACGAACCGGTACAGGCCGCGAACGCACACGTTGCGCAGGAACTCCCCGCGTGTCGTGAACCGGATCCTCCGCAGTTCCCGTTGCAGCGCCAACTCGCTGCGCCACTGCGCACGACCGCCACGACGCGCATACGCACCAGCGCCGACGCGGTACATCACCAGCGGGTCGGCGAGATTGCCGACGGCGGCGCCGCTGTCGATCATCCGTGCGAACAGCCAGTAGTCCTCCATCAGGCCGAGGGCCTGATAACCTCCGGCTCGCTCGACTGCACGGCGCCGGTACACGACGGTCGGATGGCTGAACGGGTCGTGGAATCGGGCGTAGCGGGCGATCTCAGCCGGATCCACCCGGGGCACCCGACGCCCGACGATCGAGCCCACGTCGTCGAGGAATTCGAGCATCCCGGTGCCCACGAGATCGAGGCCGGCTTCGATGAGCGGAACCTGCTTCGCGAACCGGTCGGGCAGCGAGATGTCGTCGGCGTCCATCCTGGCGATGATGTCGTGATCGCTGCGCGCGAGCCCTTCGGTGAGCGCGCGGGCAAGCCCCACATTGTCCTTGATGCGGTGATGCACCACGGGAACCGGTGACGACGACACCGCGGCGTCGATTGCCGACGACAGGTCATCACCGACCGGGCCGTCCTGCACGAGCACCACCTGGTCGGGCCGTCGGGTCTGCCCCGTCACACTCGAGGTGAACGCCTTCGAGAAGTGCGCCGGGTCGTCTCCGCGGTAGACGGGCATGAGCAGGGTGAAGGGTTCGCTCATTGTCCCTCCACCCTCGCGACCGCAGCGCTGACCTCGTCGAGACCGGCGAGCGCCATCGAGTTCGGACGAGGACGGGTGCGCATGCCGTCGCGTCGCCCTCGACGCCAACCGTCGCGGAGCACCGCGCGATCGGTCGAACGCAGGAAGGTGCGGATCCATCGCAGGACACTGGCGGCGCCGTAGATCGCCTTCTCGAGCGGAGAGAGGCTGCGTGATCGGCGGAACATCCACAGCTTGTTCCGAACCTCGTAGTAGAACCGCGGGCCCGGATCGGCGTCGGTCGAGCCGAGCACGCGCGTCTTGTGCACGACGACGGAGGTCGGCACGTGCAGGCCGCGGCGCCCGCGGAGCACGCGCGTCGAGTATTCGAAGTCGTCGTTCCAGATGAAGTAGTCGGCGATCGGGAGACCCACTTCGCGCACCACGTCGGCGCGGACCAGCATCGAGACGAAGGACGTGCTCCGAACGGGGATACCGCCGGCACGTGCCGCGGCCGCTCGTTCCCCCGGTGTGGCGAAGGGGTTGGGGCGCGGTGTGTTCATCGGATGTTCGCTGCCGTCGGTCCAGAGGACCCGGGAACCCGCCGCGACGAATCCGGTGCCGTCGACGGCTGCCAGGAGCGACCGAAGCGCGTCTTCGGTCGGCACCGTGTCGTCGTCCATGAGCCACAGCCAGTCGGGCTCGTGCCGGTCGAGTGCCACCGCCATTCCGGCCGCGAATCCTCCGGCGCCACCGGTATTGCGCGAGAGGGGGACGAGGTCGACGAGATCGCCGGCGGCACCGGCGACCTCCGCCGTGTCATCCGTCGACGCATTGTCGACCACGACGACACGCGACACCGGCTCGACCTGGGCTGACAGCGCATCGAGCACCTCGATGAGCAGATCGCGCCGGTTGTATGCGACCACGACGGCGACGACGCGCGGGCGCGTGGATGATGGATTCATATGACTCTCGGGGGCTGAGCGGAGGTGACACTCCATCTTGCCGTGTCGCGCGCCTTCCCATCTGCAGGGGCGGCACCGGGCCAGCCATCAGCCCTCGCTGGGCTCTTCGGTGGGCGGCGTGATCGCCTCGGTGATGAGGGCGCGGATGTACTCCCAGTCGGGATCGGTCGGGTCCACGCCGTTGTCGGGGACGAGTTCGACCGAGGTGATGGGCAGTTCCTTCGTCTTCATCGACAGGTTCACGAAGTAACCCAGCATGGACTGGGGTATATCCGTCTTCACGGTTTCCGCTCCGGCGGTCGCCACCTCCTGGAACTTCGTGAGCACGTTCGCCGGCGTGAACTGGCGCAGGATCGCCTCCTGCAGCACCGCCTGTCGCTGCATTCGCGCGTAGTCGCCTCCGGCGACGCCGTAACGGGCACGCCCATACCAGAGCGCGTGGTACCCGTCGAGGCGCTGCAGTCCCGGCTCGACCCAACCGTCGACGCCCTCGTTGTCCTCGTCGCCGCCGATCGGGATCCGCGTCTCCACGTTGATCTCCACACCGCCCAGCGCGTTGATGAGCTGCTCGAACCCCTGCATGTCGATGAGCACGTAGTACTGGATCTCGAGCCCGGTGACGCCCTCAGCGGCGTCGCGCATCGCCTCGATGCCCGGCTCGCTTCCCTCGGCCACGGCATCGGGGTACAGGTCGGGGCTCTTCACCTCGACTTCGGTGTAGATCGAATTCAGCTGGCACACGTCGACGTCGCATCCGTCGATCGCGCCGTAGCCCTCGGGGTAGACGTCCGCGAGCGGTGAACCCTCGGAGAACGGCACATATTCGAGGTCACGGGGAAGGCCGATGGAGACCGCCTGCCCGGTGTCGGCGTCGATGCTGAGGATCCTCGTGCTGTCGGGGCGCATGCCCTCTCGGTCGGGACCGGAGTCGCCGCCGAGGAGCATGATGTTGTACCGCCCGTCGACGGGCGGCTCGGTCGGTCCGGCGACGAACACCGAAGAGAGGAATCCGCTCGCGGACGTCGCCAGGTAGGCGCCGTAGGCGGCCGTACCGGAGACGGCGACCATCACGACCACCGAGGTGGCGGCGACCCATGCCCGCGCCGACGGTTGCGTCTTGACGAGTCGCACGAGACGCAGGGTGTCGAGCGTCAGGATCGCCCACAGCACCGCGTAGAAGACGAGCACGGCGGCGACCACCCAGAGCGTGACCGTCGTCGAGAACACCGTGTAGAGCACCGTCGGCCAGAGCAGCCACAGCACGAACCCGACGAGCGCGATCGTCCAGAGTGTCAGTGTCGCGCCGAGGCCGAAGCGGCCGAGCTTCCGGTCGCCGGCGAGCACCTGCACCGACCCGGGGATGAGGAGATTGAGCACCACCAGCCACCACGCGCGACGCGTCATGAACGGGCGCGAGGCGAGGTCGGGGAAGCGGATGGGGCTTGCGGCGAGGCTCATCGGTTCGACTTGAGGCGTTCGTTCTTCTCCTCGACCGAGGCGGCGAGGGCGGTGGCGTAATCGGCGAGGGCAGTGGTCAATCCGGCATCCGACGTCGCGAGGATCTTGACGGCGATGAGCCCGGCGTTCTTCGCGCCACCGATGGAGACCGTGGCGACCGGCACGCCGGCGGGCATCTGCACGATCGAGAGCAGCGAATCGAGGCCGTCGAGTCTCGACAGCGGCACCGGCACGCCGACGACCGGCAGCGTCGTCACCGACGCCAGCATGCCGGGCAGGTGGGCGGCGCCTCCGGCGCCCGCGATGATGACCTTCAGGCCCCGAGCGGCCGCCTCCCTGCCGTAGGCGATCATCTTCTCGGGCGTGCGGTGCGCGGAGACGACCTCGACCTCGTGCGCGATGCCGAATTCATCGAGGAGGTCGGATGCCTCGCGCATGACGTTCCAGTCGGAGTCGGAGCCCATGACGACGCCGACGAGGGGGGCGGTTGCAGCGGTCACCCGACGATCTTAGAGCCGGGCGCTGGGAGAACCCGACAGGGCGCGCACGTGAGGTGGTGATGTGTCCACAGGCCTCCGGGCGTGCTCGGTGCGGACCAGTAGATTGGAGGAACGGACAGGAGGCGAACCGCAATGACCACTCGACTGCGCGTCGTCGTCGACCAGATCACGGCTCCCGTTCCCGGGCCGGTCGGCCGCTACACGGAGGACCTCACCCGCGAATTGATCGCCGCCGCGCCGCCGAACTGCGAGGTCGCCGGGATCGTGTCCTCGTCGCCGCCCACCGACTACGAGCGCATCAGGCAGTCGCTGCCCGGGCTCGCCGACCTCTACCCGACCTCGCTCGCCCGGCGCGAGCTCGCGGCCGCGTGGCAGATGGGCCTGACGACATCGCCGGGAGGCGGGATCATCCACTCCCCCAGCCTGTTCGCTCCCCTGCGCAAGCACGATCGCGAAGCCGGCAACCAGGTGGTCGTCACGGTGCACGACACACTCGCCCATACGCACCCCGAATCGCTCTCCGCGTCCGAGTCGGGGTGGCGTCGCGCGATGCTGAAACGCGCCTGGAAGCACGCGGACGCCGTGGTCGTGTCGACGCACGCCCTCGCGGCACGGGTCGCGGAGCATCACGATTTCGGCGACCGCATCCGGGTGATCTCCACGGCCGCACGCTCACGACTCCGCATCCCGGCCGATGCCGCCGAGCGCGCAGCCGCCCTCGAGCTCCCGCGCGACTACCTCGTCACGGTCGGGTCCCTGGCGCCGCACCACGGCGTGGTGGAGGTGCTCGAGGCACTCGGCCGCCCCGGCATGCCCGACCTGCCCCTCATCGTGCTCGGGCCCGCGGAATGGGGCGAACAACAGGTGCTCGCCGTCGCCGAGCGATCCGGAATCCGAAGCGGACTCGTTCGCTCGATCGACGACATCTCCGACGAGGATCTCGCGGTCGTCATCGCCGGCGCAACCGCCTTCATCGCACCGGGGCACGAGGAGGGCGACCCGGCGACCTTGATCGAGGCCTTCGCCCTCGGCACGCCGGTCATCCACGCCGACATCCCCGAATACGTCGAGACATCGGCGGGGTCGGCCCTGTCCATCCCGCTCGGGGTCGCGGGCGACGGGTACGTGAACCGTCTCGCGGCCGCGATGTCTACCGTCGTCACCGACGATGCACGAGCCGAGCACCTCTCGGTGGCCGGGCAGGATCGGGCCCGGGCGTTCAGCTGGCGGGATTCGGCCGAACGAGTCTGGCAGCTGCACGCCGACCTCTGACGACGTGGCCGATGCGGGGCCGGGTCGCCGGCACCGCGCCTCGAGCTCAGTCCTGGAACACCGCCGCGGCCGCCCGCGCCTCGTACACCACGTCGTCGAGGTTGTCGCCGATGGCCGTGACGTGACCGACCTTGCGGCCGGGACGCGGCTCCTTGCCGTAGTTGTGGAGCTTCACGGTCGGGTGTCCCGCGAGGGCCTCGTCGTAGCGGTCGGCGAGGGTGCCCTCCTCGGGGCCGCCGAGGATGTTCACCATCACCGACCATGGGGCGTGGCATCCGGTCCCGCCGAGCGGCAGATCGAGCACCGCACGCAGGTGCTGCTCGAACTGGCTGGTGGTGGACCCGTCCATCGACCAGTGGCCGCTGTTGTGGGGGCGCATGGCGAGCTCGTTCACGAGGAGGCGGTCGTCGGTCGTCTCGAACAGCTCGACGGCGAGCACGCCCGTGACGCCGAGGCCTTCGGCGATCGAGATGGCCACGTCGGCCGCGACATCCGCGAGTCGCCCGGCCGACCTCGGAGCCGGCGCGATGACCTCGCTACACACGCCGCCGACCTGCACGGTCTCGACGACGGGCCACGCGGCCACCTCGCCCGACGGGCGACGTGCCACGACCTGGGCGAGCTCACGGCGGAAGTCGACGAGCTCCTCGACGAGGAGCGCCCCGCCGCGGCCGTCCTCGGCGATGGTGGCGAACCACTCGGCGACCTCGGAAGCCCCGCGCACCATGCGCACGCCCTTGCCGTCGTACCCGCCCCGCGGGGTCTTCACGACCGCGGCACCGCCGTGCTCGCCAATGAAGTCATCCAGTTCGCCGGCCGACTCGACGCGCGCCCAGTCGGGCACGGGAAGCCCGAGTTCCGAGAGTCGGCGGCGCATGAGCAGCTTGTCCTGCGCGACCTTCAGCGCATCGGGACCCGGATGCACCGTCACACCGGCGTCGACGAGGGCGTGCAGCACGTCCTGCGGCACGTGCTCGTGGTCGAACGTGACGACGTCGACCTCGCGTGCGAACGCGAGCACCGTCTCGGCGTCGGTGTAGTCGCCGACCTGCCGCGCGGCGAGCTCCGCCGACATGCCCTCGGCCTCGGCGAGCACGCGGAGGTCGACTCCGAGCTCGATCGCCGCGGGAATCATCATCCGAGCCAGCTGCCCGCCGCCGATCACTCCGACCCGCACCCGTGCCTCCGTTCGCCTGCGTTCGGCGCACCGTCGAGCGCCCAGTTCAGTCTAGGCGGCGACCCCCGCAGCATAGGATGTGCCGGTGACCACACGAGCCGGCAGCGCCCTCGCCCGGCTCTGGCATGGTCTGCTCACGTACGCGGTGAAGTTCGGCGTCGTGGGGCTCATCGGGCTCGTGATCGACGTGACGCTGTTCAACCTGTTGCGGCTCGGCGTGTTCGGCGAGGGCCACTGGGCGCAGTCGGCCATCGGCGCGAAGACGATCTCGACGTCGATCGCGATCATCTTCAACTGGCTCGGAAACCGGTTCTGGACATTCCGCCGCCATCGCCGCCGCAACTACCTTCGCGAGTTCGCCGAGTACGTCGTCGTGTCGCTCGGGGGCATGGGCATCGCACTGCTCTGCCTCTGGGTGAGCCACCACGTGCTCGGCTTCACGAGCCTCCTCGCCGACAACATCTCGACGAACGTCGTGGGGCTCGCGCTCGGCACGGCCTTCCGCTTCTTCCTGTACCGGTACTGGGTCTTCGGCCATCACCGTTCCGACGGGCTGTCGAACCTCGCCCGCGTGGAGGAGGCGCAACGCAGCATCTTCGAGGAGCCCGAGCGGCGTACGACGGATGCCCCGGCGGCGATTCGTGGGAGGGATGCCCCGGCAGCGCCTCGTGCCGCGGGTGCCCCGGCAGCGACGCGTCCCGCTGCGCCGCCTACTCCCCCGCCGACTCCTGGGTCGGCTGGAACCACGGCGGGTAGACCGCCACGCGGGTCCTGAGTCCCACGGCGTCGAGCGCCGCGCGCACGCGATCGCGCACCCGGTCGTTGCCCACGGCGATGAGCAGCACACGTTCGAGTGGGAGCGACTCGCGAACGAGCACCTCGGCCGAGAGCAGCCGCGACCCCTCGTCTTCGCGGTGGAGCCGCTGCAGCATGCGAAGCACCTCGGGCCACGCGGATGCCGCGCCCACGCCACCGGCCGCGGCATCCGCGTCGGTGACGACGACGGTGCCCTCGACGTCGGTGCGTGCCCCGGCGGCCCCGGCGACCGAGCTCACGAGGATGACGTGATCGGCGGGCTGACGCTCGACCGCGGCGTCGGTGAGCCGGGGGTCGGGCGTGCCGGTGCGCACGGCGTTCCACACGTGCGCGTCGGTCGAGAGGAGGAACGGCACGTAGTCGGCGACCACCGAGCCGTTGCCCGGCACGGGCGCCGAGCGACGGAACTCCCGCGCGGAGGGAGCGGAGACATCGACGGTGGGCTCCGCACCGGCGCGGTCGGCCAGCAGCGCGCCCTCGCCGAGGATCGACGCGAGGTTGTCCACGTGCGTGACGTGGTAGATCCGCACGGTCTTTGGGTCGACGGGTGCCTCGTGGAGCGTGCGTGCACTCGCGGCACCGGCGACGCGGCGCGGCGCGCGGGTGGGCCGGCTCGGCCGGGAGGAGGAGAGCGGCCCGCTCGAACGGCTGGGACGGGGAGGGGCTACCACCCGCTTCGCCTCGGGCTCGGGTGGTGGGAAGCAGATGGCGCAGAGACCGTCATCGAAACCGTGGATGCATTCGTCGGCCACGTGGAACCCTTCATCGCTCGGCACGTGCTCGAGGGCGCACGACCGAACTTCTAGGTTACGCGCTTCCGGCGGATCCCGTGGCCGTCTCGGGACACTCAGCGTCCGCGCCGGACGCCGGCACCACGTTCGACGGTCGATCCGCCGCCCCACCCGTGGTCCGCGTCGAAGTGCTGCTCGAGGGCCATCAGCTCATGCAGGGCGGCCTGCAGGAGGATCGGATCGGGCACGTCACGAAGCACGATCGGCTGGTCGTGACCGCTGTCGAGGCGCACATCACCCGAGCCCAGGGCACGCTGCGCCCATGAGCGCCGCACGACGATGTCGTACCCCCGGGCGTGCACGAGTTCCTGCCGCACGCGTACGAAGACCCCCCGGCGCACGATGACGCGGCGCGTCGTCACGGTCGTGCGCTGCGACAGCCACGCGAGGAACGGCACGAGGCTCCCGGCGACCACGACGACGAGGGCGATGCCCACGGCGACGAGCTGCATCCACCACTCGGCGACGAGGGCCATGGCGTAGCCGGTGGCGCCCGCGACCGCGATGAGCAGCAGCGCCGGGAGGGCGAGCACGCGAGCGTGGCGCCGCAGGCGGGCGACGACCTGCTCAGGTGCAGCAGGCCGGCCGGCAGCCTGGCTCGCGGCTCGGCTCATACGCCCATTAATACCGCAGGTGCGTCACGTCCCCGGCCGCGACAGCCTGTGCCTCGCCGTTCCGGTCACGCACCACGAGGCGTCCGTCGCGGTCGATGCGTTCGGCAACGCCGAGGAGTTCGCGATCCCCGGGCAGCTCCACCCGCACCTCGGAGTCGAGGGTGCCGCAGAGCGCGGTGACGCGGCTCGCGATGCCGCTGGCCTCGGCGTCGCCGCCGTGCTCGGCGAAGGCGCGGACGAGCCCGAGGAAGTCCGAGAGGTAGTCGGCGAGCACGACGTCGGCATCGGGCCGCACACCCGTGACGAGCAGGAGCGACGTCGACGTGAGCGTCGGCAGGTCGTGTTCGTCGAGCGTCAGGTTGAGGCCAGCCCCGACCACCACGGCGGCGCCTGAGCCCGTCGACGGGGGCAGCAGCTCCGAGAGGATGCCGCAGATCTTGTAGTCCGAGACGAGCACGTCGTTCGGCCACTTGAGCACGACCTCGACGCCGCCGCTGCCGTCCTCCTCTTCGGGTTCGTGCCGAGCGGATGCCGCGGCGTCGACGGCCCGGCGTACGGCCTCCGTCATGGCGGCCCCCGCCATGAGCGGGATCCATCCGTACGCCTCGGGCGGGAACGGCCGCCCGCCCGGCAGCTCGGGACGCAGGAGCACTGAGATCGCCAGGGTCTTGCCCGTCGGCGCCAGCCAGGTGCGCCCCATGCGTCCGCGACCGCGCGTCTGGTCGTCGGTCACGATGACCGATCCGTGCGGCCACGCCGCCGCCTCGGGGCCGGTGGCGGCTGCGCGCAGGTCGTCGTTGGTCGAGCCGGTGGTCGCCACGAACTCGAGGCGGGGCACGGCGGCGCGGCTCAGCGGAAGATCCATGCCGACAGTCTCCCAGTTCGCCGCGTCACGGGAAGGCACCACGTCATCGGCCGGATTTGTAGGAAACCGTCAACGAAGTGGGCGCGAGGCTCGCCGGTAGAGTGAACGGCGTGACCGAAGCGACTGACGGCCCAGACCTCTCCACGACCGCCGGCAAGCTCGCCGACCTCAAGCACCGCTATCACGAGGCCGTGACCGCGTCGGGTGAGGCGGCCATCGAGAAGCAGCACGCCAAGGGCAAGATGACCGCGCGCGAGCGCATCGCGGAGCTCCTCGACCCGGGCTCGTTCGTCGAGCTCGACGAGTTCGTGCGCCACCGCACGCACGCCTTCGGGATGGACGCGAAGCGTCCGTACGGCGACGCCGTGGTCACCGGCACCGGCACCATCCACGGGCGCCAGGTGGCCGTGTACTCGCAGGACTTCACGATCTTCGGCGGCTCGCTCGGCGAGGTGGCCGGCGAGAAGATCATCAAGGTCATGGAGCTGGCCCTGAAGATCGGCGTGCCGATCATCGGCATCCTCGACTCCGGCGGCGCCCGCATCCAGGAGGGCGTCGTCGCGCTCGGCAAGTACGGCGAGATCTTCCGCCGCAACACCGCGGCATCCGGAGTCATCCCGCAGATCTCGATCGTCTGCGGGCCTGCCGCCGGCGGCGCCGTCTACTCCCCCGCGCTCACCGACTTCGTGATCATGGTCGACAAGACGAGCCAGATGTTCGTCACCGGCCCCGACGTGATCAAGACGGTCACCGGCGAGGACGTGGGCATGGAGGAGCTCGGCGGCGCGCTCACGCACAACACGGTCTCGGGCGTGGCGCACTATCTCGCCAGCGACGAGTCCGACGCCCTCGACTACGTGCGCACGTTGGTCGCGTTCCTGCCCGATAACAACATGACGGATGCCCCGGTGTACGACGCCGAGGTCGAGCTCGAGATCACCGACGGCGACCGTCGCCTCAACACGGTCATCCCCGACTCGCCGAACCAGCCCTACGACATGCACACCGTGATCGAGGGCATCGTCGACCACGGCGACTTCCTCGAGGTGCAACCGCTGTTCGCGCCGAACATCGTGGTCGGCTTCGCCCGCATCGAGGGCCGCTCCATCGGCATCATCGCCAACCAGCCGAGCCAGATGGCGGGCACCCTCAACATCGCCGCGGGCGAGAAGGCGTCGCGCTTCGTGCGATTCTGCGATGCGTTCTCGATCCCGATCCTCACGCTCGTCGACGTGCCGGGCTACCTGCCCGGCACCGACCAGGAGTGGACGGGCGTCATCCGCCGCGGTGCGAAGCTGCTCTACGCGTACGCCGAGGCCACTGTGCCACTCGTCACCGTGATCACCCGCAAGGCCTACGGCGGCGCATACATCGTGATGGGTTCCAAGCAACTGGGCGCCGACATCAACCTCGCCTGGCCGACCGCCGAGATCGCGGTCATGGGCGGGCAGGGCGCCGTGAACATCCTCTACCGCCCCGAGATCAAGCGCGCCGAGGAGGCCGGAGAGGATGTCGCGGCGGTGCGCACCAAGCTGGCCAACGAATACACCTACAACGTCGCCTCACCGTTCCTGGCCGCGGAGCGCGGCGAACTCGACGGCGTGATCGAGCCGGCCGCCACCCGCGTCGCCGTGACGAAGGCGCTGCGCGCCCTGCGCACCAAGCGCGCGAGCCTCCCGCCCAAGAAGCACGGGAACATCCCCCTGTAGGGGCGACCATGGACGAGACGAAGGCATCCGGGTCCGCCGAGGTCCTCCCCGCAGCCGAGGCCGAGGCCGACGCCCGCGCGGCCGAGCTTCGATTCGTCACGCGCGCCGTGACGCACGAGGAGGCGGCCGCGGTGACCGCCGTCATCCTCGCGGCGGTCGACGAGCAGGCCACGCAGACCTCCGTCACCGAACCGGCGAGGAACCGGTGGGTGCAGAGTTCCGGCGCGCTGCGCTCACCCATCACCGTGGGCCCCGGAAACTGGGGCCGCTCGGCCTGCTGAGCGACGGCGTGTCCCCCGGAACACCGCCGGTCCCGACCCTGCCGGCGTGACATTCCCTCGGCTTCGGGGCCGCACCGCCGCGGAGGGGGACATCCGATGTCCCCCGAAATGACGACTGCGCGACTTGGACCGGTACGTCAGGATGGGAACTGCAGACTCCACGTGAGTCGCCACCGTCACCGGTCGGGTAACCGGTGACCGTTGGGGGCGAGTCAGGGCGATATTCGGGTTGTCGCCGTGGCTCGGGCTTGTTGGGGGGTCGATCATCGATCGGCCCCCCACCTTCATGTCCGGGGGATCTCCAGCCAGAACTCGACCTCGAGGTCGTCGGTGTCGTCGGCGGGCATGCCACCGCCCGCGGGCTCGCGGAGCCCCACGACGGTGACGGCGACGGGTGAGCCCTCGGCCGCCGTGCGCGCGATGATCCGGTCGGCTCTCGAGTCGGCGATCGCCTCCGCCAGGCGCGAGAGCACCCGGTCCCGCGTGGGCTCGTCGAGGTCGTCGATGCCACCCTCGTCGAGGAGCATGACGATCGTCCCGCGTTCGCGAGCGAGCTGCACCTCGGTGCGCACGACGTCGGTGAGCAGCATCCGCCCCCGGATCTCGTCACGGATCGCCGCCTCGAGCATCCGGCACTCCTGCCGCTCCGCCTCGGTCAGCTCACTGCCCTTGTCGGCGATGCGACGCAGCATGGGTGCCGCGATGCGATTGGTCTGGGCGAGGCGCATCCGCCCCTCGAACAGGTGCGCGTCCTGCGCGGCCTGCCATGCCGCTGCCTCGCGCTCGGCCTGCGCGTAGCGCCGGGTCTCGCGCGCGGCCGCCGTGAGGGCGGATGTCAGCATGTGCGCGATGGCCACCCAGACGATGCTGCCGATGACACCGAGCGCGCCGAGCGCGAGCGGCCCCGCCCAGGCCACGGTCTGCACGGCGAGCGCCAGGACCCCGAGCCATGCGGCGACGAGCTGGCGCCGCGCCGCGGCGATCGTCATGAGCGTGCCGACGGCCGCGACGTACCAGGTGGCGTAGCCGTTGTCGGCGTCGGCATCGAGCTGGCTCGTCACGAGCAACGGCAGCACGATGCACACGGCGAGGTCGAACGCGGCGAGCCAGTCGGGCATGCGAAGTCGCTTGGCGGGCCACAGACTCGCGACCGTCGCGATCGTGTAGAGCGCGAGCGCCACGACCGTCGGCCACGGCGCGGCGGGCACGTTGAGCGAGTAGATGCCGAGCACGACGTGGTAGGTCGAGAAGAGCGCCCCCAGCACGAGGAGCAGCCAGCGGGGTACGCCGATCATGCGTCGCCCTCCGCCGCGCCCGCCGGCCAGGCGACCGTCACGGTGGTGCCCTGCCCGGGACTCGACTCGATCTCGGCGGCACCGCCTGCGCCCGCCATCCGTTCCTCGATCGAGACCCGCAGGCCGAGCCGCTCGAGCGGCACCTCGCGACGGTCGAAGCCGACGCCGTTGTCGGCGATCTCGATGACGCATCCGCCCGCCCGCACTCCGCGGATGCGCAGCTCCCGACGCGTGCTGCGGTTCGGTTCGTCGGCGTGCTGCATGCTGTTCACCATCGCCTGCACGGCCGCCGAGTAGAGCGCATCGACCGCTTCGACCGGAAGCTCGACACCGCCGGCGTTCACGACGCGCACCGTGAAGGGCGCCGAGAACGTCGTGAGCGCCGCGCGCAGTCGGCGCACGAGCACGGGCAGCCCGACTCGCTCGAGCGCACGCGGGCCGGATGCCCCGGCCTGATCGAGGCGCTTGATGGCGTCCTTCGCCATCCGCGAGGCAAGCGCCCGCTCATCGGGCGAGCCCGCCGCGGCCGCCGAGAGCAGCGTCGTCAGCACACTGTCGTGCACGAGTGCGTCGACCTTCACGCGCTCGCTCTCGGTGGCATGCTGACGCGCGGCGACGTCGTAGCGCTCCAGCGCGGCGTCCTGTGCGCCGTCCACGGCCTCGGCGGCCTGGCGGAGCATCGTGACGATGATGAGCACCACCGCGCCGAGGATCACGGCGTACATCGCGTCGAGCACCGCGAGCAGCGGGAGCGCACCGCCGCCCTCGGGAAGCAGCCGGATGATGCCGTACGCCGTCGGCACGACGAGCGTGTACGCGGTGGCGACGGGCACCGACACCGCCACGACGGCTGCGGCCGTGGCGACCGTGCAGAGGTAGTAGAGCCACGGCGTGCCGCCCTGGAGGGAGGCCGCATCGTCGATGAGGAACGGCCAGGCGGCGAGCGCGACGGCGTACAGCGCCGCGAACGCGAGCGCGGCGCCGCGAACGGCGACCTTCGCGACGCTCGCCACGGCGAGCACGGCGAGCGCGCCGTAGAGGATGGCCATCATGGCGGTGCCTGCGCCGTCGACGAACGCCGACGACTGCTCCAGAGCCCCTGGGAGCGTCTGCGCGCCGAACACCAGTCCGAACAGGCCCAGCGCGCGTGCCGTGACGGTCTCGACCTGCGCGCGGGTGACGGCGGCTCGCTTCGTGCTGAGCCGCGGGACCCGCCACTCAGCGGCGGGCATCCCCGCCTTCGCCGTCGAGTCCCGGCAGGATCCCGTCCTCCACGGCCCGGCGCAGCAGGTCGACCTTGGTGGGAGCCGGACGACCGACCTCGACGTACTTGGCCCGGATCCGGTCGAGGTACTCGCGCGCCGTCGAGTGCGCGATGCCGAGCTGCATCGCCACGAGCTTGAGCGGCAGCCCCGACGCGTACAGGTGCAGCACGTCGCGCTCCCGGCGGCCGAGCTGCGCCTTCGCGAACTCGCGGTCGGCCTCGATCGCGCTCGCCCATTCGACGTTGTTCAGCACCTCGCCCTTTGCGACGGTCGCGATCGCGGAGATCACGGTCGACATGGGCGACGCCTTCGGGATGACCCCTGCGGCGCCCGCCGCGAGCGCCTCGCGCACCGCCGCGACGCGGTCGGCGATGCTGTGCACGAGCACCGCGCTTCCGGTGTCGAGCACGGCGCGCACATTCTCGGTGACCGACGAGCCATCGCCGAGCGACAGGTCGAGCACCACGACATCGCACGGCGAGCCGCCGAGCGCCTCGAGCAGCTCGGGCACGTTGGCGGTCTCGGCGACGACCTCGTAGCCGGCATCACGGCAGGCCGCGCGCAACCCGAGGCGCACGGCTTCGTGATCATCGACGATCGCCACGGTTGCGGCGGCACCCGTCGCGTCTGCACCCGTCACGTGTCCCTCATTTCCCGTCAGTCACACGATAGCGGTGAGTCTCGCCACGGCCTCGAAGTGGTGGGTGTTCGGGAACAGGTCGAACGCGCGCACCTCCACGAGTTCGTAGCCGCGCTCCCGAAGGAGCCCGACGTCCCGCGCGAGCGCCACCGGATCGCACGCCACGTACACCAGCTGGCGCGGCGCCAGCTCGGCGAGCCGATCGACGACGTGACGGCCCGCGCCCGAGCGCGGCGGGTCGAGCAGGACCGTCGCATCGCGGAGCCGGGCGCGTTCGCCGGCACCGTCGCCGCCTCCGGCATCCGCCATCAGGCCATCGAGGAACCGGTCGACCCGCGCGGTGATCGCCCGTGCGCCGACCCAGTCCGCGAGGTTCGCCCCGGCGTGCTCGGTCGCCCGCGCATCGGCCTCCACCGACGTGATGCGCACGGTGTCGCCGAAACGATCGCCGATCGCCGCCGCGAGGAGGCCCACGCCCCCGTAGAGATCGAGGTTCCCGGCGCGCGGGTCGAAGAGGTCGGGATCCACGAGCTCCTGCACGGCACGCGTCAGCGTCGCCGCAGCGCCGCGGTGCACCTGCCAGAACCCGTCGCGGTCGAGGCGGAACCGGCGGTCGCCGACACGTTCCTCGATCGTCGGCCGGGCGGCTCGCGGCATCCGCTCGCTCGAGACGATGATGGCTTCTGGATCGCCGACGCTCGGCGCCACGAGGTCGACGGCGCGCGCTCCGGGGAACCGTTCGGCGATCGGCGCGATGGCGGCGAGCTCGGGCACGGCGAGGGGCACGGATGCCACGGGCACGACGGTGTGGCTGCGGGCCGCGTAGGGCCCGATCGTGCCGTCGTCGGCGACGTGCAGCCGCATGCGCGTGCGCCATCCCGTGCCGAGCTCGACGGAGGCGCCGGGAGCGAGCGACGGATCGACGGGACGCACCGGGGTTTCGAGCTCGACCCCGCCCATGCGCGCCAGCGCGTCGCGCAGCACCTCGGCCTTGAGCGCGAGCTGGCGCTCCACCGCGATGTGGCCGAACTCCGCCCCGCCGGCCCGCCGCTCGGGCGCCCGGTCGACGGATGCCTCGGGCCAGACGTGCGGGCGGCGGTCGGCCGATGCTCGCAGCACCTCGACCGTCTCGGCCCGCCAGTACCGGTCGTGCTGCACGTCGGTGACCCGCGCGGCGACACGTTCGCCGGGGATCGCGTCGGCCACGAAGACCACGCGACCTTCGTGGTGGGCGACGAAGACGCCGCCGTGGGCGACGCGCTCGATCTCGAGCTCGATGACCGGCGCATCGGCGGCCGGCTCGGAGCGGTGGACCGGCGCCGGCCGCGCGGGGCCGCGGGGCGTACCGCGCCTCCGTGCGGCGGGGCGGCGGGGTCGACGGGGCTCAGCCATGATTCGAGCATTCCACAGCCCGCGTGCCGGACGGCAGGATGGGAGGATGCGCCTCTACCTCGCCTCGACCTCGCCCGCACGCCTGCAGACGCTCCGGGCGGCCGGGATCGAGCCGATCGCGATCGCCCCCGGGGTCGACGAGGAGGCGCTCGTCACCGAGCGGGAAGCGGCATCCGGCCCGCTCGCACCCGCCGAGCTGGTGCAGCTGCTCGCCCGCGCCAAGGCGGAGGCGATCGTCGGCGCGACGGTCGAGGGGGAGCCCATCGACGGGCTCATCCTCGGCGGCGACTCGGCGTTCCTCACCGGCGGCGAACTGCACGGCAAGCCGTACCTGCCCGAGGTCGCGAAGGCTCGCTGGCTCGAGCAGAACGGCGACCACGGCGACCTGTGGTCGGGCCATTGGCTGATCGACCACCGCGGCGGCTCCGTGCGGGGCGCGGTCGGGCGTCCGGATGTCGCGACGGTGCGGTTCGCGGCACTCGACGAGGCCGAGATCGACGCGTACATCGCCACCGAGGAGCCGCTCCTCGTCGCCGGGGCGTTCACGATCGACAGCCTGGGCGGTCCGTTCATCCGTCGCGTCGAGGGCGACCCGTCGACCGTCATCGGGCTCTCGCTCTCGACGCTGCGCGACCTCGTGCGCGAGCTCGGCGTCGAGTGGCCGTCGCTCTGGAACCGTCGCTGACGCCGCGCGCCCGAGCGGCGACGCCATTGTCGGCGTCCGCAAGGGTCGCAGGACTTTTTTGTGGAAGCATCCCAAATGGGCGTCGGGGCCGCCCAATAGGCTTGAGCATTATGCCGCGCATCACCAAGGTCCTCATCGCCAACCGTGGAGAGATCGCCGTTCGCGTCATCCGCGCCGCTCGCGACGCCGGGATCGGCTCGGTCGCGGTGTACGCCGACCAGGATCGCGACGCCCGGCACGCGAAGCTCGCCGACGAGGCGTACGCGCTCGACGGCTCCACGAGCGCCGAGACCTACCTCGTGGCCGACAAGCTCCTCTCGGTCGCCCGTCGCGCCGGCGCCGACGCCGTGCACCCCGGCTACGGCTTCCTCGCCGAGAATTCCGACTTCGCCCGCGCGGTCATCGAGGCCGGCCTCATCTGGATCGGGCCGTCGCCCGACGCCATCGAGCGCCTCGGCGACAAGGTGTCGGCGCGTCACGTCGCCGAGAAGGTCGGCGCGCCGCTCGCGCCCGGCACCCTCAACCCGGTGGCGGATGCCTCGGAGGTGCTCGACTTCGTCGACGTGCACGGGCTGCCTGTGGCGATCAAGGCCGCCTTCGGCGGAGGCGGGCGCGGCCTGAAGGTCGCCCGCACGCGCGAGGAGGTGCCCGAGCTCTTCGACTCGGCCACCCGCGAGGCCGTCGCGGCGTTCGGTCGTGGCGAGTGCTTCGTCGAGAAGTACCTCGACAAGCCCCGCCACGTCGAGACCCAGTGCCTCGCCGACGAGCACGGCAACGTGGTCGTCGTGTCGACCCGCGACTGCTCGCTGCAGCGACGTCACCAGAAGCTCGTCGAGGAGGCCCCGGCGCCGTTCCTCACCGAGGAGCAGAACCGCCTGCTCTACGACGCGTCGAAGGCGATCCTCCGCGAAGTGGGCTACGTCGGGGCCGGCACGTGCGAGTTCCTGGTCGGTCAGGACGGCACGATCTCCTTCCTCGAGGTGAACACACGCCTGCAGGTGGAGCACCCGGTCTCCGAGGAGGTGACCGGGCTCGATCTCGTGCGCGAGCAGTTCCGCCTCGCCGAGGGCGGCGTGCTCGACTACCCCGACCCCGTCGCCACGGGCCACTCCATCGAGTTCCGCATCAACGGCGAGGACCCGGGCCGGGGCTTCCTGCCCGCACCCGGACCGGTCCACCAGCTGCGCTTCCCCGGTGGCCCCGGAATCCGCATCGACTCCGGGGTGACCACCGGCGACGAGATCTCGGGCGCGTTCGACTCCCTGCTCGCGAAGCTCATCGTCACCGGGGCGACCCGCAAGGACGCCCTGGAGCGCGCCCGTCGCGCCCTCGACGAGTTCGAGATCGCGGGCCTGCCGACCGTGCTGCCGTTCCACCGCGACATCGTTCGGAACGCCGCGTTCGCGCCCGACGGCGACGAGCCGTTCTCCGTCTACACGCGCTGGATCGAGACCGAGTACGACAACGGCCTCGAGCCGTGGTCGGGCGAGCTGGCCGAGGCCTCCGGACCTGCCGCGCGTACGGGCGTCGTAGTCGAGGTCGGCGGGCGCCGCATCGAGGTGACGCTGCCGAAGCGGCTCGTGGGCGGGGCATCCGCCGACCGCACCGCAGGTCACGCACCGCGCCGCCGCGCCGCGCACCACGCGGTCGACACCGCGACCGGCGACGCCGTGAAGGCGCCCATGCAGGCCACGGTCGTGAAGGTCGCCGTCGCCGAGGGCGACAAGGTCGTCAAGGGCGACCTCGTGCTCGTGCTCGAGGCGATGAAGATGGAGCAGCCGATCCTCGCCCACAAGGACGGCGTCGTCGGGCTCGTGAACGCCGAGGCCGGCGCGACCGTCTCGAGCGGGCACCTGCTGCTCGCCATCACCGACGCGTAGCGCGGGCCCACGCCGCACGGCGCCACCTCCGATGCACAGAATTCAGGAGCGCCCGCCGATCCGCCTGCGCAGAATTCAGGAGCGCACGACCGCGTGCTCGCCGCTGCGTGGCGTTCACGCACCCTGGACCCGTGCTCCGGGGCATCCGTGCCTGAATTCTGCTCAGCCATGCGGATGCCCCGGAACTCAGGTTCCTGAATTCTGGACGCTATCCCGGCGCCACGACGCCTGGGTTCCTGAATTCTGGACCATGAAGCTGCCGTCGAGATGCCACGACACCCGGGCCGCTCGAGGAGCGTGGTGACGGCATCGTGGCGATCGGACGCGATGGGCAACGTCAGGCCGCAGGCAGGGCATCGATGGCCAGGACCGCTCGCCGGATCATCGCGGCGGCACGTTCAGGCTCACGGAGCACGACCCTCGCGGGAATGCGCACTGTCGGGTAGCCACGACCGAGGAGCGCGGCATCGCGGAGACGGTCTGTCTCGAACTGTTCGACCGAACGATGGAACTCGTACCCGTCGACTTCGATGACGAGCCGCCCTCCTACGAGGAAGTCGACACGCCCGATCCCTTCGAACTCCACCTGCTGCACGAACGGCAGCCCCTGATCGAGCAGTTCCTCGACAACGTGCGACTCGGCACCTGATCCCGAGAGGCCACTCAGCCGCATGGGCGCCGAGCCCCGTGGGAGCGCATCGTCGAGAAGTCGCTGCGCCGCGTCGGAGCTGAGCAGGCCTTCGTGGATCGCGGATTCGAATACAGCGCGTATGTCGCGTCGACCGGCGCACCGCGCAGCATCCCCGAGCGCGGTGACCAGATCGACGCGCCACGCGTCGCCGCCGACTCGCTGCCCGACCCGGAGGTCGCGCCAGTGCAGCGTCACGGGCAGCCCGAACCGATCGGGGGTGAGCGTCTGCAGTCCTGCGGGCAGGGCGAGGTTGGTGCGCAGGCGCGCCGCGTTCGACGGGAGGGTCACATGGACGAGCGATTCGCTGCCCTCCCAGAGACCGAACGACTTCGTGGCACTGAGGCATCCGAGCCGGCCGCCGATTCGAACGGCGGCGAGGCGGTCGAGGCCGGCGCTCGGCGACGCGTAGTGCCCCTGTCGGACGCGGCGGACAGAGCCCGCGCGCACAGCCGCAGTCAGCTGACGGCCGGTGAAGCCGCGTCGCAACAGCTGCCGTCGCGTCGCGATTCCGCCCAGCTCATCGAGCACCTCCGAGAGACGTGACATTCCGGGATCATCGAATGCACCGACGCTCGCGTGGGCGCCGGAATCGCCGCCCGTGAGTGCCTCCCTGATTCCCACCCTGTGGAGGACGACTCGATGTCCAGAATTCAGGAGGACAAGCCCGCGACATCCGATCGCTGCGTTCATGATTCAGGAGGCGACCACATGTCTCGCGTGATCAGCCGGTGATTCTGGCGAGCGCCTGCGCCATCCGTGCGGCGGGTTCCTGAATTCTGAGCATGACGACGACGGGCACGGCCCACCCGTTCCTGAATTCTGAGCATGTCGTGCGGCAATTCTGAACATGTCGTGCGGCGCCGGGGCCGCGGCGCGCAGCCGCGGGGTCAGCGCACGATGTGCATCGCGCGCGCGGCATCCGTCAGCGAGCCCGTGAGCGACGGGTAGACGGGGAACGCCTCGGCGAACTGGTCGACGGTGAGCCGGTGCTCGATCGCGAGCGCGAGCGGGAAGATGAGCTCCGACGCCTTCGGCGCCACGATGACGCCGCCGATGATGGCACCCGAGCCGTTCGACGCGAAGAGCTTCACGAAGCCGTCGCGGATCTCCATCATCTTCGCGCGCGGGTTCGAGACGAGCGGCAGCTTGTAGATCACCCCTGGAACCACGCCTTCCTCGATGTCCTTCTGCGTCCAGCCGACGGTCGCGATCTCGGGTTGCGTGAAGATGTTCGAGGTGATGTTGCGCTCTTCGGGCGGGTTCACGATGTCGCCCATCGCGTGGAACACCGCGGTGCGTCCCTGCATCGATGCGACCGAGGCGAGCGGCAGGAAGTTCGTGCAGTCGCCCGCCGCGTAGATGTTCGGCATCGACGTGCGCGCGACGCGGTTCACCCGGATGTGCCCGCTCTCGGTGAGCTGAACGCCGGCGTCCTCGAGGCCGATGCCGTTCGTGTTCGGCACCGAGCCGACCGCCATGAGGCAATGGCTGCCACGCACCTCGCGGCCGTCCGACAGGGTCGCGATCACCGAGTCCCCGTCTCGCACGACGGACGCCGCACGCGACTTGTTCAGCACCTTCATGCCGTTGCGTTTGAAGACCTTCTCGATGACGGATGCCGCGTCCGCATCCTCACCGGGCAGCACCTGGTCGCGGCTCGAGATGAGCGTGACCTTCGCCCCCAGCGCCCGGTACGCCGAGGCGAACTCCGCGCCGGTGACGCCGGAGCCGACCACGATGAGGTGCTCGGGGATCTCGGGCAGGTCGTAGACCTGGGTCCACGTCAGGATCCGCTCGCCGTCGGGAACGGCGGTCGGCAGGATGCGCGGCGTCGCGCCGACCGAGATCACGAGCGTGTCGGCCTCGATGCGGTCGAAGTCGGTTCCGCCCTTCGCGGTCGACACGATGATGGCGTTGGATCCGTCGAGGCGCCCCTCCCCCTGCACCAGCCGCACGCCCGCGTCGAGCAGGTTCGAGCGCATGTCCTCCGACTGCTGGGCGGCGAGGCCGAGGAGCCGCTTGTTGACCGCGGCGAGGTTGATGGCGACGTCGGGCTTCACGGCCTTGTCGGCGGCGCCCTTCGCGTAGAACTGCACGCCGAGATCGGCCGCCTCCTTCACCGCGTTGGAGGCCTCGGCGGTGGCGATGAGCGACTTCGAGGGCACGACGTCGGTGAGCACGGCCGAGCCGCCGACGCCCGCGCGCTCGACGAGCGTGACCTCCGCGCCCAGCTGCGCACCCGCGAGGGCCGCTTCGTATCCGCCCGGCCCACCCCCGAGGACGGCGATCCGTTGCGTGCGCTCGAACTCGTAGGCCATGCTCATATTCTGTCGCATGCGCGACGCCCGCCCGCAAACGAGCAGCAGCGGCTGCGGCATCCGTGTCCCTCATTAGAGTGGTGGGATGCATTCCGCGAACCCCCTCGACGACCCCACCGCAGACCCCTTCGCCATCGCCGCCGAGGCTGCCGCGCGGATCGCCGTACTCACGGGCGTCGAACGCCACGACATCGCCCTCACGCTCGGCAGCGGCTGGGCCCGCGCCGCCGACCTCATCGGCGAGACGACGCACACGTTCCCCGCGACCGAGGTGCCCGGCTTCTCGGCTCCCGCACTCGAAGGGCACGGCGGCACGCTCCGGTCGGTCACCCTGCCGAGCGGCAGGCGCGCGCTCGTCATCGGGGCGCGCACCCACTTCTACGAGGGCCACGGCGTGCGCCGCGTGGTGCACTCGGTGCGCACGGCGGCTGCCGCGGGCGCCACGACGATGATCCTCACCAACGGCGCCGGCGGCATCAAGGACCACTGGAAGCCGGGCACGCCCGTGCTCATCAGCGACCACATCAACCTCACGGCCGCGTCCCCGCTCGAGGGCGCCACGTTCATCGACCTCACCGACCTGTACTCGGCGCGACTGCGCGAGCTCGCCCGCTCGATCGACCCCACCCTCGACGAGGGCGTGTACGTGCAGTTCCGGGGCCCGCACTACGAGACGCCCGCCGAAGTGCAGATGGCGAAGACCATCGGCGGCCACATCGTCGGCATGTCGACCGCGCTCGAGGCGATCGCGGCGCGCCAGGCCGGCATGGAGGTGCTCGGCATGTCGCTCGTCACGAACCTCGCAGCCGGCATCCAGCAGACGCCCCTCAGCCATGGCGAGGTGCTCGAGGCGGGCCGGGCAGCCGAGCCCGTGATCTCCGCACTGCTCGCGAAGATCGTCGGCAAGCTCTAGGAGGCACCGGATGTCGCAGCCGAACACCGTCGACACCGACGACACCGGGCGCATCGCCCTCGCCGAGGCGTGGATCGCGCAGGATCCCGACCCCGAGACCCGGGCCGAGCTCGCCGCGCTCGTGGAGGCCGCCCGCGCGGGCGACCCCGCGGCATCCGCGGACCTCGCCGACCGCTTCGACACGCGGCTCGCGTTCGGCACCGCGGGGTTGCGGGGTGAGATCGCCGCGGGCCCGAACCGGATGAACCGCGTGCTCGTGTCGCAGGCGGCCGCCGGGCTCGCGCAGTACCTGCTCGAGCATGCTGGGCCGGGCACGACGCCCTCGGTCGTGATCGGCTACGACGGTCGGAAGAACTCGGCCGTGTTCGCGCGCGACTCGGCCGAGGTCATGGCGGGCGCGGGCCTGCGCGCCGTGCTCCTGCCGCGGATGCTGCCGACGCCCGTGCTCGCGTTCGCCGTGCGGCACCTCGATACCTCGGCGGGCATCATGGTGACCGCGTCGCACAACCCGCCGAACGACAACGGCTACAAGGTGTACCTCGGGGGCGCCGACCACGGGTCGCAGATCGTCGCGCCCGCCGATGCCGAGATCGCCGCCCACATCCTGCGGGTCGCCGACACGACGACCGTGCCCGACCTGCCCCGCGGCGAGTTCGAGACCGCGCCCGAGGCGGTCGTCGACGAATACGTGCGTCAGACGGCGGAGGTCGCCGATGCCCCCGCTGCGCAGCCCAGGGGCGTCTACACCGCCATGCACGGCGTCGGGTGGGAGACGACGGCGCGCGTGCTCGGCACGGCCGGGTTCGACGCCCCGGCCGTCGTCGACGACCAGATCTCGCCCGATCCGGCGTTCCCGACGGTCGCGTTCCCGAACCCCGAGGAACCCGGCGCGATGGACCTGAGCTTCGCCCGCGCCCGCGAGGCCGACGCGGAGCTCATCATCGCGAACGACCCCGACGCCGACCGGCTCGCCATCGCGATTCCCGACGCCGAGTCGCCCGAGGGATACCGCCGCCTGACCGGCAACGAGGTGGGACTCCTCCTCGGCTGGCGTGCTGCGCGACGAGCTGCCGCGACGGCGTCCGGCGAGGGCGGCCCGAACGGCACGCTCGCCTGCTCGATCGTGTCATCGCCGGGGCTCGAGGCCGTCGCGACCGCATACGGACTCGACTTCGAGGCCACCCTCACGGGCTTCAAGTGGATCTCACGCGCGCCTGCGCTCGTGTTCGGCTTCGAGGAGGCGCTCGGCTACCTGGTGAACCCCGAGACCGTGCGCGACAAGGACGGCATCTCCGCCGCCGTCGCGTTCCTGTCGCTCGCCGCCGAACTCAAGGCCGCGGGCAGGACGGTCGCCGACCACCTCGACGAGTTCATCGAGCGATTCGGATGCTACGCCTCCGCGCAGATCTCGCTGCGCGTCACCGACGTCGCACGCATCGGCGAGATCATGGCGCGGCTGCGCGCCGAGCCGCCCGCCGCCGTCGACGGCATCCCCGTGGAGCGCATCGAGGACCTCGCCGCGGGCTTCGGCGCGCTGCCGCCGTCCGACGTGCTGCGCATCGTGCTCGAGGGCGGTGGTCGGGTGATGGTGCGTCCGAGCGGCACCGAGCCCAAGCTCAAGGTCTACATCGACGCGGTCGGCACCGAGGGTTCCGTCGAGGAGCGTCGGGCCGCGGCATCCGATGCCGTCTCCCGCATCGAGGCCGGCATGCGGGAGCTCGTCGGCGGTTGAGCGGCGAGCGATCTGCCAGGCGTCAGCCGAGGGACGCCTCGAGCTTGCCGCCGATCTCCTCGACGTCGAAGTAGTTGACGACCTCGATGATCTCGGCGAAGCTGCGTCCGATCGCCGCCCTGACGGCGCCGGCGAGCTCGGTCGACGTGAGGATCACCTGGGCGTC
Organism: Agromyces sp. NPDC052230; assembly: GCF_040679595.1. Lineage (NCBI taxonomy): Bacteria > Bacillati > Actinomycetota > Actinomycetes > Micrococcales > Microbacteriaceae > Agromyces > Agromyces sp. NPDC052230. The sequence goes on along the minus strand of NZ_JBFAVC010000004.1, from coordinate 239,462 downwards.
GGCCGCGGCATCCGCCACATGCTCGAGGTCGCTCGCGCTCACGTCGGCCGAGAGCCCCAGCCGCGACAACGCCCGCTCGGCGTTGACCTGCAGGATCGCGGACGTGCCGATGCCCGCACCGCACACGGCGACGATCCTCATGCGTCGCCCGCGCGGTGGATCTCGCCGTCGTCGAGCCCCAGCAGTTCCCGCACCTCGCCCGGCGTGGTCGCGCGAGCGATGCGCCCGACGATGCGCTGATCGTTGAACGCGTTGGCGAGCCGGGCGACGGAGGCCACGTGCTCCTCGGCGCTCGACACCGCGAGCCCGACGATGACCCGCACGGGGTCGTTGTGGGGGTGCCCGAAGGCCACGGGCTTGGCCAGCGTCACGATGGCGAGTCCCTCGTGCCGAACGTCAGGGCCGGGGCGCGCGTGCGCGAGGGCCAGGCCAGGCGCGATCACGACGTAGGCCCCGAACTCCTCGATCACCGCGATCATGCGCTCGGCGTACTCGGCTCGCGTGGCACCCGAGCGGACGAGCGCCCGACCGACCTCGCGCACGGCGGCACGCCAGTCGGCTGGACGCGCGCCGAGCACCACGGCGTTGTCGGGAAGCGGCGGGAGGGGGGTCATGCGGATCCGATCAGGGCGGCGAGGAGGGGATGCCCGGCTGGTTCGTTCAGGCTCGGTCGAAGCCGTCCTGGATGAGCTCGGCGAGCTCCTCCCGGTCGTCGAGGGGAAGGAAGGCCGCAGCGGCGGCGTTCAGCTGGAACGTCTCGAAGTCCTCGAGGTCGTATCCGAACGCATCGCTCAACAGGGCGAGCTCGCGCGTGAGGGTGGTGCCGCTCTGCAGGCGGTTGTCGGTGTTGACGGTGACGCGGAAGCCGAGCTGGTAGAGGAGGTCGAACGGGTGGTCGACGAGCTCGTCACCCCACGCGGCGATGGCGCCGGTCTGCAGGTTGGAGGACGGACTCGTCTCGAGTGCGATCTCGCGGTCGCGCACCCACTGCGCGACCGGGCCGAGCGACACGTACGTGTTCTCGTCGTCCTGCCGTTCGATCACGAGGTCTTCGGCGATGCGAACGCCGTGACCGAGGCGCAGCGCCCGGCCGTCGAGCAGCGCACTGCGGATCGAGTCGAGCCCGTCGGCTTCGCCCGCGTGCACCGTGACCGGGATGAACTGCTCGGCGAGGTAGTCGAACGCGGTGCGGTGGCGGCTCGGCAGGAAGCCCGCCTCGGGGCCGGCGAAGTCGAAGCCGACGACCCCGCGCTCGCGGTGACGCACGGCGAGCTCGGCGATCTCGAGTCCGCGGTCGTTGTGCCGCATCGCCGTGATCAGCTGGCCGGCGCGGATGCTCCGCCCATGATGCCGCGCGTCGTCGATGCCCTGCTCGATGCCGGTCTGCACCGACTCGACGACGTCGTCGAGCGAAAGGCCCCGCGTGAGGTGCTGCTCGGGCGCCCACCGGATCTCGCCGTAGATCACGCCGTCGGCGGCGAGGTCCTGCACGAACTCGCGCGCGACACGAGTGAGTCCGGAGCGCGTCTGCATGACCGCGGTCGTGAGGTCGAAGGTCTTCAGGTACTCCACGAGCGAGCCGGAGTTGGACTGCTCGGCGAACCACGTCTCGAGGCCCTCGGTGTCGGCTGCGGGCACCTCCAGCCCGAGTTCATCGGCGAGCTCGAGGAGGGACTGCGGGCGCAGGCCGCCGTCGAGGTGGTCGTGCAACGAGATCTTCGGCAGGTCCTGGATGCTCGTGCCGTCGCCCTCGAGGCGGTACTCCGTCGGAATCGTGTTCACGACTCAACGATAGCGGCGGGTCCGCCGCGAAGTCTCGGCATTCTCGAAGCCACGCCGCGCGCCTCCGGTTCGTGAGGACCGGGCGCCGGCGGCGACGTCATCGACCGATGCGGTCGGCGATGAGCGGCCCACCGTCGTCGATCGGGTCACCGGCATCACCGATCCGGTATGCACCCGTGAGCGCCTCGAGTGCGCGCGCGAATCGCTCGGGCTCGTCGGCGTGCAGGGTGAAGAGGGGCTCGCCCCGGCGCACCTCGTCGCCGGGCTTCGCGTGCAGGTCGATGCCGGCGGCGTGCTGCACGGGATCCTGCTTGCGAGCTCGCCCCGCTCCGAGGCGCCAGGCCGCGATGCCGAACGGCAGGGCCTCCTGGGCGACGAGGACGCCGTCGCGCTCGGCGGTCACGACGTGCTGCTCCCGGGCCACCGGGAGAGCGGCGTCGGGGTCTCCGCCCTGAGCCTGGATCGCGCGCCGCCACGTGTCCATGGCGCGGCCGTCGTCGAGTGCCGCCTCGACGTCGGCGTCGCGTACACCCGCCAGGGCGAGCATCTCGCGGGCGAGCTCCACCGTGAGCTCACGGACATCGGGCGGACCGCCGCCGGCGAGCACCTCGACCGACTCGCGAACCTCGTTGGCGTTGCCGATCGTGCGGCCGAGGGGCACGTTCATGTTGGTGAGGAGAGCGGATGTCGCGACGCCCGCGTCCTCGCCGAGCTCGACCATCGTGCGGGCGAGCTCACGCGACCGCTCGATGTCCTGCAGGAACGCGCCCGACCCGAACTTCACGTCGAGGACGAGCGCCCCGGTGCCCTCCGCGATCTTCTTCGACATGATCGACGACGCGATCAGCGGAATCGCCTCGACGGTGCCCGTGATGTCGCGCAGCGCGTACAGCTTCTTGTCGGCCGGGGCGAGGCCCGAGCCAGCGGCGCAGATGACGCCGCCGACGTCGCGCAGCTGCGCGAACATCTCCTCGTTCGTGAGGTCGGCGCGCCACCCGGGGATGGATTCGAGCTTGTCGAGCGTGCCGCCGGTGTGGCCGAGACCGCGGCCCGAGAGCTGCGGGACCGCCACGCCGAAGGTGGCGACGAGGGGCATGAGCGGCAACGTGATCTTGTCGCCGACCCCGCCGGTGGAATGCTTGTCGGTCGTCGGCTTGCCGAGCTTCGAGAAGTCCATGCGCTCGCCCGAGGCGATCATGGCCATCGTCAGGTCGCGGATCTCGCGACGGGTCATGCCGTTGAGGAAGATCGCCATGGTCATGGCCGACATCTGCTCGTCGGCGACGTAGCCGCGCGTGTAGGCGTCGATGAGCCAGTCGATCTCTGCGGTCTCGAGCTCGCGTCCGTCACGCTTCGCGCGGATGAGGTCGACGGCGTCGAAGCGCTCGACCGCGCTCACGAACGCGCCCCGTGGAACTCCGCGAGCTGGCGCGGACCGAACGCGTCGGGGAGTACCTCGTCGATGGTCTTCACGCCCGACACGGTCTCGAGGAGCATCCCCGCGGCGGAGTGCTCGTAGAGCAGCTGTCGGCAGCGACCGCACGGCATCAACGTGCCGCCGTGGCCGTCGACGCACGTGAACGCGACGAGCTTGCCGCCGCCCGACATGATGAGCGCCGAGACCAGGGAGCACTCGGCGCAGAGCGTGACACCGTACGACGCGTTCTCGACGTTGCATCCGCTCACCACCCGCCCGTCGTCGACGATGGCGGCGGCGCCGACGGGGAACTCGGAGTAGGGCACGTAGGCCTTCGCCATCGCCTCGCGGGCACGCTCGCGCAGCAGGTTCCAGTCGATCGCATCCGTTGCGGTCATGGTGCTCCCCCGTTCAGGATGAGTCGGTTCGTGGTCAGGACTTGATGTACGGCTTCCCGTCGGCGGCCGGAGCGCGGGACCTCCCCACGAAGCCGGCGACGGCGAAGATCGTGACGACGTAGGGCAGCATGAGCATGAACTCGCTCGGCACCGGCGAGCCGATGACCGACAGCGTGTTCTGCAGGTTCGACGCGAATCCGAACAGGAGGGCCGCGAGGGTCGCCTTGATCGGGTCCCACTGGCCGAAGATGACGGCCGCGAGGGCGATGAAGCCCGCGCCGGCGGTCATCTCACGGTTGAACGCGATGCCGGATCCGATCGTGAAGAAGGTGCCGCCGAGGCCCGCGATCGATCCGGCGAGGGCGACGTTCCAGAACCTCGTGCGGTTCACGTTGATGCCGACGGTGTCGGCGGCCTGCGGATGCTCGCCGACCGCGCGGACGCGCAGGCCCCACCTGGTCTTGAAGAGCCCGAACCAGACGAGCGCGACGGCGATGTACATGAGGTACACGACGAGCGTCTGGCGGAAGAGCACGGGCCCGATGATCGGGATCTCGCTGAGCACCGGGATCGGCAGGCGGTCGAATCGGGGCGGCGTGTTCAAGGTCGCCGCATTGGGCGCGAGCACCTGCGAGAAGAAGAAGCTCGTGAGGCCCACGACGAGCACGTTCAGCACCACACCGACGATGACCTGATCGACGAAGTACTTGATCGCGAATGCCGCGAGCACCATGCCCACGAGCATGCCCGCCACCATGGCGGCGACGAGCCCGAGCAGCGGCTGGCCCGTGACCGAAGCGACGATCGCGGCGGTGAACGCGCCGGCGAGCAGCTGACCCTCGATCGCGATGTTGACCACGCCCGCTCGCTCGCCGATGACGCCGGCCAGCGAACCGAAGATGAGCGGCACCGCGAGGCTCAGCGAGCCGAACAGGAGGCCGATCATGGGGAGCGAGGCGCCGGCACCGGCCCAGGTGAGGAAGCCGAAGACGAACAGGATCGCGAAGACGACGATGAGCCACAGTGGCACCCGGCGTTTCGTGCTGACGATGAAGGCTGCGAAGGCGGTGGCCGCGGCGAGCAGCACGACCACGATCCACAGTGCGGGCATCGTGGGGACCACGAGCTCTGGGAGCTGGATGACGTCGTTCGGCAGCGACAGCCGGTAGGTCGTGTCGCCGGGCCGCGGCGCGAACACCGCGAGCGCGAGGAGGAGGAGGGTGAAGATGCCGAGGGCGATCGGCGCTTTCCAACTCGTCACCACGGTGGTGTCGAGCGCCTGGGGCTGGGGTGCCAGGCTGCGGTCGTCAGCGGTGGTGCTCACTTCGCCGTCACCTCCTTCATGGCCTGCTTGCGCGCACGCTTCTTCCGGCGCTCGGGATCTGGCAGCCCGAAGATCGTGCGGACGAGGGGCGGCGCTGCGATGAAGAGCACGATGAGCGACTGCACGACGAGCACGATCTCGATCGGCACGCCCTCGGCCGCCTGCATCGAGAAACCGCCCGCCTTGAACGCGCCGAACAGGATGCCGGCCGCGAACGTGCCCCATGGCGTCGAACGTCCGAGGAGCGCCACCGTGATGGCGTCGAACCCGATGCCCGCGTCGATGCCGGCCGTGAACCCGGTCGTGACCTGGCCGAGCACCTGGCTGACGCCCGCGAGTCCGAGGAGCGCACCGGCGATGAGCATCGCGTAGACGTACATGCCCTTCACGTTGATGCCGGCCACGCGCGCCGCATTCGGGTTGATGCCCACGGCCCGGAACTGGAAGCCGAGGTTGGAACGGCTGAGGATCCACCACACGATGACCGTTGCGAGCACGGCGAGGATGAAGCCGAAGTGCAGGTTGAACTGGGGCCCGAGCAGGTCGGGGAAGATCGCCGTCTCCTTCATGGGCGGCGTCTTCGGGTTCGACGAGCCCGGCGCCTGCAGCAGGCCTGGGGTGCGCAGCATCCACGAGACGAGGTAGAACGCGACGTAGTTCAGCATGATCGTCACGATCACCTCGTGCGCACCGGTGCGCGCCTTCAGGAATCCGGCGATGCCGCCCCAGATCGCGCCGCCGACGAGGCCGCCGAGCAGGGCGACGAGCATGTGGATGCCCGGGGGCAGGTCGAACCCGAAGGCGATCCACCCGGCGACGGATGCCGCGATGAGCATCTGGCCCCGACCGCCGATGTTGAACATGCCGACGCGGAACGCGAGCGCGACACCGAGGCCACCCGCGATGAGCGGCGTCGCGAAGGTGAGCGTCTCGGTGAGCGGCCGGATGCCGGCGATGAACGTGTCGCGCCGGAAGTTGTAGATGGCGCCCTGGAACAGCGCCGAGTACGCGCCCGCGACGGAATCCCAGATCGCCGCGATGGTGTCCAGCGGGCGGGCGAAGAAGTACGCGCTCGTCTCCTGCACGCGCTCGTCGGTGAACGCGATCATGATCGCGCCGACCACGAGGGCGATGACGACCGCCAGCACCGAGATGATCGCGTTGCCGGTGGCGATCTGGTTGAGCGTCGTGTGCCACTTCGACGGCGGCGGCACGTCGGCGCCGCCTGCTTCGCTCGGGCCCGGCCCGGAGGAGGTCGCCTCGGCGTCGCGAGTGGCGGTGCCCTTGTCGTCGGATGCCGCAGCCGGCTCCTGCACGACGACGACGTCGTCGGGTTCGTTCGCACGCGGCGCGTCGCCGCGCGGCTCGTTGGGGTCGCTCATGCGGCGGCTCCTTCTGCGGGGGTCTCTCCGGCCATCATCAGGCCGAGGACGTCGCGCGGCGTGTCGCCCGGCACGATGCCGACGATGCGGCCGCGATACATCACCATGATGCGGTCGGCGAGCGCGGCCACCTCGTCGAGTTCGGTCGACACGACGACGACGGGCACCCCCGAGTCGCGAGCCTCGACGATGCGCTTGTGGATGAACTCGATCGAGCCCACGTCGACGCCGCGCGTGGGCTGCGCGGCCACGAGGAGCCGCAGCTCGCGACTCAACTCGCGGGCGAGCACCACCTTCTGCTGGTTGCCGCCGGAGAGCCGATTCGCCCACTCGTCGATGCCCTGGGTCCGGATGTCGAACTCCTTCACCTTCTCGCGCGCGAACTCCGCAAGCGCGCCGCGCTGCAGATTGCCCGCCCGGACGAAGGGTGGCCCCGAGCTGCGGTCGAGCATGAGGTTCTCGGCGATCGTGAACTCGCCGACGAGGCCGTCTTCCGTGCGGTCCTCGGGCACGAAGCCCACCCCCGCGTCGAGGATGTCGCGCACGCCCGCTCCGCTGAGCTGCTGCCCGTCGAGCGTAATGGAGCCCTGGACCCGAGGCTGGAGGCCGAGGAGCGCCTCGGTGAGCTCCGTCTGCCCATTGCCCTGGACGCCGGCGACCGCGAGGATCTCACCGCGGCGAACCGTGAAGCTCACGTCGTTCACGACGAGGTGCCCGATCTGGTCGATGACGCTGAGGCGGTCGACGACGAGGGCCTCGTCGCCGAGGTTCGGCTCCCCCTTGTGCACCGTGAGCTCGACGGCGCGGCCGACCATCATGGACGCGAGCTCGGCGTTGGAAGCCGTCGGGGCCGCCTCGCCAACCACCTTGCCCAGGCGGATGACCGTGATGCGGTCGGCGACCTCGCGGACCTCGCGGAGCTTGTGCGTGATGAAGACGATCGAGGTGCCGCTCTGCTTGAGCTGGCGCATCATGCCCATGAGCTCGTCGGTCTCCTGCGGGGTGAGCACGGCGGTGGGCTCGTCGAAGACGAGCACGCGCGCGTCACGCGAGAGCGCCTTGATGATCTCGACGCGCTGCTGCACGCCGACGGGCAGGTCTTCGACGATGGCGTCGGGGTCGACGTGGAAGCCGAACCGCCTGGAGATCTCGTTGACCTTCTCGCGGGCTGCGGCGAGGTCGAGCACGCCCCCGGCCTTCGTCGACTCGTTGCCGAGCATGACGTTCTCAGCGACGGTGAAGACGGGGATGAGCATGAAGTGCTGGTGCACCATGCCGATGCCCGCGGCCATGGCGTCGCCCGGCCCCGTGAAGTGCTGCACCTTGCCGTCGAGGAGCACCTCACCCGAATCGGCCTGGTAGAGGCCGTAGAGCACGTTCATGAGCGTCGACTTGCCCGCGCCGTTCTCGCCGAGGAGGGCGTGGATCTCGCCGGCCTCCACGGTGAGGTTGATGTGGTCGTTGGCGACCAGGCTGCCGAATCGCTTCGTGATGCCGCGAAGTTCGAGCTTCATGTCCCCGATCCTACTGACGAGGCTGCATTCGTTGGAGATGCTGCGCGAATGTTGAAGGGCCCGGATCGCGTGCGCTCAGATGTTGCTCGAAGTGCGCCGATCCGCATCCGGACGCGGATCGGGGAGGTCGACCATAGCCGACCTCCCCGATCAGTGTGCCGTCCTGACTACTCGGCGAGGTAGGACTTGACCTCGATGTCGCCGGCGATGATCGCCGCCTTGAGGTCGTCGAGCTCGCCCTGCAGCGTGTCCGAGATCTTCGCCTCGAAGTCGTGGAACGGAGCCACGCCCACGCCCTCGTTCTCGAGGGTGCCGATGAACGGTGTCGGATCGAAGTCGCCCTCGCCCGCGGCGAGCACGGCCTCGTAGGTGCCGACGTCGATGCCCTTGAGGATCGAGGTCAGCATGAGGTCGGCCACCGACGGGTCGGTCTCGGTGAAGTCGGCGTCGACGCCGATCATGGCGATCTCACGGCCCGCCTCGCGCATGGCGGCGGCAGCCGACTGGTAGATCGGACCACCGACGGGCAGCAGCACGTCGACGTTCTGGTCGATCAGGCTCTGCGCGGTCTGGCGTGCGGTGTCGTTGGCCTCGAAGCCACCCGTGAAGAGACCGTCTTCGCCGGTCCAGCCGAGGACGGTGACACCCTTGCCCTTCTGCTCGTTGTAGTAGTCGACGCCCTGCTTGAAGCCGTCCATGAAGATGGAGACGGTCGGGAAGTTCATGCCGCCGAAGGTGCCGACCGAGTTGGTCTTCGTGTAGTCGGCCGCCGCGTAGCCGGCGAGGAACGCCGCCTGCGCGGTGTCGAAGAGGATCGGCTTGATGTTCTCGGCGTCGATCTCACCGTCGAAGTCGTTGTCTGCGGCGTCGTCGATGATGACGTACTCGATGTCGGGGTTCGCGGTGGCCGACTCGACCGTCGCTGCCGACAGGGCGAAGCCGACGGTGACGATGAGGTTGCAGCCCTGGTCGACGAGGCTCGTGAGGTTCGGCGAGTAGTCGGTCTCGGACTGCGACTCGACCTCGACGGTCTCGACGCCGAGCTCCTCGGCGGCGCGCTGCAGGCCCTCGAAGCTCAGCTGGTTGAAGGACTTGTCGTCGAAGCCGCCCGCGTCGGACACCATGCAGGGCAGGAAGTCGAGGGCCTCGCCCCCGTCGCCGCCGTCGGATTCCTCGGGGGCGGATGCGCAGCCGGCGAGCAGCACGGCCGCGCCGAAGATGGCAAGGCCGCTGAACGCGGCCTTCCTGGTCATGAACGTCACTGTGTCCTCCAAAGACTTCGTTCCCAACCTCCGTGGGACTCGTGCAGTCACGTTACCGAATGTTGCGCCGAGCACTCAGGGCGCAGCCGTCAGGACGCGCAATGGTTATGAAGACGCGACATTCTGCTCATATGAGCAGCAGGAACTGCCGATACTCGTCGGCGAGGAGCCGATCAGGGCGCGCTCGGCGATTCCACGACGAGCTCACCCGAGATGATCCGCTGGCGCAGTTCCTCGATCTCCGCGTCGAGTTCGGCACTCACGAGCGGCGAGAGGTCGTGGTACGGCGCGATCTCCACGCCGCCGTTCTCGAGCGTGCCCACGTAGGGGTCGTTCGTGAACGAGTCGTCGAGCACCGCACCGACGATCTCGACCATGGCGTCCTGCGTGTTCTTCAGCACGCTCGTGAGGAGCACCGGCCGGAACTCCTCGGCGAGCGACTCGTAGCCGTCGCTGTCGACCCAGATGACCGACACCCCGCCGCGCTCGAGGGCGGCGGAGGTCGTGCCTTCGCCGACCTGGCCGGCGACCGGCAGGATCACGTCGGCGCCCTGGTCGATGAGGCTCTCGGTGAGCGCCTTGCCCTTGTTGATGTCCTCGAAGTCGCCCGTGAAGGCGCCGTCCTGGGTCGCCTTGTCCCAGCCGAGCACCCGCACCGCAGTGCCGTGGGCGCGGTTGTACTCGGCGACCCCGTCGACGAAGCCGTCCATGAAGAGCGTCACCGGCGGCTGGTTGCTGCCGCCGAAGGTCGCCACGATCCCGGTCTTGGAGACGCCCGCCGCGAGGTAGCCCGCGAGGAACGACGCCTGCGCCGTGTCGAACACGACGGGCTTCACGTTGTCGGCCTCGACGGTCTCGTCGACGATGGCGAACGCCAGGTCGGGGTTGTCCTCGGCCTGGCTCAGCGTGGCGTCGGCGAGCTCCCAGCCGACCGTCACGATCAGCTCGCAGCCCGAGTCGACCGCCTGCTGCACATTGGGGGCGAGGTCGGTCTCGCCCGTGGAGACGATGGCCTCCGCGCCGATGCCGTACTCGGACTCGGCGTCCTGCAGGCCCTCCCAGCTCGCCTGGTTGAACGAGCGGTCCTCGAGGCCGCCCGAGTTCGTGACCATCCGCACGCACGAGTCGCTCGCCGCCTCATCGCCACCGCCCGACTCGGGCGCGGGCCCGCATCCTGATAGGACCACGGAGGCCGCGACCAACGTCGCTCCAACCCCGAACCACCGACGCACAGTCATCCGCTGCCCCGTTCTCTCGCGTGCTAGAGCACGTCGTTCGATCCGCCGAGCCGGAGGGCGTCGACGACCGCCTTGACCCGCTGGGCGTGCTCGCTCGTGGTGACGAGGAGCGCGTCGGGCGTGTCCACCACGACGATATCGTGCACGCCGATCAGGCTGATCACGCGATTCGACCGGCTCACCACGATGCCGCTGGAGGCGTCGGCGAGAACGCGGGCGTGCTCGCCGAGGATCGCGAGCTCCCCCGAGCGGCCCGCGGTGGCGAGCTTGGCGAGCGACGCGAAGTCGCCCACGTCGTCCCACTGGAAATGACCGCGCACGACGGCGAGCCGGCCCTCGGCCGCGGCGGGCTCGGCGACCGAGTAGTCGATGGCGATCTTCTCGAGCTTCGGCCAGATGCGGTCGACCGCGGGACCGCGGGCATCGGGGTCGTCCCAGGCCGCGGCGAGCTCGATCAGGCCGGCGTGCAGCTCGGGCTTCGTGCGCGCGAGCTCGTCGAGCAGGGTGGAGGCCTTCGCGATGAACATGCCGGCGTTCCAGAGGTGGCGTCCGCCCTCGAGGTATCCCCTCGCCGTGTCGAGGTCGGGCTTCTCGACGAAGTTCGCCACCCGCTCGACCACCTTGGCGCCGGGAACGTCGACCGGCCCGCCGCACTCGATGTAGCCGAAGCCGACGGCGGGCTCGGTGGGCGTGATGCCGATCGTCGTGATGTACCCGGCGCGCGCGGCGGCGACGGCGTCGCGGACCGCCGAGCGGAACAGCGTCTCGCCCGAGATCACGTGGTCGGCGGCGAACGAGCCGATCACCACGCCCGGCTCGCGCCGCTCGAGGATGGCGGCGGCGAGGCCGATCGCGGCGGTGGAGTCGCGCGGCTCGGACTCGAGCACGATGTTGGCATCGGTGAGTGCGGGCAGCTGCTTCTCGACCGCCGCCCGGTGGGCGCGCCCGGTCACCACCATGATGCGCTGCTCGCCCGCGATGGGTGCGAGACGATCCCACGTGTCCTTGAGGAGGGTCTGCCCCGATCCGGTGAGGTCGTGCAGGAACTTCGGCGCGTCGGCGCGAGAGAGCGGCCAGAGCCGGGAGCCGACGCCGCCGGCCGGGATGACCGCGTAGAAATCGTCGATCGGGAGGGGTGCGTCGGACATGCGTTCGAGAATAGCGGCCACGCCGTGGATCGGATCGGACGGTGTGCACGGGCTCGCGGCATCCGGAACCGAGATATCTCGACGTCGAGAGAACGGGGGCCGACGACACGACGGCATTCCCGGCGCCGGGCTAGACTCAGGACCGGGCTTCCGCCCCGTCGCGCCCGCATGTCACGGGCCATCTCACACAGCCAGGGAGGGTTGTTCATGCCAGAGAACTCGGCAGGAACCCTGACCACAGCCGCGAAGCCGGCGAAGCAGAAGCCGGGCGGCACGCTGTATCGCGGCCGTGAGGGCATGTGGTCGTGGGTGCTGCACCGCATCACCGGTGTCGCGATCTTCTTCTTCCTCCTCGTGCACGTGCTCGACACGGCCCTCGTGCGGGTGAGCCCCGAGGCGTACAACGCCGTCATCGGCGCCTACCAGACGCCCATCATGGGCCTCGGCGAGGTCGCCCTCGTCGGCGCGATCGTGTTCCACGCCTTCAACGGTCTGCGCATCATCCTCGTCGACTTCTGGTCGTGGGCGACGCGTCACCAGCGCGTGCTGTTCTACATCGTCATCGCCCTCTGGGTCATCACGATGCTGGCCTTCACGCCGCGCCACCTGATCAACGTCTTCAGCCACTGAGGAGGCCCGCGACATGACTGCCATCGAAGCGCCTCGCACCCCGACCCGCCCCGCCCGCAAGCGGGGCGTGAACTGGGAGAAGTGGGGCTGGATCTACATGCGCGCCTCCGGCGTCGTGCTCATCGTGCTGATCTTCGGCCACCTGTTCGTGAACCTCATGGTCGGCGACGGCATCAAGGCGATCGACTTCGGGTTCGTCGGCGGCAAGTGGGCCGACCCGTTCTGGCAGTGGTGGGACGTGCTGATGCTCTGGCTCGCGCTCATCCACGGCGCCAACGGCATGCGGACGCTCGTCAACGACTACACCAACCCCGGCCTCGTGCAGAAGGTGCTGAAGGGCGCGCTCTTCGCCGCCGCGGCGGTGCTCATCGTGCTCGGCACGCTCGTGGTCTTCACCTTCGACCCCTGCCCCACAGGCGCCCCCGCCGACCTGCTTCCCTCGTTCTGCACCGCCTAGGAGAACCGTGAATCCAGTGAGCGCCCCCGTCGAGACGAAGGTCGTCGACGGTGTCCACTACCACCAGTTCGACATCGTCATCGTGGGCGCCGGGGGCGCCGGCATGCGGGCCGCCATCGAAGCGGGTCCCGGTGCGCGCACGGCCGTCATCTCGAAGCTCTACCCGACGCGGTCCCACACGGGCGCGGCACAGGGCGGCATGGCCGCCGCCCTCGCGAACGTCGAGGAGGACAGCTGGGAGTGGCACACCTTCGACACCGTGAAGGGCGGCGACTACCTCGTCGACCAGGACGCGGCCGAGATCCTCGCCAAGGAGGCCATCGACGCGGTCATCGACCTCGAGAACATGGGCCTGCCGTTCAACCGAACGCCCGAGGGCAAGATCGACCAGCGCCGTTTCGGCGGCCACACGCGCGACCACGGCAAGGCGCCCGTTCGCCGGGCGTGCTATGCCGCCGACCGCACGGGCCACATGATCCTGCAGACCCTGTTCCAGAACTGTGTGAAGCTCGGCATCGAGTTCTACAACGAGTTCTACGCGCTCGACCTCGTGATGACCGAGGTGAACGGCGTCCAGCAGCCGTCGGGCATCGTCGCCTACGAGCTCGCCACCGGTGAGCTGCACGTCTTCCAGGCGAAGGCCATCATCTTCGCCACCGGCGGCTTCGGCAAGATCTTCAAGACCACCTCGAATGCGCACACCCTCACGGGCGATGGCGTCGGCATCATCTGGCGCAAGGGCCTGCCGCTCGAGGACATGGAGTTCTTCCAGTTCCACCCGACCGGCCTGGCCGGTCTCGGAATCCTGCTCACCGAGGGCGCCCGCGGCGAGGGCGCGATTCTGCGCAACGCGAGCGGCGAGCGCTTCATGGAGCGGTACGCGCCGACCATCAAGGACCTCGCGCCTCGCGACATCGTCGCACGCTGCATGGTGCAGGAGGTCGCCGAGGGCCGCGGCGCCGGCCCCCACAAGGACTACGTGCTCCTCGACTGCACCCACCTCGGCGCCGAGGTGCTCGAGACGAAGCTGCCCGACATCACGGAGTTCGCGCGCACCTACCTCGGCGTCGACCCGGTGTACGAGCCGGTGCCCGTCATGCCGACCGCGCACTACGCCATGGGCGGCATCCCGACCAACGTGGCCGCCGAGGTGCTCCGCGACAACACGACGGTCGTTCCCGGCCTCTACGCCGCCGGCGAGTGCGCCTGCGTCTCGGTGCACGGCTCGAACCGCCTCGGCACGAACTCGCTGCTCGACATCAACGTCTTCGGCAAGCGCGCCGGCCGCAACGCCGTCGAGTACGTCAAGGGCGTCGACTTCACGCCGCTGCCCGCCGATCCGGCCGCCGCTGTGCGCCGGATGCTCGACGAACTCCGCGACTCCAACGGCACCGAGCGGATCGCCGCGATCCGCAAGGAGCTGCAGGACGAGATGGACAAGAACGCGCAGGTGTTCCGCACCGACGAGTCCCTCGCCCATGTCACCGAGGTCATCGCGGGCCTCCGCGAGCGGTACCGCAACGTCGCAGTGCAGGACAAGGGCAAGCGCTTCAACACCGACCTGCTCGAGGCCGTCGAGCTCGGGTTCCTGCTCGACCTCGCCGAGGTGGTCGTGTTCTCCGCACGCAACCGCAAGGAGAGCCGCGGCGGCCACATGCGCGACGACTTCCCGAACCGCGACGACGAGCAGTACATGCAGCACACCATGGCCTACCTGTCGGGTGACCCGCACTCCTCGCTCGCCGATGATCACATCCGGCTCGACTGGAAACCCGTGACCATCACCCGGTACCAGCCGATGGAAAGGAAGTACTGACGTGTCCACCGCCACGCTCGAGGCCCAGTCGACGGATGCCGCGCTGCAGTCGTTCACCGTCACCTTCCTGATCCGCCGGTTCGATCCCGATGTCGACACCGAGCCGCGCTGGCAGGACTTCGACGTCGAGATGTTCGCCACCGACCGCGTGCTCGACGCCCTGCACAAGATCAAGTGGGAGCAGGACGGCTCGCTCACGTTCCGCCGTTCGTGCGCGCACGGCATCTGCGGCTCCGACGCCATGCGCATCAACGGCCGCAATCGTCTGGCCTGCAAGACGCTCATCAAGGACCTCGACATCTCGAAGCCCATCTACGTCGAGGCGATCAAGGGCCTGCCGCTCGAGAAGGACCTCGTCGTCGACATGGAGCCGTTCTTCGCGAGCTACCGCGAGGTGCAGCCGTTCCTGATCGCGAACTCGCAGCCCGAGGCCGGCAAGGAGCGGGTGCAGTCGATCGCCAAGCGCGAGATCTTCGACGACACCACGAAGTGCATTCTGTGCGCGGCATGCACGTCGTCGTGCCCCGTGTTCTGGACCGACGGCCAGTATTTCGGCCCCGCGGCGATCGTGAACGCGCACCGGTTCATCTTCGACGACCGCGACGACGCCGCGAATGTGCGGCTCGACATCCTCAACGACAAGGAGGGCGTGTGGCGCTGCCGCACGACCTTCAACTGCACCGAGGCGTGCCCGCGCGGCATTGAGGTGACGAAGGCGATCGCCGAGGTCAAGCAGGCGATCATGCGCGGCAAGCCGTAGCGGCGAACCCAGATACGTCGACCCCTCAGCGAGCGAGGCCGCGGGCACTGCCTGCGGCCTCGCTAGTCTTGGGCCGTGAGCGAGCGCCAACGGATCCGCGACCGACTCGAGGAGCCGATCAGCACGGTGACCACGCTCACCCAGCGCACCATGGCGCTTTTCCCGGTGCGGGTGTGGCGCCACTTCCTCGCGCGGAACGGCTTCCTCCTCTCGGCCGGCATGAGCTACCAGGCGCTGTTCGCCATCTTCGCGGCGGTCTACGTGGCGTTCGCCGTCGCGGGCATCTGGCTCACCGGCAGCCGGGAGACGCTCCAGGCGTTCGTCCTGCTCCTCAATACGTACGCCCCCGGCCTCATCGGCGAGGAGGGCGTCATCTCGACCGACGAGCTCGTCGAGATCACCTCCAGCAGCACCAGCCTCTTCGGATGGACCGGGGCGGTCGCCCTCGGCGGCCTGATCTGGACGGCGATCGCGTGGATCACGTACACGCGGATGGCGGTGCGCAGCATCTTCGGCCTCCCGAAGGACACCCGCGCCTACGTCTACCTCAAGGCACGCGACTTCCTCGCGGGCCTCGCGTTCGGCGGGATCGTGCTCGCGGCCACGGTGCTCTCGGTCGTCGCGACGTCGCTGTTCGGGTGGATGCTCGGCCTGCTCGGCCTGGCCGGCGATCGCGGCTGGTCGAGCGGCCTCCTGCAGGCCGGAGCCCTCGTCGTCGTCTTCGTGATCGACACCCTCGCCCTCGCGGTGCTGTTCCGATTCCTCTCGGGGGCCTCGATGCCCTGGCGCCGGATGTGGGCGGGTTCGCTCCTGGGCTCGGCCGCCATCTCGGTGCTGCAGCTCGTGAGCGGCTATGTCGTGTCGGGCGCGAGCGGAAACCCGCTGCTGGCGACGTTCACGGTCTTCATCGCGCTCCTCCTGTGGTTCCGGCTCACGAGCATCGTCATGCTCGTGGCCGCGAGCTGGATCGCCGTGGAGGCGGCCGACAACCAGGAGACGCTCCGGCACGTGACCGCCGAGCAGCTCCTCGCCGAGGAGCGGGAGCGGGAGCGGCGCGCGCTCGTCACGGCGGCGCGAGTCCGGGTGCGCGAGGCGCGACGTGCGCTCGCCGCCGCGAGCTGGATCGAGCGGATGCCGGCGCGACGACGGTTGGCCCGGGCCGAGGAGGAACTCGCCCGCGCCGAGGCATCCGTCGCCGCTCCGCCGAGGCCGGGCGACGTCGGAGGGCTCCCTTAGGATCGAAGGCATGCCCCCCGCGAAACCCCTCCGTGTCGCCACCGTCAACGTGAACGGAGTGCGCGCCGCATTCCGCCGGGGCATGGGTGATTGGGTCGCGGGCCGCGACGTCGACATCCTCGCCATGCAGGAGGTACGGGCCTCCACCGAAGACCTGCAGTCGTTGCTCGGCGAGGACTGGGACATCCTGCACGACCCGGCCACGGCGAAGGGCCGCGCGGGCGTGGCCATCGCGAGCCGCAACCGGGCGAGCATCCACCGCGTCGAGTTCGGCGCCGCCGACTTCGACACGGCGGGCCGCTGGCTCGAGGCCGACTACGAGGTCGGCGACCGAGTGGTCACCGTGGTGAGCGCTTACGTGCACTCCGGCGAGGCCGACACCCAGAAGCAGGTCGAGAAGTACCGGTTCCTCGATGCCATGGAGGCGCGGCTGCCCGATCTGGCAGCCCAGTCCGAGCTCGCCCTCGTGGTCGGCGACCTCAACGTCGGCCACCGCACGCTCGACATCCGCAACTGGAAGGGCAACGTGAAGCGCGCCGGGTTCCTGCCCGACGAACGCGCGTACTTCGATCGCTTCGTCGGCGCCGAAGACGACCCCGAGTACAACCGGGGTGCCGGCCTCGGCTGGGTCGACGTCGGCCGGCGGTTCGCGGGTGAGGTCGACGGGCCGTACGCGTGGTGGTCCTGGCGCGGCAAGGCGTTCGACAACGACACCGGGTGGCGCATCGACTACCAGCTCGCGACGCCGAAGCTGGCCGAGACCGTCGTCGACTACTCGGTCGACCGCGCCGCCACCTACGACACGCGATGGTCCGACCACGCCCCCGTGGTCGTCGACTACGCCATCTGACTCCCCCGCTGACAAGGACTCCCACCGCATGGACACTTCAACCCGCCCCACCGTGTTCTCGGGCATGCAGCCCTCGGGCGACTCGCTCCACCTCGGCAACTACCTCGGCGCGCTCGTGAACTGGGTCGCGCTCCAAGACGAGGCCGACCCCATCTACTGCGTCGTCGACCTGCATGCCATCACGGTCGCCCAGGACCCGAAGGCCCTGCACGAGGCCACGCGACGCACGGCTGCGCAGTACCTGGCCGCCGGCGTCGACCTCGAGCGATCCACGCTGTTCGTGCAGTCCCACGTTCCGGCGCACACCGAGCTCGCCTGGGTGCTCGGTACGATCACGGGCTTCGGCGAGGCGAGCCGCATGACCCAGTTCAAGGACAAGTCGGCCAAGCAGGGCACCGAGGGCACCACGGTGGGCCTCTTCACCTACCCGGTGCTCATGGCGGCCGACATCCTGCTCTACGGCACGCAGCTCGTACCGGTCGGCGACGACCAGCGCCAGCACCTCGAACTCACCCGCGACCTGGCACAGCGCTTCAACGCGCGCTTCGGCGACACCTTCGTCGTGCCCGAGGCGCTCATCCCGAAGGAGTCGGCTCGCATCTACGACCTGCAGGACCCCACTGCGAAGATGTCGAAGTCCGCGGTCTCCGAGACCGGTCTCGTGAAGCTCCTCGACGACCCTGCGGTCACCGCGAAGAAGTTCCGCAGCGCCGTCACCGACACGGGGCGTGAGGTGCGCTACGACCCGGCCGAGAAGCCCGGCATCTCGAACCTCCTCGACATCCTCGCCGCGATCACCGGGCGTCCGATCACCGAGCTCGAGACCGAGTACGAGGGTCGCGGCTACGGCGACTTCAAGAAGGACGTGTCCGACGCGGTCGTCGACCGGGTCGCCCCGATCCGCGCCCGCACGCTCGAACTCATGGAGGACCCGGCCGAGCTCGACCGCCTGCTCGCGATCGGCGCCGAGCGTGCGGCCGAGCGAGCCGAGCGGATGCTCCGAACCGTCTACGAACGCGTCGGCTTCGTTCGCCGGGGCTGACCATGATCCCGGTCGTCATCCGCACGGAACGGCTCATGCTCGACGTGCCGGTGCCGGGCGACGCCGAGCTCGTCACGCACCACTGCCAGGATCCGCTCTTCGAGCAGTACCTCACGACCCCGTGGCCGTACACCCGCGCCGATGCCGACGCCTTCCTCGGCGAGCACGTGCCCGCGTCGTGGGCGAACGGCAGCGAGCTCACCTGGGCGCTCCGTCGCGACACGGGTGCGCCGCTCCTGGGCGTGATCAGCGTGCGCGACATCCAGCACGAGCTCGGCTTCTGGATCGGTGCCGAGCATCGCGGCGCCGGGCTCATGAGCGAGGCTGCGACGGCCGTCGCGGAGTGGACGCTCGCGGGCGGGATCCCCGGTGCCGAGACGGTGTTCTGGCGTGCGGTCGAGGGCAACGTGGCGTCCGCGCGGGTCGCACGAGCGGCGGGGTTCCGGCGCATCCAGCCCGAGCACGCCACCGTTCCGAGGCGAGACGGCACGACGCTTCCGGCGTGGTACGCGGTGCGCGAGGCATCCGTCGATCCGAGGGCCCGCGCCAGCTGGGACGCACTGCTCGGGGCCGCCGCGTGAGCGAGCATGCGTGGCACGACGCGACGCCCGTGGTGCTCTTCGACCTCGACGACACCCTGATGGCGCACCGAGAGGCGGTCGCCGCCGGCATCATGCTGCACATGCGCGCCCGCGACTACCGCGGCGACGAGACCGCGGCCGCCCGGCGGTGGCACGAACTCGAGGAGGAGCACTACCTCGCCTACCTCGACGGCGCGCTGACGTTCGAGGGCCAGCGGCGGGCGCGGGCGGCCGCGTTCGCCCGGTTCTACGGCGAGGAGCTCGACGAGCACGGCGCGAGCCGGTGGTTCGCGGAGTACTTCGAGCGATACCGCGAATCGTGGGCCCTGCACGACGATGTCGCCCCCACGCTCGACGCGCTCGCCGCCCGCTTTCCGGGCGTGCGCTTCGGCATCATCACGAACGGCGAGCTCGACTACCAGTCGGCGAAGATCGCGCGACTCGCGCTCGGCGGTCGTGTCGAGCACGTCATCGCATCCGGGGCCGTGGGCGTCACCAAGCCCGACCCCGCGATCTTCCGGTTCGCCGTCGATCGGTTCAGCGCGACGGCACCGGTCTCGGCCGCGGCCTACGTCGGCGACCGGTTGCACACCGACGCCATCGGCGCCGCGAGCGCGGGCCTCGTGGGCGTCTGGCTGAACCGGCGAGGTGAGACACCGCCGGACGAGGAGGCGGCGGCGGCCCGAGCCGCGGGAGTGATCGAGGTGAGCGGCCTCGCAGAGCTCCCCGACCTGCTCGGCTCGCACTTCCGCTGAGCGACTCGGCGCGGTGACGACACAGCGCAGCCCCGAACGGTCGCCGCGCAGCAGAACGGGCCGGACGCACCCCCATGCGCCCGACCCGTCGTCCAACCGTACCTGCCGTGCGACTCATCACCGACCTCGTCGTCGACGACGGCACCGCCCGCGCCCTCGCCGAGGCGCGACCCGATCGCCGACCCGATCATGGGATTCATCGCGTGACCCGATCGCGTGACCAGATCGAGATCCGGCGGGGCCGCGCGCCCGCTAGCGTGAGATCGACGCGAGTGGCCGAAGAGCAGTGAGGGCGGATGGGATGACGGCAGTGGTCGACGCACCGATGGAGGCACCGGTCGGGGCACCACGGAAGCCGCCGGTCTGGCCGGTCGTGCTGCTGATCCTCACGGTCGGGCTCGTCTCGGTCACGCTCGGCGCGCTCGTGCAGCATGCGCTCTCGTCGTGGGCCTACGAGCGCGCCCACGCCGAGTACGCCGCGGTGCAGGCCGTCGCCACCGATACCGCCGACGACTACGCCGCCCTCCTCGAGCGTGCCGAGCTCGCGAGCACGCAGGTCGAGGAACTCGAACTGGTGGCCGCACCGGCCGACGCCGACCCCATTGCGCTCGCCTCGCTGACGGATGCCTCGGACGCCCTTGCGTCGACCCTCGAGCGCGCGCCCGACGCGGAGCTCACCCCTCGACTCGGCATCGTCGAGCCCGACGAGCACGCCGGGGCGCCCTGGGACCGCTACGCCGACGCCGCACGACTGCTCGAGGTGCGTGAGCTCCGTGACGGCGAGGTGGTCGAGCTCGACTCGGCGAGCAGCGAGCTCTCGGCCGCCCGGGCCTCAGCCGTCGACGCACGGGAAGCGCTCTTCGCCGCCCTCGCGGCCAGCGGTGAGCAGGCGCTCGCCGACCATCCGTCGGCGAGCCACGTCGCGCGCATGGACCTGCGGCATGCGATCGACCAGTCGGGCGGCGCGTGGGGGCATCCCAAGGATTCGGCGGGCGCGTTCACGGCCACGGTGGCGGCCATCGAACAGGTGCGCGCGTCGCACGCCGCCGAGGAGGCGCGCCGGCTGGAGCATCCGCTGCGTGCCGAGATCGAGGCGTTCGCGCGATCGATCGCGGCCGGCGTCGAACTCGAGTTCGTCTGGGCCTACGAAGTCGCCGGGCTCTCGAGCGACGAATGGTACTCGGGAACTGCGGAGTTCATGCCCGACGACGACGACGGCTGGGGCCGCATCTCGCTCACCGAGAGCATCGAGCGCGAGTGGCACGCCGACGAGAACGCGAAGGCCGTGGTGGTGCACGAGGTCGGCCACACCCAGGTGCTCCGCGACGAGTGCTACGCCATCTTCACGGCCGAGCCGTTCGGCGGCGACCACGAGATGTGGGCGACCGCGTGGGCCATCGGCATGGGCTACGACCTTCCCGGTGCAGGCATCGAGGCGTACGGGCGGCCGTCGGACGCGCAGGTCGACGCCGCCGCGGGGTGCCGCTGAGGCATCCGTCGGCCGTCTCATGACCCCCTCATGACGGCCGACGTGACCGGGGAATACCCGACCCGCTCTCGCGTTGTCATAGAATCGACACGACAACGTGCTCCGGGGTCGGTGTAATTCCGAACCGGCGGTGACAGTCCGCGAGCCGCGAGCGCGAGGCCGAAAGGTCTCGGGCGAACGGTTGAACCGGTGGAATTCCGGTACCGACGGTGAAAGTCCGGATGGGAGGCGGCACGTGTCGGCGGCGCAGTGCGTCGCCGACGCCATGGGTGTTTCGGCACCGTGGCATCACCCGACATCCCCGGAGCCTGAGAGAACGGCACTGAGGATGATCACCGGCGAGCACACGATGGCGGATGTCGCCGCGATGCGCCGTGCCCTCGAGCTCGCCACCCGCGGACCGGCGAAGGGCGTGAACCCGCGCGTCGGCTGTGTCATCGTCTCGCCGCACGGCGACGTGCTCGCCGAGGGATGGCATCGCGGCGCCGGAACGGCGCACGCCGAGGTCGACGCGCTCTCCAGGCTCGCGCCCGGCGCTGCCGAGGGCGCCACCGCGATCGTGACGCTCGAGCCCTGCAACCACACCGGACGCACCGGGCCGTGCGCCGTCGCGCTCATCGACGCGGGCATCGCGCGCGTGGTCTACGCCGTAGCCGACCCAGGCGACTACTCCGCGGGCGGTGCCGACCGGCTGCGCGCGGCCGGGATCGAGGTCGTCGCCGGCGTGCTCGTCGACGAGTCCGAGGCATTCCTCGACGACTGGCTCTTCGCCGCGCGGCACCGCCGGCCGCACGTGACCGTCAAGTGGGCGGCGAGCCTCGATGGGCGCGCCGCGGCATCCGACGGCTCCAGCCAGTGGATCACGGGGCCCGCCGCCCGCGCCGACGTGCACCGCCGCCGCGCCGCGGTCGACGCGATCGCCGTGGGCACCGGCACGCTGCTCGCCGACGACCCCTCGCTCACCGCCCGCTCGGCGACCGGCGAACTCCTCGACGCGCAACCCGTGCCCGTGGTGTTCGGACGGCGGCCGATCCCCGACGGCGCCGCGCTCACCCGGCATCCCATCGCCCCCGTCGCGCTCGAGGGTGCCGACCTCGTGCACGACCTGCACGAACTGCAGCGGCGCGGCATCCGCTCGCTCTTCGTCGAAGGCGGTCCGACGCTCGCGAGCGCCTTCCTCGCGGCCGGGCTCGTCGACGAGGTGCTCGTCTACCTCGCGCCGATGCTGCTCGGCGGCCCACGCGTCGCCGTCGGCGACCTCGGCATCTCGGCCATCGCCGAGGCCCTCCACTTCGACTTCGCCGCCGTCGAGCGGCTCGGCGACGACCTGCTCGTCGTCGCCCACCCGGCCTCGAGAGGGCCACACAGCGTCAAGGAAGGGAACTGACATGTTCACCGGAATCATCGAGGAGCTCGGCACGATCACGCGCGTCGAGCGGAGCGCGGATGCCGCGCGCCTCACCGTGCGTGGGCCGAAGGCCGTCCAGGGCGTCCGGCACGGCGACTCCATCGCCGTCTCGGGGGTGTGCCTGACCGTCGTGGACTTCGACGACGAGTCGTTCACCGCCGACATCATGGCGCAGACCCTCGCGATGTCGACCCTCGACGAGGTCAGCGAAGGCCGGCCGGTGAACCTCGAGCGCGCGGCGCTCGTCGGCGACCGCCTCGGCGGGCACATCGTGCAGGGACACATCGACGGCACGTCGCGCGTGCTCGACGTACGCCCGGGCGACGCCTGGCGGGTCATCCGCTTCACGCTCGACGAGGCGCACGCCCCGCTCGTCGTCGACAAGGGCTCGATCACGGTCGATGGCGTGTCGCTCACGGTCAGCGCCCTCGGCGACGAGGCCGACGGTTCGTGGTTCGAGGTGTCGCTCATCCCCGAGACGCTCCAGGCCACGACGCTCGGTCGTCTCGAGGTCGGCGACTCGGTGAACATCGAGACCGACATCCTCGCGCGTCACGTCGAGCGGATGCTCCGACTCGACGCGCACCGTTCGCTGCCGTCGTCGCTCGCCGAACCGGCCGCAATTCCGACCGGGAGCCGTGCATGAGTCTCTCCAGCATCCCCGACGTGCTCGACGCGCTGCGAGCGGGCAAGCCCGTGATCGTCGCCGACGACGAGGCACGTGAGAACGAGGGCGACGCGATCATGGCCGCCGAGTTCGCCACCCAGGAGTGGCTCGCGTGGATGATCCGCCACACGAGCGGGTTCCTCTGCGCGCCGATGCCGAACTCGGTCGCCGACCGGCTCGAGCTGCCGCCCATGGTCGAGCGCAATGAGGACGTGCGCGGCACTGCCTACACGATCTCGGTCGACGCGGCCGACCGGGTGTCCACCGGCATCAGCGCCGCCGACCGCGCCCACACGCTGCGCGTGCTCGCCGATCCCGCATCCACGCCCGAGCAGCTGATCCGACCCGGCCACGTGATCCCGCTCCGCGCGGTCGAGGGCGGCGTGCGCGAGCGCGCGGGCCACACCGAGGCCGCTGTCGACCTCATGCGCCTGGCCGGCCTCGAGCCGGTCGCCGTGATCGGCGAACTCGTGCAGGACGACGGCGACATGATGCGCCTGCCCGGCCTCATCGAGCTCGGGGCACGTGACGGGCTGCCCGTCACGACGGTCGCGGCCCTCATCGAGTGGATGAACGAGTGGCACGCCGGCCAGAGCCTCGAGTCCGGCGAGCGCATCGCCGTGCCCGAGTCGTCGCGCGTCGCGTTCGAGGTCGAGACCTCGCTGCCCACCGACCACGGCGTCTTCCGCGTGCGCGCCTACCGCGACCGCTCCACCGGCGCCGACCACGTGGCGATCATCTCGGGCGAGCCGTCGCTCGACCCCGATGGCGCCATCGTGCGCGTGCACTCGGAGTGCCTGACGGGTGAGGCGTTCGGCTCGCTGAAATGCGAGTGCGGCCCGCAGCTCGACGCCGCGCTCGAGGCGATCGAGGACCGCGGCGGCGTCGTGGTGTACCTGCGCGGCCACGAGGGCCGGGGCATCGGCCTCATCAACAAGCTCCGCGCCTACCGCCTGCAGGAGGACGGCCTCGACACCCTCGACGCCAACCTCGCGCTGGGACTGCCCATCGACGCGCGTGATTACGGCGCCGCGACCGCGATCCTCGCGGACCTCGGCATCACGCGGGTGCGCCTGCTCACCAACAACCCCGAGAAGGTGCGCCAGCTCGAGGCGCGAGGCATCCGCGTGAC
This sequence comes from Agromyces sp. NPDC052230, assembly GCF_040679595.1. Lineage (NCBI taxonomy): Bacteria > Bacillati > Actinomycetota > Actinomycetes > Micrococcales > Microbacteriaceae > Agromyces > Agromyces sp. NPDC052230. Next base: position 215,174 of record NZ_JBFAVC010000004.1, on the reverse strand, counting down.
GGAACGCCTGCCGCTCGTCGTCGGCGTCGGCGCGGGCAATGCCGGGTACCTCGACACCAAGCGGCACCGCATGGGCCACACGATCGATGACCGGCAGCTGACGGATGCCGCGGCCGAAGCACTCCTGAAGGGACACGCATCATGAGCGGACAGGGCTCCCCCGAACTCGATGTGGACGGACGCGGCCTCAGGGTCGTGATCGTGGCCGGCAGCTGGCACGACGAGATCACGAACGGGCTCATCGCCGGAGCGACACGCACCCTCGAGGCATCCGGTGCCGACTTCGACCTCGTGCGAGTACCCGGCAGCTTCGAGCTGCCCGTGGTCGCCAAGGCCGCGCTCGACCTCGGCGCCGACGCGGTGGTGGCCCTCGGGGTCATCATCCGTGGCGGAACGCCGCACTTCGAGTACGTGTCCTCGGCCGCGACCGACGGGCTCACGCGGGTGGCACTCGACACCGGCAAGCCCGTCGGGTTCGGCGTGCTCACCCTCGACGATGAGCAGCAGGGACTCGACCGAGCCGGTCTCCCCGGCTCCAAGGAGGACAAGGGGCGCGAGGCTGCCGAGGCCGCGATCGCGACCGTGCGCGCCATCCGCGCCCTCTCACGCTGACCGCGGCATCCGTCTTTCGATTGGCTTCCGCCGGAACCGCGGTGCTCAGGTGGCGCCGGCAGGGGCCCGACTCCTAGGCTCGTGCCATGGACATCCTCCGCATCATCCTCGTCATCCTGCACTTCGTCGGCCTCTCCATGCTGCTCGGCGGATTCCTCGTCCAGGTGAAGGCGATCGGGCAGGGCAAGGGCACCGTGGTGCGGGCCATGATCGATGGAGCGCTCACCCAGCTGATCACCGGCCTGCTGCTCGTGGCGACCATCGAGATGGGCGATCTCTACGACGTGGACAACTGGAAGATCACGGTCAAGCTCGTCATCGCGATCATCATCACCGTGCTCGTCTTCGTGTACCGCAAGAAGAACCCGGCCCCGAGCTGGGCGCTGTGGGCCGTCGGCGCGCTCACGCTCGTCAACGTCGTGGTGGCGGTTGCCTGGCGCTGATCCCGGCCGCTCATCGCACGGGGCGGATGCTGCGGCTGCGGCATCCGCCCCGCTCGTTTCATGTCCGCTCCCACCGGCGCCCGCATCGCTTCACCGACAGGGACCAGAGGTCGCGGGCACGACGCTCGAGCAGGCCGTAGCCGCGCCACGCGAGGATCCCCACCGCGAACGACGCGAGGATGGCGAGGGCGGGCGAGACCTCCTCGATCGGTGGGTAGACCTGCCAGTGCGTGAGATAGACGAACAGCGACGCCGACGCGATGGTGCCGAGGGCGCCCGCGAGGACGGCGGGCACGGGAATCGTGGGGAGCCAGAGCAGCAGCAGGAGTCCGGCAACGACGATCCCCTCGCGGAGCGGATCCCCGAAGAACCCCGGGGTCGTCGCGAGGATCACGGCGGTCGTGACCAGGCGATGGGCCGTCGTGGAGGAGCGCGCGACGAGCCAGCCGAGGGCGACGAGCCACACCACGACGGGCAGCGCGTATCGCTCAGGCGACCCTGCCGTGACGCCGCCCGCCGCGACGAGGCGCAGCGCGAGGGCGGCCCCGACGACGGCGAGCGCGAAGCTGAAGCGGTGACGCCGCTCCAGGGCGTCGAGCCGCGGCACGAGGAGCAGCACGGCGAGTGCGAGGATGGCCCACACCAGCGCCTCCAGGAACCAGAACTGCCATTGCTCGCCCCAGCGCTCGTGCTGGCCGAAGAGGTTGTTCAGGAGGAAGACCGTCGCCGGATCGTAACTGCGGGCGATGAGCGCGACGCCCCCGATCCAGAGCACGGCGGGAACGCTGATCTGCGCCGCAGCCCGCAGGAGCCCCCGAACGCGATCACGGCGCGGGACCTCGGTGAGCTTGAACCGGGCGAGGTTGAAGCCCGCGACGCCGAGCAGCAGGTGGGCGCCGCCCTTGACGGCGATGAGATCAGCGTGCGTGGCCACGATGAGCAGGATCGCGACGGTGCGGAGAACCACGGATGTCTCGACCCGCCCCACCCACGAGCGCCGCGTTCGGCGAGGCTGCGCGACCGCGACGTCCTCCTCCACCTCAGCATCATCGCCTTCGACCTCGGCCTCGACGTGCGCCAGCATGCGGATGCTCCGACTCGGCCAGTCGGGCGGAAGGCCGCCGATGAGGCGCTCCAGCCGGAGCGACACCTCGATGTAGCTGAGCGAGTCCCCGCCGAGCGTGACGAAGCTGTCGTCGGGGCCCGCATCGGGCCGGCCGAGGAGTTCGGCATAGAGCTCCCGCACCCCTTCGACGGAGATCGAGGCGGTGGCGTCCGCTCCACCCGAACGCTCGAGCAGGGCCGCGTGCCGCACGAGGGCGGCGAGGTCCGACTTGCCGTTGGGGGTACGGGGGAACTCGGCGATCGCGTGCACGGTCACGCCATGGGATGGAAGCCCGGTGGAGTCGGCGATGATCGTCGCGGCCGTACGCACCTCGCGCTCGGTGCGCACGAAGACGGCGAGTCGCTCGTCGTGCCCGACCGCACGCGCGTCGATGCCGTTCTCGATGAGCAGTTGCTCGACGCGGTCGAGATCGATGCGAAGGCCGAAGGCCTTCACGAACCGGCTGCTGCGGCCGACGATCTCGTAGAGCCCGTCGTCGGCCCGTCGTGCCAGGTCACCCGTGTGCAACTCCTCGAGCGTGGCACCAACCGCGAAGTCCTCACTGGTCTCGGCATAGCCCATCATCACGTTCGGACCTGCGTACACCAGCTCGCCGACACCGGGCTCGCCACTGCCCGCGGTCTCGTCGATGCGGAACCGGCCGCCCGGGATGGGGATGCCGATCGAGCTCGGGCGGTCCTCGGCGAGGTCGGGCGGGAGGTAGGCCATGCGAGCGGTCGCCTCGGTCTGGCCGTACATGACCACGAAGTCGAATCCGCGTTCCTGCCCGAGGCGGGCGTAGCGGCGCACCTGATCAGGGGCGAGCCGGCCGCCCGCCTGGGTGACGGTGCGGAGGCGCGGCGGCGTGCGCTCGTCGAAGCCCGAGGCGTCGAGCAGTTCGAAGGTGAAGGGCACCCCTGCGAACGAGGTCGCCTCAGCCTCGTCGAACTCGCGCCAGAAGGCGGGTTCGACGACGGAGCGTTCCGTGAGGAAGAGGCTCGCCCCGGCGAACAGATGACTGTTGATGACCGAGAGCCCGTAGCAGTACTGCATCGGCAGGGCCGTGGCGGCGCGATCGTCGGTCCGGAGTCCGAGATACGTCGCGATGCTCGCCGCATTGCTGAGGAGGTTGTCATGGGACAGGCGAACGAGCTTCGGGGCCCCCGTCGAGCCCGACGTGCTCGACAGCATCGCCAGCTCGGGGTGCAGTTCGTGCCGAGTGCCGTCGCGGCGCTCCTCGAGCGCCCAGCCCTGCTCGCCGCGCCCGAACACCACGTCGGGGTCGTACCGCTCGAGCAGCGCACGACGGCTCGACGCCTGCCCGGCATCACCGTCGACGAGCAGCACGGGGTGTCCACCCTCGCGAGCCGCCAGGTACGTCACGAGCGGCTCCACCTCGTTCGCGCAGGAGACCATGACGAGACGCCGCACGTCACCCAACTGCTCGCGCCGCTCCCGCACCCGCTCATCGAGCTCGCCGTAACTGAGACTCCCGTCGACGGTGCGCACCGCGGGGGCACCGGGGTCGCGTCGGGTCAAGTGGAGCGGACTCGGGATGGCGATCTGGCGCACGGGTCGGGATCTCGAATTCAATCGGCTGGGACTCGGGTAGGTGAGGTGAGGTGAGGTGAGGTGAGGTGAGGTTTACCTTACCTGCCCAGAAGGTTGAGGAAAAATCGCGAAGTGGTGGGCGAGGGTACGCGCCGACCGTCGCGCAACCCCTGTCGGCCCCGGAAGGCCCCGCGTAGCATGACAGCGATCAGGGCCGCCGAGTCATCCGCCGGCACCGTCGGCGCTCGGTCTCCCGGAACGGCGAGGCGCAGATGAACATGACCATGGACATGATGAAGAACGCCATGTCGACGTCGGAGATGCCGATGCAGGGCGTGGATCCGGCGATGATGCAGGAGACCATCGAGGCGCTGTCGGCGTGTATGCAGGCCTGCGTGATGTGCGCCGATGCCGACGCTGCCGAGAACATGGCCCGGTGCGCCGGGCTGTGCTCCAACTGCGCCGACGTGTGCAACACCATGATGCGGATGATGCTCCGCATGAACGGCTGGGACATGCAGGTGATGTCCTCGATGATGCAGAGCACCGTCATCATGATGCGAGCCTGCTCGGCGGAGTGCCAGATGCACGCCGACATGAGCGAGCACTGCCGCATGTGCGCCATGGCGTGCGATCAGGCGGTCATGGCGATGGAGAAGATGATGGGCTCGATGAGCGGGGCGACGCCGACCTCGGCGTAGTCGCGCTCAGGCGTCGGCGACGCTGAAGCGCTGCCGGCCCCGGGCCAGCACACCGTAGAGGGCGTGGATGGCGACCGGCTCACCCGGCGCCAGCGCGCCCTCGAATCCGTCGTGGTGCCAGACGCGTCGGACAGCCGCTTCCGCGTCATCACCGCCGACGTTGCCGTCGCCCGCCGCGAACTCGACCAGCGTGGCGAACCCGAGCTCATCGATGTCGATCACGATCGCGTCGACCCACTTCGACGCCGTCGTCACGGCGAGCCGCTCCTGCATGGCGTGCAACCCGTGCCCCGGGCGGTCGCTCCGGCACTCCGCCGCGCGCTCGCAGCCGCGCATGCCCATGACCGCGCCCGGGCGGGGCTCGGTGGCGGCGTGCGGCTCGCGGTGCGACATGAGGGCTCCTCGGTGTTCGATTCCGCCACGATACGCTCGGCGGTTCCGGATGTCCCGCAGGGTCGTCATACGCGGAAACACTCGCTAGCGTGGGGCGCATGTTCATCCAGATGTCGATCCACGTGCCGAACCCGGGCCACGAACGCGAAGTGCTCGACGCATTGAACCGGATGCGCTTCGCGGCACTCGGCACACCGGGACTCGACCAGGTAGGTCCCTGGCGCGAGGTCGGCGACGGGCGCATCGTGGGGATCGCCATGTGGGAGTCGCGACGTCACTGGGAGGCGGCCATTCCGATGCTGTCCGACGTGACCAGCGCCGACGATCCCGACGGGCTCTGGTACGCCCAGCCGCCCGAACGCCTCCTGCTCGAGGATGTCGGTGTGCTGCCGCCCGACGGCCTGTTCGACTAAGCGGACAACGAGCGCCGAACCCGGCGCCGAGTCAGTCGAGGAACAGCGTTCGCAGCCGCCTCGTGGTGAACACGAGACCCACCGCGATCATCACGGCGTAGTAGAGGACGTGCCAGAGCATGCCCCAGCCGACGTCGCCCGTGGTGAGTCCGCGCACGAGTTCCACGCCGTGCCAGAGCGGCAGTGCCTGGATGACCTGCTGGAGCCACTCGGGATACACCGTGAGCGGGTAGAAGGTGGCCGAGAACAGGAACATCGGCAGCATCACGAAGTTGATCCAGTCCATCTGCTGGAACGTCTTCATGTAGCTCGTGATCGCCATGCCGAGGCTTGCGAAGCCGAACGCGATGAGGAGCACCGCCGGGAGGGCGAGGAGCGCCCACCACGAGAGGTTGAGGCCGAGCGCCTGCATCACCAGCTGGAACCCGGCAGCGTACAGGGCGCCGCGCAACAGGGCGAGGAGGATCTCGCCGAGGGCGACGTCGAGGGGGCCCAGGGAGGTGGAGAGCATGCCCTCGTACAGCTTCGCGAACTGCATCTTGAAGAACACGTTCCACGTGGAGTCGTAGATCGCGCCGTTCATCGCGGCGACGGCGAGCAGGGCGGGGGCGATGAACGCCGCGTACTCGACCTCGCGCCCGCTCGCGGTGGTGACGGTGCCGACGAGGGTGCCGAGTCCGATGCCCATGGCGAGCAGGTAGAAGATCGGCTCGAAGAAGCCGCTCAGCATGACCAGCCAGTTGGTGCTGCGGGTGGCGCGCCAGCCGCGCAGCATCACGGCACGGGCATTGCCGGCGTAGAGCGAGCGCACCGGGCGGGGCCGGGAGCCCGGCTGGGTGCGATCGTGTTGCGTCACGGTCATCGGCCGAGCCTCCGCACCGCGATGCGCCGGGCCCATACCCAGCCCGCCGCGGCGAGCACGACGAGGTAGGCGACGTGCACGACCGTGAGCCAGATGGGCTCGCCGTAGCCGTAGGAGAACACCCGCGCGAGCTCGGTGCTGTGCCAGAGCGGCGAGACCCACCCGATCCACTGCAGCCACACCGGGAACACCGACAACGGGAAGAACGTGCCCGAGAACAGGGTCATCGGCAGCACGACGAAGCGCATCACCATGGCGAGCTGGCCGGTGTCCTCCTCGAGCGTCGAGGTGTACGCCATCAGCACCGTGCCGAAGGCGAGGCCGCCGAGGAGCCCGGCCACCACCATGAGCGCCGCGATGGCCGACGGCGCGGCGCCGAACAGCACGATGAGCGCGAAGAAGAGCACGAGGTTCACAAGCATGCGGATCGCGACCGAGATGACGATGCCGTCGACGATCTGGGTCGGGCGCAGCGGCGACGCGCTCATGCCCGTGAAGGTCGGGTTCCACTTGTAGCCGAGCATGATCGGGTACGTGAACTCCTCGCTCGACACCGTGATCGCCGCACTCGCGAGCAGGGCGGGCGCGACGAACACGAGGTAGCTGACGCCGCCGACCGCCTGGTCGTCGACGTTCGCGTCCACGATGGTCGCGAGCCCGACGCCGAGGGCGTACAGGTAGACGAGCGGGTTGCCGATGCCGGCGACGACGACCGTGCCGGTGTAGCTCTTCATCACTCGGAATCGGTGCAGCGCCACATACCAGGCGCCCCAACGGCGCGGCCGCCGCCCGGCGGCGATCGCGGCGCGGGTGTCGTCGGCCGCGGCATCCGTCGGCCGGGTCACGAGGGGGCCGTTCGGGTCTCCTCGACCCGCTGAGGCGAGGCCGCTCATTCGATGAGGGTCCGTCCGGTGAGGCGGAGGAACACGTCTTCGAGGCTGGAGCGACGCACGAGGCTCGTGATGGGGTGCAGTCCGGCCTCGGTGATCTTCACCAGTTCGGCTTCGCCGTCGCGGCTGTACACGAGGATGCGGTCGGGCAGAACCTCCATGCGGTCGCCGATGCCCTCGAGTCGCGCGGCGACCTCGCTGTTGCGGTCGCTGCCGAAGCGCACCTCGAGCACCTCGCGCGAGGAGTAGCGACGGATGAGCTCGGCCGGAGACCCTTCGGCCATGATCGCGCCCTTGTCGACCACGACGAGCCGGTCGCAGAGCTGCTCGGCCTCGTCCATGTAGTGGGTGGTGAGCAGCAGCGTGGTGCCCTGCTCCTTGAGCCGGAACAGCCGGTCCCACAGGATGTGGCGCGCCTGCGGGTCGAGACCGGTGGTGGGCTCGTCGAGCAGCAGCACCCGCGGGTCGTTGATGAGCGCACGCGCGATGGTGAGCCGGCGCTTCATACCGCCCGAGAGCGAATCGACCTTGGCCTTGCCCTTGTCTTCGAGCTGCGCGAACGCGAGCAGTTCGTCGGCGCGCTTCGCGACCAGCCGGCCGGGAAGCCCGAAGTACCGGCCGTAGACGAGCAGGTTCTCGCGCACCCGGAGCTCGGTGTCGAGGTTGTCGGCCTGCGGCACCACGCCCAGCTGGGAGCGGATCTCGGGCCCGTAGGCATCGGGGTCGAGCCCGAGGATCGAGAGGTCGCCCGCCGTGCGCGTGGAGACCGCGCCCACCATGCGCATCGTGGTCGACTTGCCGGCACCGTTCGGCCCCAGGAGGCCGAACGACTCCCCCGGCGCGACCTCGAACGAGATGCCGTCGACCGCGGCGAACCCCCCGTAGCGCTTCACGAGGTCTCTGGCGACGATCACTGGTTCCGACACAAGGAATCACGATAGACCCGGCCGCCGACATCCGCCTCCGATCCCGGCGACGGACGGCGGAGCCTCCTACGATGGCGGCATGCAGACTCCTCCACCCGGCATTCGCGTCGCCGACGAGGTGCGCGACGCACTCGAGGCCGGCGCACCCGTGCTCGCCCTCGAGTCCACCATCCTGAGCCATGGCCTGCCGAGCCCGCGCAACCTCGAGGTCGGCCTCGAGTCCGAGGAACAGGTGCGGTCGGCGGGCGTCGTGCCGGCCACCATCGGGGTGATCGACGGCGTCGCCACGGTGGGCCTCTCCCCGGCCGAGATCGAGCGGCTCTGCGCATCCGGGGGTGTCGTGAAGGTGAGCGTCCGCGACCTGCCCATCGCCCGGGCCCAGGGGCTCGACGGTGGCACGACCGTCGCGGCGACCGCGTGGCTCGCGCACCGCGCCGGCATCCGCTTCATGTCGACCGGCGGCCTCGGCGGCGTGCACCGCGGCGCGAGCGAGACGTTCGACGAGTCGGCCGACCTCACGACGCTCGCGACGACGCCGATCACGCTCGTGAGTGCGGGCGTGAAGTCGATCCTCGACATCGGCGCCACGCTCGAGCGCCTCGAGACGCTGAACATCCCGGTCGTGGGCTATCGCACGAACCGGTATCCGGGCTTCTACGTCGCGGACTCCGGATTCGCGCTCGACTACCGCATCGAGAGTCCAGCGGATGCCGCGGCGCTCGCGCGTGCCCGCGACGAGTTCGGGTTGACCGCCGCCGTGCTCGTCGCCAACCCGGTCGACGAGGCGCTGCAGCTCGATCCCGCCTTCCACGACCGCGTACTCGACGAGGCGCTGGCCGCGGCATCCGCTGCCGGCATCTCGGGGCACGACACGACGCCGTTCCTGCTCGACTTCGTGCAGCGCGCGACCGAGGGGCGCAGCCTCGAGGTGAACCTCGAGGTCTACCGCGGCAACGTGGCGCTCGGCGCGGAGATCGCACGTGCCGCCGCCGGCTGACCGAGCCGACCTCGCCGCCGGCGCCGGCGGCCACAGCGTGCTCGCGGTCGTCGGCGACCTCGTCGAGGACATCGTCGTGTGGGTGGGCGAATCCGTGCGCACGGCGACCGATACGGCCGCACAGGTCTTCCGGTCGCGCGGCGGCAGCGCGGCGAACGTGGCAGCGCTCGCGGCCCCCCACGTGCCGACCCGGTTCATCGGCCGGGTGGGGCCGGATGCCGCGGGCGCGGCCCTCGCGGCCGAGCTCGCGTCGCACGGCGTCGACGTGCGCCTCCAGCACGAGGGCCGCACGGGCACGGTCGTGCTCCTCGTCGACCCCGACGGCGAGCGCACGATGTTCCCCGATCGCGCCGCCTCCGCCGAGCTCGTCGGAGTCGACCCCGCCTGGCTCGACGGCGTGGCCTGGTTGCACGCGCCGGCGTACGGGTTCGAGCGGGAGCCCATGCGCGGCGAGCTCATCCGGCTCGCTGGGCTCACCCGCACCGCGGGGGCGCGGGCCTCGCTCGACGCGTCCTCGACGGGTCTCATCGCCGGACTCGGGGTCGAGGTCGCGCTCGACCTCATCCGCGCGTTCGCGCCCGACGTGCTGTTCGCGAACGAGGACGAGGCGGCGCTCCTCGGCCTCACGGGCGGCGGCCCGCTCGCGGCATCCGTCGCCCCCATGGTGGTCGTGAAGCACGGGCCGTTGCCGACCGACGTGATCGTTCGCGGGGAGCTCGCGGTTCGTGTCGACGTGCCGGCGGTGTCGGGCATCCGCGATCTCACGGGCGCGGGTGACGCGTTCACTGCGGGTTACCTCGCGGCCACCCTGCAGGGGGCGGATGTCGCGGCGGCGTGCCGAGCCGGGCACGCGAGCGCGGCATCCGTGCTCACCAGCCCGGGAGCGCGAACGCGCTCGCGTTCGCCGTTTCCTTACAGATAGTCATTTGGTAATCTGAGGGCCGGAACGAAAGGATTCCGAAATGCCCGTCGCGACGATGACCAGCAAAGGCCAGATCACCATGCCCAAGGAAGTGCGGGACGACCTGCATCTCACCGCCGGCTCGAAGGTCATGTTCGTCAAGCTCCCGAACGGGCAGTATCGCGTCGTCCCCCGGACGGGAAGCGTCGAGGACTTCATCGGCCTCCTGCATGATCCCCAGCGCAAGCCGATGACGATCGAGGAGATCAACGACGCCATCGCGGAGGGCGGCGCCCAGAGCGGGATCCGAGGCATGGCGTGATCGGGTCCGGCACGCGGCTGGTCGGGATCGATACGAACGTGATCCTGCGTGCTGTCCTCGATGACGACCCCGTCCAGTCGCCCGAAGCCAAACACCTGTTCCGAGAGCTGACCAGCGAGACGCCCGGCTTCATCACCCAGGTGTCACTCGTCGAGACCTACTGGGTGCTCGCGCGGTCGATCCGGATGCCGCGTACGACCTGCCTCGCGGTCATTCGCGCGCTCGTCGAGACCGAGGTCCTCGAGTTCGACGACGGCGAGAGCGTGGTGCGCGCGCTCACCCTCGCCGAGGAAGGCGCCGACTTCGCGGACGCGCTCATCGAGGGCACGATGGATCTCTTCGGCGTCACCGAGACGGTCACGTTCGATCGCTCGGCCGCCGACCGACTCGGCTGGCGGATCCTCGGCGGCCCGATGCCCATGCAGACCTCAGGCGAATCGCAGACGTCAACTTGAGTTGACACTCGGGTCGTGCGTCAACTACGGTTGACGCCATGGACGACCGAACCCTCCGCACCGCCATCGCGGCGGCCGACGGCGACGACCCGTATCGGGCGCTGCGCGACCTGCACCATGCGCGCATCGAGCTCAACCGCGAGCTCGACCGCGCCGAGGCGATCGCCGTGCGCCGGGCGCGCACCGCCGGTGCAAGCTGGCAACTCATCGCCCTCGCCCTCGAGGTGTCGAAGCAGGCGGTGCACAAGAAGTACGGGCGCGGCTAGGCGGCCTCACCTTCGATGCAGGCCCGGCACGTATGCTGCAAGGCGGCGACGGCGCGGCATCCGGGGCGGATGCGGCATCCGCTCACCGCGCGAAAACAGGAAGAGACCATGAGCGACAGCACCACCCGCAGGCGACGGAGCCCCTTCGCACGCCCCGAGGCGACCCCCGGCCCGCGCGCGACGTTCTCGCAACTGCTCCCCTTCATCTTCGAGCACCGTCCGGTGCTCGTCTGGGTGGCTGTGCTCTCGGTCATCGGCGCGCTCGCGAGCCTCGCCCAACCGCTCCTGGTGAGCCAGGTCATCTCGATCGTCGAGGCCGGTGATCCGCTCGGCTGGATCGTGTGGGGCCTCATCGCGCTCGTCGTGGTGAGCGGGGTCATCTCGGGGTACCAGCACTACCTGCTGCAGCGCACGGGCGAGGGCGTCGTGCTGTCGAGTCGCAAGCGGCTCGTGGCCAAGCTCCTGCGCCTGCCGATCGCCGAGTTCGACACGCGTCGCACGGGCGACCTCGTCTCGCGTGTCGGCAGCGACACCACGATGCTGCGTGCCGTGCTCACGCAGGGACTCGTCGAGGCCATCGGCGGCGCCGTCACGTTCTTCGGCGCGCTCATCGCCATGCTCATCATCGACCCGGTGCTGCTCGGGCTCACGGTGCTCGTCGTCGCGATCGCCATCACGACGGTGACGCTGCTCTCCCGGCGGGTGCGCGAGGCGTCGCACCGGGCGCAGGCGAAGATCGGCGACGTGGCTGCCGCGGTCGAGCGTGCGATCAGCTCGGTGCGCACCATTCGGGCCGCCGGGGCGACCGAGCGCGAGATCAGCGCGGTCGAGGGCGAGGCCGAGGGCGCGTGGGAGGCGGGCGTGAAGGTCGCGAAGATCTCGGCGCTCATCGTGCCGATCGCGGGCATCGCCATGCAGGTCTCGTTCCTCGTGGTGCTCGGCGTCGGCGGCTTCCGGGTCGCGAGCGGGGCCATCACGGTCGCGAACCTCGTGGCGTTCATCCTGTTCCTGTTCATGATGATCCTGCCGCTCGGCCAGGCGTTCGGCGCGATCACCTCGGTCAACCAGGCGCTCGGCGCGCTCGGCCGCATCCAGGAGGTCCTCGACCTGCCCGACGAGGACGCGCACGACCGCGAGCTCGCTCCCCTCGCGCTCGTGGTCGGCGAGGCCAACGCGGGCGCGCTCCCGGATGCTCCGGCCATCGAGTTCGACGACGTGCACTTCTCCTACGCGGTCACCCGGCAGGACCCGGCCGATCCCGCGAACGACTCCCCCGACGAGCACCTCCCCGAGCCGAACGTCACCGAGCGCCAGCCGGTGCTGCGGGGTGTCTCGTTCCAGGTGCCCCGCGGGCAGCGCATCGCACTCGTCGGACCGTCGGGCGCCGGCAAGTCCACGATCCTCGCCCTCATCGAGCGCTTCTACGACCCGAGCGTGGGAACCGTGCGCATGGGCGGACTCGACCTGCGCTCCCTCGACCGCACCCGACTTCGCGCCCAGATCGGCTACGTCGAGCAGGACGCGCCCGTCCTCGCCGGCTCGTTGCGCGACAACCTCAAGCTCGGCAGTCCCGACGCCAGTGATGCGCAGTGCGAGCGGGTGCTGCGCGCGGTGAACCTCGGGGACGTGCTCGATCGCGACCCCGCGGGCCTCGACGCGGCCGTCGGCGAGTCCGGCATCATGCTCTCGGGCGGCGAGCGCCAGCGCCTCGCCATCGCCCGGGCCCTCCTCGCCGCGCCGCCGATCCTCCTCCTCGACGAGTCGACGTCGTCGCTCGACGGCGTCAACGAGCGCATGATGCGCGAGGCGATCGACGCGGTGTCCGAGGGGCGCACGCTCATCGTGATCGCGCACCGCCTCTCGACCGTCGTCGACTCCGACCGGATCTTCGTCATCGACGACGGCCGGGTCATCGGCGACGGCACGCACGGTGAGCTCGTGGCATCCGTCCCGCTGTACCGCGACCTCGCGGCGCATCAGCTGCTCGTCTGAGGCCGCGGCGCATTTCAGGGTCGCCATGAGCGAACCTCAGGGTCTGCTCGGATGGCCGCGCCCGGTGCCCTTCGTAGCGTGGGAATTCGCAACCGCTTCCGGATGCCCCGAGAGCACGCCCCGACCGAAGGACCTGTCATGACCATCGCGACCGTCACCCGCGCCCGCGACCTCAGCCGCCTCGACGAGCTGCCCGTCGACCTCATCGACGACCTGCCGAACGCCGCCGAGCGATCGGCGCCGACCGAGTCGGCCACGTCGTCATCGTCGTCCTCTCGGGCCGGCCTCGGCGACTCGTTCGACCGCATCCAGGCCGGCATCCAGGGCTGGCTTCGCCACTGGGAGCCGCAGCGCCTGCCCGCCTTCACGCCCGTGCGCGACGTCGCGCCCGAGGGTGCGTCAGGCCGCGGCGGCCTGCGCTCCGGCGAGCCGCACGCCGACGGCGCCGTGCGCGTCACCGCCGCGCTCTACGACCCGCCGAACCGCGACGGCGGGCCGCTCAGCTGGTCGCGCAACTGGGCGACCATGGCCGTGCTGCCGCCGGCTCGTGAGGCGGGGCGGCTGTACTACCGCTTCCGCGCAGCCAGCCGGCTCGTGCTCGACGGGCAGGCCTCGCTGAGCCTCGTCTCGACGAGCGTCAACTTCGGTGTCGTCGCGGATGCCGCGAAGGCGAGCCCGTTCCACGCTCCCGGCTTCACCACCCCGGTCGCGCGCCCGCTCGTCGGCGTGCAATGCCGCGAGGACCAGGATGCCGAGTCGTCGCACGTCATCGAGGGCTCGATCACCGTACGCCAGGGCGACACCCCCGCGATGGCGTTCGTGGTCGGCACCGACCTGCTCTTCGAAGACGGCTGGGTGCGCGTGCACGAGGGATCGAGCACGTGGATCGGCCCCGCCGGCCCTGGCGCGAGCGGCACCATCGAGTTCCGCTACGCTCCGGCCGCAATGTTGCGGCTACTCGACCGGCTCGACGAGGGGCACCGGGTCGCCTGAGGCACGCGTGGCCCGACGACGCGCGATTAGACTCGCCGGATGGCGCGTTTCGTCGTCGTCCTGCCGCTCGTCCCGCTCGTGGCGGACGACACGTTCACCGTCGCCCAGTGGCCGCTCCACGTCACGCTCGTCGAGCCGTTCGAGACCGAGGTCGACGTCGACGCGCTGCAGGCCGCCATCGCACCGGTCGCCGCCGACGCGGCGCCGATCACCGCCGACGTCGGGGCGGACGCGATGTTCGGCCCTCGGCGGAACATCCTCGTGTCGCTCATCGACGACGACGGCGCCGCACTCCTCGCCCTCCGCGCCGCCGCGATGGCGGCGCTGCGCGAGCGGGCCATCGACCTCGGCCACACCCGAACCGACTATCGCCCGCACGTGACCGCCAAGCAGCACGGGCGCGTGCACGAGGGCGATCGGCTCGTGTTGGACTCCGTCGCCCTGGTGCGGCTGCGGCCGCCCGAGACCTCGCACCACGGCCGCATCGTCGGATCGTGGCCCTTGGGCGCTGCCCGGCCCGCGTAGCAGCGTCAGCGCCCGGGTCAGATTGCGTCGACCCGCGCCGCGTCGGGCGTCACGTCGGGCGTCGGGTCGTCATCGGGAGCGACGCGCTTCTGCCACGGCCAGCGACCCGTGATCTCGAGCTCGAGCGAGAAGCTCAGGAACGTCCGGATGAGCACGATGATGCCGAGCACCACGACGGACTCGAGCGTCGGGGTGACGGCGACCGTCTTGATGATGTCGGCGGCGACGAGGAGTTCGAGCCCGAGGAGGATCGCCCGCCCGAGAACGCGTCGGAATCGCGTGTACACCGGGCTTCTGCGGCGCAGGCCACGCAGCGCCGCGTCCAGCGAGGCGTACAGCACGCCCACGACGATCGCGACGACGCCGAGCACGTCGATGATCTCGCCGACCCGTTCGATGATCGCGCCGAAGTCCATGCCGCCCCCTCGCGGCACAGGCTAGCGCCGCGACACGCTCGGCGAGGCGCGACCTGCCGGTGATGGGGACCTTCGCGGTTCGTGGCGAATCGACCTGTAGCGGGGTGTTCACGCTGCGACGCCCGTCGGCGCGCTCAGATCGGTCGACGGCGCACCGGATAGCGCAGGTGGAGTACCCGGTCGCCCTGTAGCACCACATCAGGATCCTCCAACAGGTGCTGCGCGTGGACCGACCCGAAGTAGCGCTTGCCGGACCCGAACACGACGGGAACGACGTCCATGCGCACTTCGTCGACCAGGCCCGCGGCGAGCGCCTGGCCACCGACGTCGCCGGCGGCGACCTCGACGATGCGGTCACCCGCAAGCTCCTGCGCCTTGGCCACGGCTGCCTCGACGCCGTCGACGAAGTGGAACGGCGCCGCTGCGTCCCAGCCCTCGGGCTCCGGCCGGTGCGTCACGACGACCACGTGGTCGACCCCGCTCGGAGGTTTCCCGTCCCAGCCGTCCGTCATGTCGAAGACGTGGCGACCGGCGATGGTCACCCCGATCTGGTCCCAGTACGTCCGCGTGTAGTCGTAGGACGTCTGCGACACCTTGAGCACTCCGCTCTCGTCCAACGGGACGTCACCGCTGGTCAACCAGTCGAACAGGGGTCCGGGCTGGTCGTTCTCGTCCGCGATGAAGCCGTCCACCGACATCGAGCTGTACATGACCACCTTGCCCATGGGAATCTCCTCACCTTTGGATGCCCCCAAAATTAGCGCCTCTTCGCGTTCTCAGGATCGGCGGTCTCCAGCACACATCCACGGACCTCGAAGGGCCGGTGGTGCGAACGACGGATGCCGCGGGCCGGCGCACCTTCCCGTGCGCGCCGGCTCGCGGCATCCGTCGTCGACATGCCGGGGCGCGCCCCGCCTCGGCGGAGCGCACCTCGGATGGCGCTAGTCGTCCTGGTGCTGCAGGTGGTAACGCAGGCTCGCCAGCTCGGAGTTCAGGGCCGCGGGAACGCGGTCGCCGAACTGCGCGAAGTACTCCTCGGTGAGCTCGCACTCCGCGAGCCACGTCTCGTGGTCGACCTCGAACAGCTGGTCGAGCGTGTCGTCCGAGATGTCGAGGCCCTCGACGTCGAGCGAGCCCGGCGCGGGCAGCAGGCCGATGGGCGTCTCGACGGCATCCGCCTCGTCTTCGACACGACGGACGATCCACTCGAGCACGCGCGAGTTCTCACCGAACCCGGGCCACAGGAACGAGCCGTCGTGCCCCTTGCGGAACCAGTTGACCTGGAAGATCTTCGGCGCCTTCTCACCGAGGATGCGGCCCATCTTGACCCAGTGACCCCAGTAGTCGGCCATGTTGTAGCCGCAGAACGGGAGCATCGCGAACGGGTCGCGCCGGAGCTCGCCCACCGTGCCCTCGGCCGCGGCGGTCTGCTCCGACGAGATCGTCGCACCCATGAACACGCCGTGCTTCCAACTGCGCGCCTCCGCGACCAGCGGGACGTTCGTTGCGCGACGTCCGCCGAAGAGGATGGCGTCGATCGGCACGCCGTCGTGGGCCTCCCAGTCGTCGGCGATCTGCGGGCACTGGGCGGCAGCGACCGTGAAGCGCGAGTTGGGGTGAGCCGCCGGGCGACCGGATGCCGGCGTCCAGTCGTTGCCCTGCCAGTCGATGAGGTGGCCCGGCACGTCGTCGGTGAGGCCCTCCCACCACACGTCGCCGTCGTCGCGAAGCGCGACATTCGTGAAGATCGTGTTGCCCCACAAGGTCTGCACGGCGGTCGGGTTGGTGGTCTCGCCGGTGCCGGGCGCGACGCCGAAGAAGCCGGCCTCGGGGTTGATCGCGTAGAGGCGGCCGTCGTCGCCGGGGCGCATCCAGGCGATGTCGTCGCCGATGGTCTCGACCTTCCAGCCGGGGATGGTCGGACGCAGCATCGCGAGGTTCGTCTTGCCGCACGCCGACGGGAATGCTCCGGCCACGTGGTACGCCTTGCCCTCTGGCGACGTGATCTTGATGAGCAGCATGTGCTCGGCGAGCCAGCCCTCGTCGCGCGCCATCACCGAGGCGATGCGCAGCGCGAACGACTTCTTGGCCAGCAGGGCGTTGCCGCCGTAGCCAGAACCGTACGACCAGATCTCACGCGAGTCGGGGAACTGCACGATGTACTTCGTCTCGTTGCAGGGCCACTCGACGTCGGTGCGCCGATGGCCGACGCCGTCGACGAGCGGATAGCCGACCGAGTGCACGGTGTGCACCCACGGCTCGCCGGCCTCGATGAGGCGGTACACCGCGTCGCCCATGCGGGTCATGATGCCCATCGAGAGCACGACGTACGGCGAGTCGGTGATCTCCACGCCGAGCTGCGAGATGTGGCCGCCGAGCGGGCCCATCGAGAACGGCACGACGTACATCGTGCGGCCCTTCATCGAGCCGTCGAACACGTGGGTGAGCTCCTCGCGCATCGCGTGGGGGTCGCGCCAGTTGTTCGTGGGGCCGGCGTCCTCCTCGTAGGTGGAGCAGATGAACGTGCGGTCCTCGACGCGGGCGACGTCGCCCGGGTCGGTTCGCGCGAGGAAGCTGTTCGGCCGCCACTCGGGGTTCAGTCTGATGAGCTTGCCCTCGGCGAGCATCTGCTTCGTGATGAGATCGGCCTCCTGCTGGGAGCCGTCGCACCAGACGATCTCGTCGGGCTTGGTCAGGGCCGCGATCTCGTGGACCCACGCGATCAGATCGGGGTCGGTGGTGCCGCGCCGGGTGCCGCCAGCCGCAGCGGAGGCGTCGGTGCCGATCGAGAAGTCGGAGATCGTCATCTTCGTCCCTTTCCAGAGTGCTCGACCACCGGTCGGAGATGTTCACGACCGTGGTCGGAGTGGTCGGTACTTCAAGGATGCGCCTCTTTCACGCAGATGTTGAGCCCTCTCGCGTGTTAAGAACGTGAAAACTTTCGGTATTCTTAAGCCATGAAGGCAGGCACCCCCGACCTGGCGATCCTCGGCCAACGCATCCGACATTTCCGCGGCGAACGCGGTCTCACGCTCGACCAGCTCGGCGAGGCGGTGGGACTCGCCGGCAGCCAGCTTTCCCTCATCGAGAACGGCAAGCGGGAGCCGAAGCTGTCGACGCTCGACGCCCTCGCCCTGGCGCTCGACGTCGGCCTGCCCGAACTCCTCGCCCGCGAGGCGCCGAGTCGTCGTGCGGCACTCGAGCTCGAACTCGGACGCGCACAGGCGAGCCCGCTGTACGCGAGCCTGGGCCTTCCGCCGATCCGACCGGGCCGCGGCATCAGCGACGAGTCGTTGGAGGCGATCGTCGGGCTGCACCGGGAGCTGCAGCGGCGAGCGAGCGAGGCCATCGCGACCCCCGAGGAGGCACGGCGCGCGAACACCGACCTGCGCGAACGCATGCGCGAACAGGCCAACTACCTGCCCGACATCGAGGAGCTTGCCGAAGAGCAGGTGCGGGCGTCGGGCCACCGTACGGGCGCCCTCACCCACCGCGAGGTGAGCGTGATGGCCGAACGGCTCGGGTTCCAGCTGATCTACGTGAACGACCTGCCCGACTCGACCCGCTCCATCACCGACTTCGCCACGGGGCGCATCTACCTGCCGCCAGCGTCGATCCCCGGCGGTCACGGCCTGCGGTCGATGGCGCTGCAGGCCATGGCGCACCGGCTCCTCGGCCACACACCCCCGGCGAGTTATGACGAGTTCCTGTGGCAGCGGCTCGAGATCAACTACTTCGCCGCCGCCTGCCTCATGCCGCAGGAGGCATCCGTCGCATTCCTGCAGGCCGCGAAGAAAGAGCGGCGGCTCGCGATCGAGGACTTCCGCGATGCGTTCGGCGTGACGCACGAGGCCGCCGCGCTGCGGTTCACGAACCTGGCGACGAGCCAGCTCGACATGACCGTGCATTTCCTGCGGGTCGCGGGCGACGGCGCCCTGCTGAAGGGCTACGAGAACGACGGGCTGCCCCTGCCGACCGACGTCACCGGGTCGATCGAGGGCCAGTGGGTGTGCAAGAAGTGGAGCGCGCGCCGCGCCTTCGAGCACACCAACCGCACCACGGAGAACTACCAGTACACCGACACTCCGGCGGGCACCTTCTGGGACGCCACGCAGACCGGGCTGACGGATGCCGCGCAGTTCTCGATCACGGTCGGGGTGCCGTTCAATCAGGCCAAGTGGTTCCGCGGGCGCGAGACCACCGTGCGTGCCGTCTCGACGTGTCCCGACGAGGCGTGCTGCCGCCGCGCCCCCGATGAGCTCGCCGAGCGTTGGGCCGGTCAGGCGTGGCCGAGCGCCCGGCTGCACGCCCACGTGCTCTCGCCGCTGCCGTCGGGCACGTTCCCGGGCGTCGATGACGCCGAGGTGTACCAGTTCCTCGAGGCGCACGCCGACCACTGAGCGCCGGTGACCACGTCACCCTATGAAGTGACAGTTGCATTAGTGTGTGTCACACAGTAGCGTGTGTCGCATGAACGATGACGACCTCACCTCGGGGCACGTGCAGGAGTTGCGCCGCGGCACCGTCGTGCTCGCGTGCCTCGTGCGTCTGCGGACGCCCGACTACGGGTATGCGCTGCTCGAGTCGCTCAACGCGATCGGCATCACCGTCGACGCGAACACCCTCTACCCGTTGCTCCGCCGACTCGAGAAGCAGGGCCTGCTCACGAGCGAGTGGAATACCGACGAGGCGCGTCCGCGCAAGTTCTATCGCACGAGCCCGGCCGGCGAGGACCTCGCCGCCGAATTGACCGCCGACTGGCGCCGCATCGACGACGCCCTCACCCGACTCACGACTGGAGACGAACGATGACCACCCTCGCCGACCGCTACGTCTGGGCTGCCGCCCGCAGCGTCCCCGAGGCGCAACGCCCCGAATTCGAACGCGAGTTGCGCGAGCGCATCGGCGACGCGATCGACGGCCACATCGCGCGAGGCGCCGCGCAGGCCGACGCCGAGCACGCCGCCCTCGCCGAACTCGGCGACCCCTGGCAGCTCGCCGCTCGCTACGTCGACCGCCCATTGCAGCTCATCGGTCCCCGATACTTCCCCACCTGGTGGCGACTGCTGAAGCTGCTGCTCGTCATCGTGGTGCCGATCTCGGCAGCGGGCGTGGCGCTGGGCCAGGTGCTCTCGAACGCGCCGATCGGGGAGATCATCGCAGAGCCGATCACCGTCGGCCTCTCGGTGGCGGTGCACCTCGCCTTCTGGACGACGCTCGTCTTCGCCATCGCCGAGCGCACGCCGTCGAGCGTGCCGATCGCCACGTGGACGCCCGAGCAGCTGCCCCAGATCCGCGACGACGCCCGTGCCGGCCGGATCGGCGATCTGATCGCCTCGGTCGTGTTCCTCGTGGTGTTCGCGGGCGCGATCGTCTGGCAGCAGGCGGGCGCCGTGTTCCGCGACGGCGAGCGCCTGCCGATCCCCGTGCTCGACCCGGCGCTCTGGTCGTTCTGGATCCCGTACTTCCTCGTCCTGCTCGCCCTCGAGGTCGTCTTCGCGGTGCTCATCTACCTCCGCGGGTGGACGTGGACGCTCGCCGGCATCAACGTGCTGCTGAACGTCGCCTTCACCGTGCCGGCACTGTGGCTCTTCGCCACCGGGCAGCTGTTCGCGCCCGAGTTCCTCGAGGCCATCCGATGGCCGTGGGAGGGCGCTGACGTGGTCGCCACGGTCATCGCCATCGTCGTCGTCGGCGCGAGCCTGTGGGACGTCATCGACGGATTCCGCAAGGCCGCTGCCAACCGCGGCGCCCCGGTGGTCGTCGCCGCCTGATCACGGAGTCGGATGTCGCGGCGCCCATGTGTCAGAGCATGGGCGGCGCGGCATCCGCTCGGTCACTTCGGCTGCATGCGGATCGCGCCGTCGAGTCGGATCGTCTCCCCGTTCAGCATCGGGTTCGCGATGATCGAGCGCACGAGCGCCGCGTACTCGGTGGGATGGCCGAGGCGCGACGGATGCGGCACCTGCGCCTCGAGCGAGGTGCGCACGTCGTCGGGCATGCCGGCCATCATCGGCGTCTCGAAGATGCCGGGGGCGATCGTCATGACGCGGATGAGGAGCTTCGACAGGTCTCGCGCGATCGGCAGCGTCATGCCGACCACGCCGCCCTTCGACGCCGAGTAGGCGGCCTGGCCGATCTGCCCGTCGAACGCGGCGACCGAGGCGGTGTTGATGATCACCCCACGTTCGGCCGTCTCGGGCCCGCCGGGAACTCGGCCCCGCACCGGCTCGGTCGCGGCCATGGCCGTGGCCGCGAGCCGGATCACGTTGAAGGTGCCGATGAGGTTCACCCGGATCGTGCGCTCGAACGCGTCGAGGGGCCCCGGTCCGTCGCGCCCGACGGTGCGGTTCGCGGTGACGATGCCGGCGCAGTTCACGGCGACGCGGAGTGGCGCCAGCGCGGATGCCGCGTCCACGGCGGCCTGCACCTGCGCCTCGTCCGCGACATCCGCCCCGACGAAGGTCGCGCGATCGCCGAGCTCGGCCGCGGCCTCCTCGCCGCGGGGGCCGGGCAGGTCGACGAGCACGACGGATGCCCCGCCGTCGAGGAGTGCGCGGGCGGTGGCCTTGCCGAGGCCGGATGCCCCGCCCGTGACGATCGCTGCGGCGCCGTCGAGTTCCATGTGTCTCCTCGTGTCGTCGGGTGGGTCAGAGCCGTTCGATGACGGTGGCGTTGGCCATGCCGCCGCCCTCGCACATCGTCTGCAGGCCGAGACGCCCGCCAGTGGCCTCGAGCTGGTTCACGAGCGTTGTGAGCAGGCGCGTGCCGCTCGATCCGAGCGCGTGGCCGAGCGCGATGGCGCCGCCCCGAGGGTTCAGCTTCGCGGCATCCGCCCCCGTCTCGCGGAGCCATGCGAGCGGCACCGACGCGAACGCCTCGTTGACCTCGTAGGTGTCGATGTCGGCGTGCACGAGCCCGGCGCGGGCGAGCACCTTCTCGGTGGCCGGGATCACGCCGGTGAGCATGTAGAGGGGGTCGTCGCCGACGACCGAGAACGCGCGGAACCGGGCACGTGGCGTGAGGCCCAGCTTCTCGGCAGCCTCGGCGCTCATGATCAGCGCAGCGGAAGCCCCGTCGGTGAGCGGTGACGAATTGCCGGGCGTGACCCGCCAATCGAGCTCGGGGAAGCGCTCGGCGAGCGCGTCGGTGCGGAACGCGGGGTTCAGTCCGGCGAGCGATTCGACCGTCGTGGCCGGTCGGACGGTCTCGTCGACGAGCGAGTCGATGCCCGGCACCGGGACGACCTCGGTCGCGAACGCGCCCGTCTCCCCCGCCACCGAGGCGAGCAGGTGCGAGCGCGCCGAGAACGCGTCGAGCTCCTCACGCGAGAATCCCCACTTCGCCGCGATGAGCTCGGCGGAGACACCCTGGTTCACGAGCCCCTCGGGGTATCGGGCGCGCAGGCGCGAGCCGTAGGGGTCGGCGCCGACCGCGCTCGAGCCGAGCGGCACGCGGCTCATCGACTCGACACCGCATGCGATCACGATGTCGGCGTGCCCGGCGAGCACGGCCTGCGCGGCGAACGTCGCTGCCTGCTGGCTCGATCCGCACTGGCGGTCGATGGTGGTGCCCGGAACGGTCTCGGGGAAACCCGCCGCCAGGACGGCGTTGCGGGTGATGTTGTAGCTCTGCTCGCCGATCTGGCTGACGCATCCGCCGATCACGTCGTCGACGAGCGCCGGATCGAGGTCATTGCGCGTGACGAGGGCGTCGAGGACGCCCGCGAGGAGGTCGACGGGGTGGATGCCCGAGAGGAGGCCTCCGGGCTTGCCTCGTCCCACGGGCGTGCGGATGACGTCGACGATGACGGCTTCGGTGCTCATGCGTTCCAGCCTACGACCCACGCGAGCACCCGTGGATCGAACGGACTGGCTACTCGACCAACGTGGAGACGGGCTCGACGACGCGCTCAAGCACGACCGGCTCGCGCTCGGGGAGCACGACCGGGTGGGTTCCGGCCATCGCCTCGATGACGCGCACCACCTGGCAGCTGTAGCCGTACTCGTTGTCGTACCAGACGTAGAGCACGGCGTCGGTGCCGTCGGCGATGGTGGCGAGTCCGTCGACGATACCGGCACGGTTCGAGCCCACGAAGTCGGTGGAGACCACCTCGGGCGACTCGATGTAGTCGACCTGCTGGCGCAGCGGAGACGTGAGCGACACCTGCCGGAGGTACCGGTTGAGCTCGGCCTTCGAGGAGGGCCGCTCGAGCTGCAGGTTCAGGATCGCCAGCGACACGTCGGGGGTGGGCACCCGGATGGCGCTGCCGGTCAGCTTGCCGGTGAGCTCGGGCAACGCCTTCGCGACGGCCTTGGCGGCGCCGGTCTCGGTGATGACCATGTTCAGCGCGGCGGACCGGCCGCGGCGGTCGCCCTTGTGGAAGTTGTCGATGAGGTTCTGGTCGTTGGTGTACGAGTGCACGGTCTCGACGTGCCCCCGCACGACGCCGTAGGCGTCGTTGACGGCCTTGAGCACGGGCGTGATGGCGTTCGTCGTGCACGAGGCGGCCGAGAGGATGCGGTCGTCGTCGGTGATGTCGCCGTGGTTGATGCCGTGCACGATGTTCTTCAGCGGGCCCTTGCCGGGCGCGGTGAGCAGCACCCGTGAAACGCCCTTCGCGCGCAGGTGCTGGCCGAGGCCCTCCTCGTCGCGCCAGCGGCCGGTGTTGTCGACCACGATCGCGTCGTCGATGCCGTAGGCCGTGTAGTCGACCGATGCCGGGTCGTTCGAGTAGATGACCTGGATGAGCGTGCCGTTGGCGAGGATCGTGTTCGCCTGCTCATCGACCTCGATGGTGCCGGCGAACGGGCCGTGCACCGAGTCGCGGCGGAGCAGGCTCGCCCGCTTCACGAGGTCGTTCTCAGCGCCCTTGCGCACGACGATGGCGCGAAGTCGCAGGCCCTCTCCGTGGCCGGCGTGCGCGATGAGGATACGCGCGAGCAGCCGGCCGATGCGTCCGAAGCCGTAGAGCACGACGTCGGTGCCCTGCGTGGGTTCGGCCTCGGGGTCGACGAGGACCGGCGCGAGCTCGCTGCGGAGGAAGTCGACCAGGGGAACCTGCTCGCCCGACGCGCGGTAGCGAGCGACGAGGCGGGCCACGTCGACGGAGGCCGGCCCCGGGGCGAGTTCGCGGAGCGCCTCGAGCACGCGCATCGTGTCGTCGACGGGGAGCTCCTCGTCGCCGGCCTGACGCGCGAACCGGTGCGCCTTCAGCAGTTCGATCGCCGAGCGGTTGATCAGTCGCCGGCCGTGGATCGAGGTCACCACTCCGTGCTCTCGGTAGAGGCCGCCGATGAGCGGGATCATCCGCTCGGCCAGCGCCTCTCGGGCGATCCATTCCTCGCGTCGGGCGTCGAACTCGTGGGTCACGTGGTTCCTCCTCGACCGAGCGCGCCTGGCGTCTTCGGCCTCGATTGGCTGTGGGGGATGCTTCGATTGTACGGAATGCTCGATGCCGTCGCGGGTATGCCGTGTTGCAGGCCCGAACAGTGCCATTCTATTATCGAACATTCAGTTCCATAATTGATCCGTCCGAAAGGGATCGATGATCATCGACGAGGAGCGCGCGGTCACGGCGGCGACGCCTCCGGAGAAGGGACCGTACTCGCAGACCCTCTCCCGCGGCATCCGGATCCTCGAGGTGCTGGCCGAAGCCGACGGACCGCTCACGATCGCGGAGCTCGCCGCCGCCATGGGCGTGCACCGTTCGATCGTCTACCGACTTCTGCGCACCCTCGAGGACCACGGACTCGTCGGACGCACGGCGGCCGGTGGCATCGAGCTCGGAGCACGGCTCGCCGCGCTCGCCCGCAGTGTGTCCCGCGACCTCCAGTCGGCCGCGCTCCCCGAGCTGACCGCCGTCGCGAACGACCTCGGCATGACCGCGTTCGTGGGCATCTTCGATCACGGCGAGGTCGTGACCCTCGTGAGCGTCGAGCCCCGTCATGCGCACGCGACGGTCGCCCAACGACCGGGCACTCGGCATTCGCTCGCGGTCGGCGCCCCCGGAGTCGCGATCCAGACCCTGCTCACGCGCGACCAACGCCGGCGGGCACTTCCTCCCGGGGTGGAGCTCGAACTCGCCGACGACCGCGTCACCGAGGCGCACGAACGCGGCTACGCGGTGAGCCGCGACGAGGTCATTCCCGGCATGGCATCGGTCGCCGTGCCGCTCGCCGTTCCCGGCCAGCCGCTCGCCGCCCTGGCCGTCGTGTACATCGGAATGCCGGCCGAGCTCGACACGATCGGCGCGCGGCTCGACCGTGCCGCCCATGCGGTGCGCGCCGAGTTGAGCTGAGGCAGCCCGCCGACGCGGCCGATCCGCAGCACGGCGCCCATAGCGGAGAGTCGACACGCCACGCAAGCGGTTGTACAGACCGGGGTTTCCGTGGTCGAGTGGCCCCATGATCCCGGCCTGCGAACCCGCAGGACGAAGGGTCATCCGTGGAAGGGAAGATCCGTGAACATCCTCCTGATCATCGTCGCCATCATCGCCGTCATCCTGCTCTTCACGGGCGGGTTCGTCGAGTCGCTCAACTTCCTGTTGTGGGTCGGCATCATCCTGCTCGTCATCGCGGTCATCGTGTGGCTGGTGCGGATGATGTCGGGAAGTCGTCGCGTCTGAAACCGGTGCCGCTTCGTGCGCGGTGGGTCAAGCCCACCGCGCCGACGGGCAAGTGGGCTGTCGCACGGCTGCCTAGCGTTGGAGTCCCAGACTCAACGTGGAGGAGCTATGGACAGCCCAACCCCAGTCCTCGAGGAGACCTACGCGCGTCTTCTCGCCGAGATCACGCCCGACGAAGGCGAACGCCGCGAGATCCTCGACCCGGCGACCGGTGAGGTCGTCGGGCACGCGCCCGTGCACACCGTCGACGACCTGGAGCGTGCCGTCGCGACGGCGAAGGCCGCGCAGCCCGAGTGGGCCGCGCTGGGCCACGAGCGCCGCAGCGAACTCATGATGCAGGCGGCCGACGCCATCGACGCGAACGCCGAGGCGCTCGCCCGGCTCCTCTCCCGCGAGCAGGGCAAGCCGCTCAACGGCCCGAACGCGCGCTTCGAGGTCGGCGGTGCGTCGGGCTGGATGCGAGCGGCAGCCGCGACGCCCCTCGAGGCCGAGGTGGTGTTCGACGACGGGGAGACCCACGCGGAACTCCACTACCGCCCGATCGGCGTCGTCGGCGCGATCGGCCCGTGGAACTGGCCCCAGATGATCACCGTCTGGCAGATCGCCCCGGCGCTGCGCATGGGCAACACCGTGGTGATCAAGCCCTCGGAGTACACGCCGCTCAGCGTCCTCGCGCTCGTCGCCGTGATCAACGAGGTGCTGCCCGAGGGCGTCGTGAACATCGTCTCGGGCGGACGCGACGTGGGCGCCGCCCTGTCGAGCCACCCCGACGTGGGCAAGGTCATGTTCACCGGATCGACGGCGACGGGCAAGGCGATCATCCGCAGCTCCGCCGACACCGTCAAGCGGCTCACCCTCGAACTCGGCGGGAACGACGCCGGCATCGTGCTGCCCGATGTGGATCCGAAGGCGATCGCTGAGAACATCTTCTGGGGCGCGTTCATCAACACCGGGCAGACCTGTGCCGCGCTCAAGCGCCTCTACGTGCACGACGACGTCTACGACGCCGTCTGCGACGCACTCGTCGGGGTTGCGGGCAACGTTCCCATGGGCGTGGGCGTCGACGAGCAGAACGTGCTCGGGCCGCTGCAGAACAAGCAGCAGTTCGACATCGTCGACCGCCTCGTCGAGTCGGCGAAGGCGTCGGGCGCGCGGGTGCTCGTCGGCGGCGAGCCCGACCGCGACCAGCCCGGCTACTTCTACCCGACCACGCTGGTCGCCGACGTCGACAACGACAATCCCCTCGTGGCCGAGGAGCAGTTCGGTCCGGCGCTGCCGATCATCCGCTACCACGACCTCGAGGAGGCCATCGCCATGGCCAACGGCCTCGAGGTCGGTCTCGGGGCATCCGTCTGGTCGAGCGACCGCGACCGCGCACGCGAGATCGCCGCGCGCATCGAGGCGGGCACGGTGTGGATCAACTCGCACGGCGGGGTGCACCCGATGGTGCCGTTCGGCGGCGCGAAGCAGTCGGGCTACGGCCTGGAATTCGGCGTCGAGGGGCTGAAGGCGCTCGGCGTGCCGCAGGTCGTCAACGGCTGACGGGGTGAGCGCTGACGGCGGCCGGGACGGGTCGTGGTCCCGGCCCGGCCGCCGTCGCCGTGCCACACGAGCCGGTAGACTCATCGTGTCCAGGCGCCACGGGCGCCGGTGCTCGAAAAATGGGCACGAAGCCGAGCCGCCACGAGCGGCTCGAGCGAGACACACACGGATCCACTCTCCGTCACCGTCTCGAAGGACTTCGCATGGCCTCGGTCTCCGCGCACGTCGCGCACGCCCTCTCCGCCCGCATCGACCACGTCTTCGGCGTCATGGGCAACGGCAACGCCGCGCTCCTCGATGCCCTCGACCGCACGCCGACCCACTACACCGCGCTCCGGCACGAGGCCGGCGGCGTGGTGGCCGCCGACGCGCACTACCGCGCCTCGGGCCGCATCGCCGCGGCGACGGCGACCTATGGCGCGGGCTTCACGAACACCCTGACCGCACTCGCCGAGTCGGCCCAGGCCCGCGTCCCGGTCGTGCTCGTCGTCGGCGATGCGCCGACCACCGGCGCACGCGCGTGGGACGTCGACCAGGCGGCCATGGCGGCGGCCATGGGCGTGCCGACGCTGACGGTGGACCGAGCGGATGCCGCGGCCACGACCCTGCGCGCGATCGAGCACGCGCTCGCCCACCGCACCGCCGTCGTGCTCGCGATTCCGTACGACCTCGCCACGGCCGACGCCGGTGACCTCCCCCCGATGTCCGAGCTTCCAGCGGTCGTGCTGCCGGCCCCGCTCGAACCCGACGCGGCCCGCCTCGACATGGCGGCCGAGCTGCTCGCCGGCGCCCGCCGGCCGTTCCTCCTCGCCGGCCGCGGCGCGTGGCTGGCGGGGGCGGGCGACGCGCTCGGCCGGCTCGCCGAGCTCACGGGCGCGGTCACCGCGTCGACCGCGCTCGCGCGAGGCGTCTTCCCCGATCAGCGTTTCGACCTCGGGGTCACGGGCGGGTTCGGCCAGGAGGACGCGATGGCGCTCGTGCACGAGGCCGATGTGGCGGTCGTCTTCGGCGCCGGGCTCAACCAGTTCACGATGCGATTCGGGCAGCTGTTCGCGCCCGGCACCCGGGTCATGCAGGTCGACCTCGTCGCCGAGGCGACGAACCCCGTCGTCACGGAGTTCGTTCCGGGCGACGTGCGGCTCGCGGCAACCGGGATCGCCGACCGACTGCAGCGAGCGGGCACGACGCCGAGCGGATGGCGCGAATCGGTCGACTTCGCCCCGCTGCGCCGGCTCCA
Organism: Agromyces sp. NPDC052230; assembly: GCF_040679595.1. Classification (NCBI taxonomy): domain Bacteria; kingdom Bacillati; phylum Actinomycetota; class Actinomycetes; order Micrococcales; family Microbacteriaceae; genus Agromyces; species Agromyces sp. NPDC052230. The sequence goes on along the minus strand of NZ_JBFAVC010000004.1, from coordinate 187,005 downwards.
CCCGGGCGACGACGTCGCTCCCGACGGTCGCCTCGACCCGCGCCGGGTCGCCGCGCGGCTCGGTGAGCTCCTGCCCGAGGACCGCGTCGTCGTGTCGGACGGCGGGCACTTCATCGGCTGGGCGAACATGTACTGGCCGGTGGCGTCGCCCGACCGCATGCTCATGGTGGGCACGGCGTTCCAGTCGATCGGGCTCGGGCTGCCGAGCGTGCCGGGCGCAGCAGCGGCGAAGCCCGACGCCGCCATCGTGCTGACCACCGGCGACGGCGGCGGCCTGATGGCCCTCGCCGACCTCGAGAGCGCCGTGCGAACGGCGGGCGGCCGCGGCATCGCCGTCGTGTGGAACGACGCCGCCTACGGCGCCGAGGTGAACCTCTACGGACTGAAGGGCTACGCCGAGGCGCCCATGCTCATTCCCGAGGCGGACTTCGCGGCCCTCGCCGCGGCCGTCGGCGCCGAGGGCGTCGTGGTGCGCGAGCTCGCCGACCTCGAACGACTCGCATCCTGGTCGTCCGAGCCGGTCGCCGAGCGCCGGTTCCTGCTGCTCGACTGCCGCATCTCGGGTCGGGTCATCGCGCCGTACCAGCACGAGGTGATCGCGGTCAACAGCCGCTGAGCGCCGACGCCCTCCGGGCGTCAGCGGCCGCGGGCACGACGACGGGGGCGGATGCCGCGCGCTCGCGACATCCGCCCCCGTCGTTCAGGTCGGCAGGACCCCCGACTACTTCTGCCAGACGAAGTGCTTCGCGGACTGCTCCTGCTCGTGGTCGGGACCGAGCGGGATGCCCGTGCGGTCGCGGAGCAGCAGGGTCGCGGCGAAGGCGATCACCATGACGCCCGCGATGTAGAACGCCACCGACGTCGCGGTGCCCGTGGACTGCACGAGCCACGCGGCGATGGTCGGTGCGAACGCGCCACCGAGGATGGCGCCGATCGCGTAGGTGATCGACACGCCCGAGTAGCGGATGGAGGCCGGGAACAGCTCGGTGAAGTACGCCGCCTGCTGGCCGTACGTGAACCCGTTGCCGATCGCGAAGAGCGAGACGCCGAGGAAGAGCAGCCACGGGTTGCCCGTGGTCGCGAGCGGGAACAGCAGGAACACGGTCGCAAGGAACGCGATCCAGCCGATGATGTAGGTGTTGCGGCGTCCGATACGGTCGGAGACGACGCCGGCCGCGAAGGTGCAGATCAGCCAGATGACGGATGCACCGGCCACGGCGAGCAGCACGGGGGTACGCTCCATGCCCACCAGGCCGCCCTCTTCGATGGGCATCGTCGCGTAGTTCTGCAGATAGCCACCCGTGGTCATGTAGCCGGCGGCGTTGTTGCCCGCGAAGGTCAGCGCCGCGAGCACGACGAGCAGCCAGTGCTTGCGGAACAGCGTGAAGATCGGGGTCTTCGCCTTCTCCTTCTTGGCGGCGATCTCCTTGAAGACCGGGCTCTCGTCGACCGCGCGGCGCACGATGATGCCGACGATGATGAGCACGAAGCTGAGCAGGAACGGAATGCGCCAGCCCCACTCGAGGAACGCGTCGCCGGGCGAGATGACCCCGGTCATGAGCGCCAGGATGCCCGAGGCGAGCAGGAGGCCGATCGGCACGCCGATCTGCGGGAACGCGCCGTAGCGGCCGCGCTTGCCGTCGGGTGCGTGCTCGACGGCCATGAGCACGGCGCCGCCCCACTCACCGCCGGTCGAGAGGCCCTGGAGGATGCGCAGCAGTACCAGCAGCACTGGTGCCGCCATGCCGATCTGCTCGTAGGTCGGCAGGGCGCCGATGAGCGTCGTGGCCGCACCCATGAGGATCAGGGTGACGACCAGCATCGCCTTGCGGCCGATCTTGTCGCCGAAGTGCCCGGCGAGGAACGCGCCGAGCGGGCGGAACAGGAAGCTCACGCCGACCGTGGCGAACGCCAGGATCGTCGCGAACTGCGGCCCTGCCGGCGCGAAGAAGAGCGCGCCGAAGACGAGGCCGGCGGCGCTCGCGTACAGGAAGAAGTCGTACCACTCGATGGTGGTGCCGATCACGGTGGCGAAGGCGACGCGGCGGAGCTCGCGTTGCCTGGCCTGGCTGGGTGGTGCGGTGGTGGACGCCGTCGTCATGGCGCGTCGACTCCTCTGTCGTGTCGCTGGGTGTGGGAGTTCCCGACCGGGATCCGGACGAGGTTCCGAGCTATCATATATGATTTCAAATACCAAGTGTGACACCCGGATCGAATACGATCAGAGGCGTCCCTCCTCGACAACGAAGTGGAGCCCCGGCTTGCTCGACCCAGCACGTATCGCCGCCATCGCCGACGAGCTCGTCGCCGCCGACCGCGATCGATCCACCGTCCCCCTCCTCACTGCTCGGAATCCCGACATGACGGTCGAGGACGCCTACGCCGTGCAGCAGCTCTGGGCCGAGCGCGGCATCGCCGCCGGCCGACGCCTCGTCGGCCGCAAGATCGGCCTCACCTCGAAGGTCATGCAGGTGGCCACGGGCATCACCGAGCCCGACTACGGCGTCATCTTCGACGACATGGTGTTCGAATCGGGTGCGAGCGTCGAGTTCGACCGGTTCTCGAACGTGCGCATCGAGGTGGAGCTCGCGTTCGTGCTCGCCACGCCGCTGCGCGGCCCCGACACGACGATCTTCGACGTGCTGGATGCCACGGCCTACGTCGTGCCGGCACTCGAGATCCTGAACTCGCACATCGAGATGGACGGGCGCACGATCGTCGACACCATCTCCGACAACGCCGCGATGGGCGCCATGGTCGTCGGCGGCAACCCCGTGAAGGCCGACGCCGTCGACCTTCGCTGGATCTCCGCGCTGCTCTACCGCAACCAGACGATCGAGGAGTCGGGCGTGGCGGCGGCCGTCCTCGGCCACCCGGCCATGGGGGTCGCGTGGCTCGCGAACAAGCTCGCGCAGCACGGGCAGTCGCTCGGTGCGGGCGAGATCATCCTCGCCGGGTCGTTCACCCGCCCGATGTGGGTGGAGCGGGGCGACACGGTGCACGCCGACTACGGACAGCTGGGAGCCATCACATGCCGATTCGAATGACGCTTCCGCCGACGTTCGCCGAACGGCTCGCGGCATCCGACCGACCGCTCGCCGGCATGTGGGTGTGCTCCGGCAGCCCGCTCATCGCCGAGATCGCCGCGGGCAGCGGCCTCGACTGGCTGCTCATCGACGGCGAGCACTCCCCCAACTCGCTCGAGTCGATCCTCGCCCAGCTGCAGGCCGTCGCCGCTTACCCGGCCACGTCGCTCGTGCGTCCGCCGTACGGCGACGTCGTGACGATCAAGCAGTACCTCGACCTCGGCGTGCAGAACCTGCTCGTGCCCATGGTCGACTCGGCCGCGCACGCCGCCGAGATGGTGCGCGCGGTGCGCTACCCGCCGGCCGGCGTGCGCGGCGTGGGCAGTGCGCTCGCCCGCGCGTCGCGCTGGAACCGGGTGCCCGAGTACCTGGCGGATGCCGCGAGCACGATCTCCCTCACGGTGCAGATCGAGTCCGCCGCCGCGGTCGAGCACGTCGAGGAGATCCTCGCGGTCGACGGCGTCGACGCGATCTTCGTCGGCCCGTCCGACCTCGCCGCCTCGATGGGCCTGCTCGGGCAGCAGGAGCACCCCGACGTGGTCGCCGCGGCCGAACGCTGCATCCAGGCGGCCGTCGCGGCAGGCAAGCCCGCCGGAGTCAACGCGTTCGCGCCCGCGGTCGCCGACCGCTACCTCGACGCCGGCGCCTCCTTCGTGCTCGTGGGCGCGGATGTCGCGATGCTCGCGCGTGCCTCGGAGGCGCTCGCCGATCGCTTCATCACGGAGCGCTCCGGCGGTGCAGCGGGCTCGGAAGGCTCCGCGCGCGAGGACGCCACGGCGCCGCGCGCGAGCTATTGAATCCGGCGCTTCCGCAGCGCCGCAAGATCGTATATCATTTCAGATACAACGAGACGAGGACGTCAATGAGCCCCACCGACGAGATCGCCACCCCCGGCAAGATCATCGCCGTGCACCTCAACTACCGGTCACGCGCGGCGCAACGCGGCCGCACGCCCGCCGCACCGAGCTACTTCCTGAAACCGGCGTCCTCGGTCGCGGCATCCGACAGCACGCTCGAACGCCCCACCGGCACCGAACTGCTCGCCTTCGAGGGCGAGATCGCGCTCATCATCGGCGAGCCCGCCCGCCGCGTCTCCCCTGAGGACGGCTGGAAGCACGTGGCATCCGTCACCGCGGCGAACGACTTCGGCCTCTACGACCTGCGGGCCGCCGACAAGGGGTCGAACGTGCGCTCCAAGGGCGGCGACGGGTTCACGCCCCTCGGACCCCTGGCCATCTCCGCGACATCCGTCGACCCGGCCGGCCTGCGAGTGCGCACGTGGGTGAACGGCTCCCTCGTGCAGGACGACACCAGCGACACGCTCCTCTTCCCGTTCGGCCAGCTCATCGCCGACCTCTCGCAGCTCATGACCCTCGAGACCGGCGACATCATCCTCACCGGCACGCCCGCCGGGTCGTCGGTCGTCGTGCCCGGCGACGTCGTCGAGGTCGAGGTCGACGCACCGGATGCCCCGGGCGCGCCGTCCACCGGACGACTCATCACCACCATCACCGAGGGCACGGTACCGTTCGGCGACTTCGGCACGAAGCCCGCGGTCGACGACCTGCAGCGTGAGGAGGCCTGGGGTTCTCGCGAAGCCGCCGGCCTGCCGCCGCAGGACGCCGCGTTCGAGCTCACCGACGAACTCCGTCGGCGGTTCGCCGACGTGGCCGTCGCGACCCTGTCGGTCGCGCTGCGCAAACGCGGTTACCACGACATCTTCATTGAAGGCGTCTCGGCGAACCACGAGGGCGACCGCATCGTCGGCCGCGCCAGGACGCTCCGTTTCATCCCCTTCCGCCCCGACCTCTTCACGGCCCACGGCGGCGACTTCAACGCGCAGAAGCGCGCGTTCGATTCCGTCGAGCCCGGCGAGGTACTCGTGGTCGAGGCCCGCGGCGAGCGCGGCACCGGCACGGTCGGCGACGTGCTCGCCCTGCGCGCGCAGGTGCGCGGCGCCGCCGGGATCGTGACCGACGGCGGCGTGCGCGACTACGACGCCGTGCACGGCTTCGAGATCCCCGTGTTCTCGCAGGGCGCCCACCCGTCGGTGCTCGGCCGCCGGCACGTGCCGTGGGAGACCGACGTGACGATCGCGTGCGGCGGGGCCGCGGTGCAGCCCGGCGACGTCATCGTGGGCGACGGCGACGGTGTGATCGTCATCCCGCCCGCGCTCGTCGAGGAGGTGCTGGCCGAGGCCGAGATCCAGGACCGCGAGGACGCATGGGTCGCCGCGCAGGTCGCGGCCGGGGCATCCGTCGACGGGCTGTTCCCCATGAACGCCGAATGGCGCGCCCGGTACGAGGCGGCTCAGGGGTCGACCTCATGACCTCGGCAAGCAAGTCGCAGCAGGCCTACGAGTACCTGCGCGCCCGCATCGACGACGGCCGATTCGTGCCGGGGTACCGGCTCGTGCTCGGCCAGATCGCGCGCGAACTCGACGTCTCGGTCGTTCCCGTGCGCGAGGCGATCCGCCGGCTCGAGGCCGAGGGCTACGTCACGTTCGAGCGCAACGTGGGCGCGCAGGTGGCGCTCATCCAGGAGACCGAGTACCTGCACACCATGCAGACGCTCTCCATCGTCGAGGGCGCGGCGACGTCGCTCTCGGCGCCCTTCCTCACCGCCGAGCAACTGCAGGACGCCCGGCGGATCAACGAGCGGATGCGGCGCGTGCTCGACGACTTCGACCCGCACCGCTTCACCGCGCTGAACATCGAGTTCCACGCGGCGCTCTACGAGGCGTGCCCGAATCCGCACATCCTCGACCTCGTGCACCGCGGCTGGAACCGTCTGAACCTCCTGCGCGACACGTCGTTCAGCTTCGTGCCCGGACGCGCAGCCGAGTCGGTCGCCGAGCACGAGCACATCCTCGAGCTCATCGAGGCGGGCGCCGAGCCGCTCGAGATCGAGCTCACCGCCCGTGCGCACCGCACCGCGACCCTCGACGCCGTGCTCGCCTTCACCGCCGAGCACAAGCACCCCACCGCCGCGGCCCCGGCCGCTCCGGCCGCACCCCCGTCACCGGTCGCCGAGCGCCAGCTCGCCTCCACCACCGACTGACCCAACGAACGAGGAACACCATGACGCATCACATCCCCGAGGGCCTGCCCGACCGCATCCGCCACTACATCGACGGCGAGTTCGTCGACTCGGTCGGCGGCGAGACGTTCGACGTACTCGACCCGGTCTCGAACGAGACCTACGTGCAGGCTGCGGCCGGCCAGAAGGCCGACATCGATCGCGCCGTCGCCGCGGCCACCCGCGCGTTCCGCGAGGGCCCGTGGCCCCGGATGCTGCCGCGCGAGCGCTCGCGGGTGCTGCACCGGATCGCCGACCTCGTCGAGTCGCGCGACGCGCAGCTCGCCGAGCTCGAGTCGTTCGACTCGGGACTGCCCATCACGCAGGCGCTCGGCCAGGCCCGTCGCGCCGCCGAGAACTTCCGGTTCTTCGCCGACCTGATCGTCGCGCAGGCCGACGACACCTACAAGGTGCCCGGTCGCCAGATCAACTACGTGAACCGCAAGCCGATCGGCGTCGCCGGACTCATCACGCCGTGGAACACGCCGTTCATGCTCGAGTCGTGGAAGCTCGGACCCGCCCTCGCCACCGGCAACACCGTGGTCCTGAAGCCCGCCGAATTCACGCCGCTGTCGGCGTCGTTGTGGGCGGGCATCTTCGAGGAGGCCGGCCTGCCGAAGGGCGTGTTCAACCTCGTCAACGGCCTCGGCGAGGAGGCGGGCGACGCGCTGGTGAAGCATCCGGACGTCCCGCTCATCTCCTTCACCGGCGAGAGCCGCACGGGGCAGATCATCTTCGGCAACGCCGCGCCGTTCCTCAAGGGCCTCTCGATGGAGCTCGGCGGCAAGAGCCCGGCGGTCGTCTTCGCCGACGCCGACCTCGACGCGGCCGTCGATGCCACCATCTTCGGCGTGTTCTCGTTGAACGGCGAGCGCTGCACCGCGGGCAGCCGCATCCTCGTCGAGCGGGCGATCTACGACGAGTTCGTCGAGAAGTACGCCGCGCAGGCCAAGCGCGTCATCGTGGGCGACCCGCACGACCCGAAGACCGAGGTCGGCGCGCTCGTGCACCCCGAGCACTACGAGAAGGTCATGAGCTACGTCGAGATCGGCAAGAGCGAGGGCCGCCTCGTCGCCGGCGGCGGCCGCCCCGACGGCTTCCCGACGGGCAACTACGTCGCCCCGACGGTGTTCGCGGATGTCCCGAAGGACGCCCGCATCTTCCAGGAGGAGATCTTCGGCCCGGTCGTCGCGATCACGCCGTTCGACTCCGACGAGGAGGCGCTCGAGCTCGCGAACGGCGTGAAGTACGGCCTCGCCGCCTACATCTGGACCAACGACCTCAAGCGTGCGCACAACTTCTCGCAGGCGGTCGAGGCGGGCATGGTGTGGCTGAACTCGAACAACGTCCGCGACCTGCGCACTCCCTTCGGCGGCGTGAAGGCCTCGGGCCTCGGCCACGAGGGCGGCTACCGCTCGATCGACTTCTACACCGACCAGCAGGCCGTGCACATCACCCTCGGCGCCGTGCACAACCCCACGTTCGGCAAGCAGGACCCCCACGAGGCGACCGACCTCGAGGATCCCGACCCGCGCTGAGCCCTCCGACAGGCTCGGGAACCGACATCCACTTCACTCGAAACCGATACCAGGCAAGGACGCTGACATGACCGCCAAGGAAGACAAGACCCTCACCTCCTCGGGCTTCTACGTTTCGCAGGAGGCCCCGATCCACACCGACAACCCCATCCCGACGCCGTCGGCGCCCGCCCCCGACATCCTGCGCTGCGCGTACATGGAGCTCGTCGTCACCGACCTCGCACGCTCACGCGAGTTCTACGTGGACGTGCTCGGGCTCACCGTGACCGAGGAGGACGAGAACACCGTCTACCTCCGCTCGCTCGAGGAGTTCATCCACCACAACCTCGTGCTGCGCAAGGGTCCGGTGGCCGCGGTCGCCGCATTCTCGTACCGTGTTCGCACCCCTGAGGACCTTGACAAGGCCGTCGCCTTCTACGAGGAACTCGGATGCCGCGTCGAGCGCCGCGCCGAGGGCTTCACCACGGGCATCGGCGAATCGGTGCGCGTCGAGGACCCGCTGGGCTTCCCGTACGAGTTCTTCCACGACGTCGAGCACGTCGAGCGCCTCGCCTGGCGCTACGACCTCTACACCCCCGGTGCGCTCGTGCGGCTCGACCACTTCAACCAGGTCACCCCTGACGTGCCGCGCGCCACGAAGTTCATGCAGGACCTCGGGTTCCGCGTCACGGAGGACATCCAGGACGAGGAGGGCACCGTCTACGCCGCGTGGATGCGTCGCAAGCCGACCGTGCACGACACCGCTATGACCGGTGGTGACGGGCCCCGCATGCATCACGTCGCGTTCTCGACGCACGAGAAGCACAACATCCTCGCGATCTGCGACAAGCTCGGCGCGCTGCGCCAGAGCGACCGCATCGAGCGCGGCCCCGGGCGCCACGGCGTCTCGAACGCGTTCTACCTCTACCTGCGCGACCCCGACGGCCACCGCGTCGAGATCTACACGCAGGACTACTACACGGGCGACCCCGACAACCCCGTGGTCACCTGGGACGTGCACGACAACCAGCGCCGTGACTGGTGGGGCAACCCGGTCGTGCCGTCGTGGTACACCGAGGCCTCGCTCGTGCTCGACCTCGACGGCAACCCCAAGGAGGTCGTCGCCCGCACCGACGCCAGCGAGATGGCCGTGACCATCGGCGCCGACGGGTTCTCGTACACCCGGCCCGAGCAGGGCGAGGAGTCCATGCCCGAGTGGAAGCAGGGCGAGTACAAGCTCGGCCACCAGCTCTGACCCTCGATCGGGAGGTGCACACCGCGCCTCCCGACCGCCGGCGGCAGGCTACAGTGCTGACCATGCCGACCGTCACGCTCGACACCGACGCCACCATGATCACGTCATGAGGAGACGCCGGGTCGCCGTCCTCGGGGCGGGCATCATGGGCAGTTCCGTGGCGATCGAGCTCGCGCGCCGCGGGTGCGACGTGACGCTGATCGACCAGGAGCCGGCGCCGATGGCCGCCACGAGCCGCTGGAACGAGGGCAAGATCCACCTCGGCTACCTGTACGGCGGCGACCCCACCCTCGCGACGGCGCGGCACATCCTCCCCGGCAGCCTGCGGTTCGCCGAGCGGGCACGGGAGCTGATCGGCGACGACCTCGACGGTCACACGACCACCACCGATGACGTCTACCTGATCCACCGCGACTCGGTGGCCTCCCCCGCGCAGCTGCGCGAACGGTTCGCTGCCATCAGCGAGCTGATCCGGGAGCATCCGGATGCCTCCCGCTACCTCGTGGATGTCTCCGATGCACGGGCGACGGAACTCGGGTCGGACGAGTTGCATGCCGTCTCGGGAATGGACATCGTGACCGGCTTCCGGGTGCCCGAGCGCTCGGTCGACACCCGGTGGTTCGCAGGCCGATTGGCCGGTGCCGCGGCATCCGAGCCGGGTGTCGAGCTCAGGATGAGCACGCGGGTGACGGCGGCCGAACCGGTGGAGGCGGTCGACGGACGGTGGCAGGTGCGCGGTGCCGACGGCTACGAGGAGCGTTTCGACCTCGTGGTGAACGCGCTGTGGGGCGGCAGGCTCCCCGTCGACGTCGCCGCGGGCCTCACGCCCGAGCCGCCGTGGACCCATCGCTATCGGTTGTGCGTGTTCATCCGCACCCGCCGCGAGCTCGACGTGCCGAGCGCGATCGTCGCGACCGGGCCGTTCGGCGACGTCAAGAACTACAACGGCCGCGACTTCTACCTGTCCTGGTACCCCGTCGGCCTGCGCGCCGAAGGCGCGGGACTCGAGTTGGAGGCGCCGCCGATGCCGAGCGGCGCCGATGCCGACGCGTTCGTGGAGCGCGTGCGAGCGGCACTGCAACGCGTGATGCCGTGGACCGCAGGGGTGTTCGACGACGCGGAGTCCACCATCGTGCACGGCGGGTTCGTCTTCGCGCGCGGCGCCGGGGCGCTCGACGACCCGGCTTCGGGGCTGCACCGCCGCGACCGCTACGGCGTGGCGCGACGGGGCAGCTACCTCTCGATCGACACCGGCAAGTACTCGACGGCCCCGTGGCTCGCCCGGTCGCTCGCCGACGAGATCGCCGGGTGAGCGCCGGAGGGCGGAGGACCATGGAAGCCGGCGAATCACCCCCCCTCGTGACGGCTTTGGTGCCGACCTACAACGGCTCCCGTTTCATCCAGCGCACGCTCGACAGCCTCGCCGCCCAGACCTGGCCGAACCTCGAGATCCTCATCGGCGACGACCGCTCCACCGATGACACCCTCGATGTCGTGCGCCGCTTCGCCGAGCATCACCCGAACGTGCGCATCGTCGAACGAGAATCCAATCTCGGGTGGCTCCGCAACTCGAACGACCTGATGGCGCGCGCCCGCGGCGAGCTGATGTTCTTCGCGTTCCACGACGACGTCGTCGCACCCACCTACGTCGAGCGACTGGCGGAGGCCCTCCGCACCAACGAGCGCGCCGTGCTCGCGTTCAGCGACATGAACGTATACGAGGTCGACGGTCCGGGCCGCCTGCACGTGTTCGACGAGCTCGAGGGACTCCGGTCGAGCGTCGAGCGAGGCCGCGTGATGGTTCGGCGACCCGGCAACTGGTGGGTGCCCAATCGCGGTCTCTTCCGGTCGTCGGCCTTCGCGACGGTGGGCGGCATCCATCCGAACGAACAGGGCGAGTACTCGGCCGACTGGACCTGGCTCCTCGGTCTCTCCCTCATCGGCGAGTTCGTGCGCGTGCCAGAGATGCTCTGCGAGAAGTACTACACGAGGGGGAGCCTCTCCAAGCGGTGGCCGCACGACGAGACGCAGTTGCTGGCGCTCCGCAAGTCGGGTATCGCCGAGATCAGGCGGAGCAGTCTCGGCCCCATCGCGAAGACCCGCCTGACGGGCCACCTCTGGCGGCGCGTGTACGGGCGGCGACTGCCCGGTTGGGTGAAGCGCGTCTTGCGCCGCCTCGGGCTCTGAAGCGCGGGGGCAGGACGGCCCCGCCCGCCCGCGTATCGTGGAGGTCGACACCGCCCCGACCGCTTGAGGAGACCATGCCGAAGATCGTCGATCACGACGAGCGTCGCCTCTCGATCGTGCACGCGACCTGGCGACTGATCGCCGCCAAGGGGTTCCGTGCGACCACGATGCGCGAGATCGCCAAGGCGTCGGGGGTCGCGAACGGCGGCCTGTTCCCGTACTTCCGCAATAAGGAAGAGCTCATCGGGGCGACGTTCGAGCACGTCTTCACCGCGACGAACGAGCGCTTCGCCGCCGTGCGGGCCGACCTTGAAGGGCTTCCTGCCCTCCGTGAGCTCATGCTGCAGATCTTCCCGCTCGACGAGGAGCGCGTGCTCGAGGCTCGCATCGTCATTCCGTTCTGGGAATATGCCGCGAACGAGCCCGAGCTGAGAACCCTCCACGAGCGCACGATGCTGAGCTGGCACACCGAGTTCACCGCGCACCTCGACGACGCGAAGCGGCTCGGCGAGATCCGCGGGGACGTCGACGTCGCGCGAGCCGCCGACCAGCTCATGGCCATGCTCAACGGCGTCCAGGTCGTCGCGGTGCTCTCCCCCGAGGGCGCGTCGCCGAAGCGACTCACGGCGATGCTCGACGACTACTTCGCCCTGCTGCGCTGAACACGTACGAGGGCGGGTGCCGCGCCTGAGACATCCGGTAGTGCAGGGGAATGGGCGCCATCCCGCCCTGAGAGCGAGGATGGCGCCCATTCTCCTGCACGAGCTGAGGCTCAGTGTCAGTGCCCGTGGCCCGAGCACGTGCAGGCGCCGGGCGCGCAGTGGCACCCGCCGTCGCGGCGTGAGGCATCCGTGTGGCAGGCCATGCCGAGCGACTCCGACGATGGCACGTTGAGGGTGGGGTTGCGCCCGAAGAAGCCGTACGGCTTCAGCGTGAACTTCGCATAGTCGACGGGCATCACGGGCCAGTCCTCGACGCGGGGGAAGTGGGTAGGCCCGAACGTGTGCCAGAGCACGATGTCCTCGCCGTCGATCGAGCGGTCGGCCTCGGTGTAGCGGGGCAGCCCGTCGCCGCCGGGGTTCTGGTTCACGAGGTCGCCGGCCGGGTACCGCTCGGCCTGGTCGTAGCGGGTCACCCAGAGGTGCTTGCGCGTGAAGCCCGCGCGCTTCGCGATCACCGACTCGGGGTCGGCCATGAGGGTCGGCGTGCCCTGCGCGAGGAGCTCGTACGCCACGGGCTGGCCGAGGCGGTTCTGCTTCTCGGTGTTCACGATGTGCCACGCGCGACCGACGTTGAGGTCGGCGTCGCGGGCGCCCTCGGACTCGGTGCGGAGCCGCGTGCGCTGCTTCGTGAACGCGTTGCCGTACTCGTTGCCCTCGCCCATCGGCAGGCGCACCGCGTCGACCTCGTCGACCGCGTTGGCGACGCCGTCGACCATCATGTCGAGGCGGGCGCTGAAGAGGTGCTGGTGATAGGGGGCACCGAGGCCGGGCGCGACCTCGCTGGCGTAGTCGCCGGCCTCGGGGTTGTAGGCCGAGGTGAACAGCACGCCAGTGAGCTTCGCCTCGCACTCGATGGTGCCGTCGAGGTAGAGGTACCAGTAGAAGCCGTAGTCGTAGTTGCCGACGGTCGTGAAGAAGCTGATCACGAGGCGCCGCTGGCGTCGCACCTCGTTCGAGCCCGTGTAGATGTCGGTGTGCTTCCAGAGGGTGCCGTAGTCCTCCTCGTGCATGCAGATCGCGTTCGGGATGACGCGCGGGTTGCCGAGCTCGTCGGCGAGGGTCGCGTCGAAGTATCGGATCTCGCCGAGGCAGTCGCAGCCGAGCACGAGCGAATTGGCGTAGCGCCCGTAGACGTACTCGCCCGTGTCGAAGTAGTTCTGCCAGAAGCGGGCGGGCGAGGGGTCGCCGTAGGGTACGACCATCTCGGCGATCGAGGCCCGGTAGATGATGTCGCGCTCGGCACCGCCCTGGTCGGCGTCGACGTAGCGGAGGCGTCGCAGCACGAGTCCCTCGCGGGCGTCGAACGCGATCGAGAACCGCCAGTTCGCCCATGACACCTCGTCGCCCTCGACCGTGAAGCTCGGGCCCTCGGGCTGCGTGATGGTGATCGGCTTCAGCGTGTCGAGGGGTGCGCCCTGCACCTCTGGGTCGTTGAAGTTGCCGCCCTCGGCCGGGATGTCGAAGACCTGCTCGTCGACGAGCTTGAACATGCGTCCTTCGATCATGTCGACGTACGCGCAGAGGCCGTCGACGGGGTGCGCCCAGCAGTGGTCCTGCGCGAACTGCTGCATGAAGGCGAGCACCCGGATGACGCGGCGGCCGCGTTCCTCCTCGAAGCCGTAGTTGCCCGCCGAGAGCGGCGCGAGCGCGACCTGGTCGTGGGTGATGCCGCGCTTCGCGAGCGCCGCGTGCCACTCTTCCTCACGGCCGAGCATGTCGTAGATCGCCTCGAACTCGAGGTCGAGGATGGGCGCCTGCCCGTTGGCGCCGTCGATGGCGTCGGCGCGCACGACCTCACGTGAGGTCAGCGAGACGCGCACGTCGCGCGAGACGCCCGTGCCCTGGTCGAGGAGGATCGCCCGCACCGCGCGCGGCAGTTCCACGCCTGCCAGCACGTCGGCCTTGGCCGGCTCGTCGACCCCCACGTAGACGAAGCGGGTGGTCTCGGTCACATGGCCGGCCGCCGCGAGGATCTCGCGTGCGGCGGTGATCTCGTCGGCCGTGAGGCCTCGCAGTGGGTCGGCGCTCACGGTCGGTGAAGCGGATGCCGCGGCCGCGGCATCGTGGCCGTGCGCGTGCGTCTCGTCCTGGGCAGACAACGTCGTCATGCTGAGCTCCTCGTTTTTCTCTACAGTTGTTGAGTAATATAGCCCGCGATCTCACGACACGGAAGTCTGGACATGGGCGAACTCGCACACGGCACGATGCTCGTCGGCGCGCTCGCCGGAACCGCGTGCACGATGGCGGGTCTCCGCGGCCGCCAGGCACTCGACCTCGCCGCCGCGGCCGTCATGCTCGCGGCCATGCTCGACATGGGGTTCATCGGATTCCTCCCCTCCCTCGTGTGGGCGATGCTGCTGCTCGTGACCGGCCTCGCGCTCGGCGCCCGACTGCGCGTGCTCCGCGGGGACGCCGGCCGCGGCATCCGCGACCACCGCGCGTCGCGCGAGCTGCACCGCGCGCTGGCCTTCATCGTGGGCGCGTGGGCGTTCGCCGGATCCGCCGTGCCCGGCGCAGCGGCATCCGCCCACCATGGCACCGCCGACGGTCTCGCGTTCGGCGCTGCGGTCGTCGCGATGACGGTGTTCGGCGGATGGCTCGCCATCAGCCACCTGCGCCGGGGACACGGCAACCGGCTCCACGCCGCCGAGGCGGCGAGCACGACCGTCATGCTCGCCGCCATGGCATTGCCGGCGCTGTTGCCGGCGCTCGGCTGAACGAACGGGGCCGGCCGATCAGATCCCGCGGCGCTGCGGCTCGACCTCGACGACGGCCGCCTCGGCCTCCTCGATGCCGTGGCCGATGCGCTCGTACAGCTCGGGGTTGCGCTTGCGGATCGCGAATCCCCAGATCACGCCGAGGATGCCGGGCACGATGAGCAGGGCCGGAAGCACGAAGGTCACGGCGGTGGTCTCAGCCTGTCCGAGGAGCACGTTGAAGTTCAGCACGATGAGCACGAAGACCGTGAACAGCACGACGGCCGAGATGCCCGGCGCGATGAGCGTCGGCCAGGCCCCGAGGCCCCGACGGTCGCGGCGGAAGAACCCGATGACCGCGATGGCGATGATGCACATGAGCAGCACGAGGCCCATCGCGCCCGTGTTCGTGAGCCACGTGAACATGGTCAGCACCGGATAGAGGAACTCGACCGGGGCGAAGTCGTTCTTGAGGCCCATCACCTCGCCCGCGATGACGAAGCCGATGGTGACGACGACCGCGATGACGCTCTGCGTCACCGAACCGGCCCACGGCGCCCGCGAGACGGTACGCACCGACCCCAATCTGCGGTGCAGCACGCCCTCGCGACCGAGCGAGAAGAGGTAGCGCGCCACCGCGTTGTGGAACGACTGCAGCGCGGCGAAGAGGCTCGTGAGGAACAGCACCTGCATGAGGTCGCTGACGATCACGGGTGCGTGCTCGTTCATGAATACGAACATGAGGTCGGGGCCGTAGGCCTGCGACGCCTCGACGATCTGCGAGGGTCCGACGCCGACGGTGAACGCCCATGCGCTGAAGGCGTAGAAGACGCCGATGATGGCGACGGCCGCGAAGGTGGCCCGGGCGACCGTGCGCTTCGGGTCCTTGGACTCCTCGCCGTAGATGGCGGCGGACTCGAAGCCCATGAACGCCGCGATCCCGAAGGACAGCACCGCGCCGATTCCCGGCACGAAGAAGTTGGCGGGATCGACGCCCGCCGTGCTCACGCCCTCGGGCGCCGCGATGAACGAGACGATGTCGAACACGATGACCGCGAGGAACTCGAGGGCCACGAGGGTGCCGAGCACCTTCGCCGAGAGGTCGACGCGGTTCACGCCGAGGACGCCGACGAGCACGATGCAGGCGAGGATCCACACCCACCACGGGGTCACGAGTCCGAACTTCGCCTCGAGGAACATCGACAACTGGAAGCCGAAGAGCCCGTAGATGCCGACCTGCATGGCGTTGTACGCGACCAGGGCGACGAGCGAGGCGCCGACGCCGAACGGTCGGCCGATGCCCTGCGCGATGTAGGCGTAGAAGGCGCCGGCGTTGGTGACGTAACGGCTCATCGCCGCGTAGCCCACCGCGAACACGGCGAGTGCGGCGGCGAGCACGATGAATCCGACCGGTACGCCGATGACTCCGGTCACGGCGAAGGTGGTGGTGACACCGCCGGCGACGACGGTGAGCGGTGCGGATGCCGCGATGATCATGAGGGTGACGGATGGCACGCCCAATCGGCGGTGGCTGAGCTCACCGGTTGCGGGCGACGTCGTCGGCGCTGAGGTCATGGCAGGGGGTCCCTTTGTCTCGACGGGGCGAGCCACAGCGGCGTCGCCCGATTCGGCCCATGTTCGTCGAACGGCCGCTCCGCGGATTGACCCAGAGCGTACGTCAGTTGACCGCGACTGCAGGACTCGACTGTCATTCTTCTCACAACAAGCGTAGAGTTTCCCTCACGCGCGACGGCAACGGTGCTGTCGTGCCCGTGAGAGACGAGGTATCCCCGTGCCCCAGGTCCTCCGAAGGTCCGCCCCCGACATCGACACCGCCGCGCTTCCGCTCGACTTCGCGCAGTTCAGCACGCTCGTGTCGCAGTCGTTCGTGCCGCTGCGCGTGCAGTCCGACCGTCCCGAGCCGTTCCGCGGCGACATCCGGGCGGCGGGCACCGACGACGTGCACCTCTCGGTCGTCACCGCCGACGCGCACGAGATCCAGCGCACCCCCGAGCTCGTCGCCCGAAAGGAGAATCGATGCTTCAAGCTCGGGCTGCAGCTGTCGGGCACCGGGCTGCTCATCCAGGGCAACCGCGAGGCGGTGCTCCGCCCCGGCGACCTCACCATCTACGACACGAACTCGCCCTATTCGCTCGTCTTCGAGGAGCGCTTCAGCACCGTCGTGCTGATGGTGCCGCACCGGCTCGTCGAGCTGCCCACCGACGCGCTCTGCGGCATGACCGCCACCACCGTGCCCGGCATGCACGGCCTCGGCCGCGTCGTCGCGCGCTTCCTGGGCGACCTCGCCGAAGAGCTCGGCCAGCTCGAGGGCCCGGTCGGCGGCCGGCTCGCCCGCAACGCCGTCGACCTCGTGACCACCCTGTACGCCCAGGAGCTCGACGTCACGCGCGACGCCGACAAGCCGCACCGCCCGATGCTCCGACGCGTGCAGGCCTACATCGACGACCACCTCCCGTCGCCCGAGCTCAGCCCGTCGAACATCGCCGCCGCGCACTTCATCTCGACCCGGCACCTGCACGCCATCTTCCACGAGGAGGGGCTCACGGTCTCGAGCTGGATCCGCGCCCGGCGCCTCGACCGTTGCCGCCGGGAGCTCAGCGACCAGCTGTCGGCGCACCGCCCCGTGGGTCAGGTCGCCATGCGGTGGGGATTCACGGATGCCGCGCACTTCAGCCGTGCGTTCCGCGCCGAGTTCGGCGAGCCGCCGACGGCCGTGCGCGCCCGCGCGATCGCCGCCTAGTCTGCGCGGTCGCTGCCTCAGTCCTCGTCGGGCACCGACGTGTCGACGGCCAGGAAGTCGATTGCCGCCTGCTTGAACGCGCGCGACGTGAGCGTCGACACGTGATCGCGACCGGGGATCGTGACGAGGTCGCTGTCCCACTCGAGCGCGAGCTCCTGCACGCCCACGGGCACGGGGTCCTGTTCGCCGACGACGAAGAGCGTGGGGATGCTTCCCGGAATCGACAGCGGTGCGCCCCGCACACCCTCGACGCAGGCGAGCATGGCCTCGCGGTCGACGCCGGCGGCGATCGCCGGACGCAGCACCTGCTCGAGATGCGGGTTGCTCGACGGCTCGTCGCGGAGCAGCACCCCGCGGGCCTCCTCGAGATCCCACGTGGCGAACCACTCCCGCGGCCCCGCGCCGCCGATCACGACGCGCCGGACGCGCTCGGGCGCCAGTTCGGTCAGGCCCGAGATGACGCGGTTGCCCATGGAGTAGCCGATCAGGTCGGCGCGTGCCGCACCCGCCGAGTCGAGCACCGCGACGAGGTCTGCGCCCTGTCGCTCCGGCGTGTACGCGTCGGCGTCGGTCGGCTTGTCGCTCTCGCCATGGCCGCGGAGATCGACCGTGATGACCGTGCGATGCGCTTCCAGCAGTGCTCGCACCCAGCCCGTGCCCTCCCAGGTGTTGCCTGAGTTCGAGGCGAATCCATGCACGAGCAGCACGGGCGGCAGCGAGGCATCCGAGTCGCCGTCATCGTGGACCCGGTAGGCGATGAGCACGCCGTCTGACGACTCCGCGTGGAGCGTTGGGGCCGACGAAGCCGCGGCCCCGATCACGCCTCGTGCTCCGTGCGGGCGCCGGACTCGGTGATGATCGCGCCGGCGTGCCCGACCTCGGCGAGCGCCGTCTCGGACGACTCGGGCGCGACACCGGCGATGAGGTCGGTGAACACGCGCACGTGCTGCCCGTGCTCGAGCGCGTCGAGCACACTCGCCCGCACGCAGTAGTCGGTCGCGATGCCGACGACGTCGACGTCGGTGATGCCGCGTGAGGTGAGCAGTTCGCTCACCGTGGACCCCGAGTCATCCGTGCCCTCGAAGATCGAATAGGCGGGCACGCCCTGCCCCTTGCGCACGTGCACGTCGACGAGGCTCGTGTCGAGCGCAGGATGGTACTCGGCACCCTCGGTGCCCTCGACGCAATGCGGCGGCCAGGAGTTCACGAAGTCGGGCTCCGCGTCGCCCACCGCGAAGTGACCGCCGTTGTCGTTCTCGCCCGAATGCCAGTCGCGGGATGCCACCACCACGCTGTAGTCGTCACGGTGCCCACCGAGGTACTCGGTCACCCCGGCGGCCACGGCCGCTCCCCCGTCGACGCCGAGCGCACCTCCCTCGGTGAAGTCGTTCTGCACGTCGATGATGAACAGCGCCCGGGTCATGGTGTGCTCCTTCGCTCGTCGTTCCTTCGTCGGTCACGCGGTCGCGTGCCGTCGTGCTCCCATTCTTCCAGCCCGCGCGAACGCGGTCACTGGTTGGAGAGGTTGTCGCCGCAGAGGAAGAACCCGGTGGTGAGCGTGTCGATGGCCTGCTTGGCGTCGTCGGAGACGTCGCCGAGGGCGTAGATCGCGAAGGTGAGCGTGGCGCCGTCCTGCGAGCGGATGACGCCCGAGAGCGTGTAGCCCGTCTCGATCCAGCCGGTCTTCGCCGAGACCGCCCCGTCGGCGACCGCGTTGTCGCCGGCGAAGCGATCGCTGTACGAGAGCGACCCTCGCTGTCCGGACACCGGCAGGCCGTCCATGATGACGCCGAGGTGGCTCTCGCGTGCGTTGATCTTCACGAACAGGCGGGTGAGGTACGACGGCGGCACGGCGTTGTCATCGCTCAGGCCCGACCCGTCGACGACGTTGATCCCGGTCGTGTCGAGGCCGTACGCCGCGAGGCCCTGCAGCACGCCCTGGTTGATCGCGCCGAACGTGTTGCCTGCGCCGGTCTCGATCGCGACCAGGCGCGCGAGCATCTCGGCGACGGAGTTGTCGGAGACGACGAGCGCCTTGTCGACGAGTTGGGCGGCCGTCGGCGAGAACACCTGGCCGAGCTGCGCCGCACCTTCGGGCGCCGTGCCCCGTTCGATCACCGAGATGCCGCCGAGTTCGCCGGCGAACGCGTCGCCCGCCCGACCGATCGGGTCGGCACTGCGCCACGACGTCTCATCGCCGGGATCGTCGCGATCGCCGTCGACCTGCAGCGCGGTGATGTTCGACATGTAGCCGAACTCGCGCTCGACGAGGTCCCAGCTCGGCTGCCACTCGTCGCCGCCGAAGAAGCTCGCGTCGAGTACGAGCTTCGTGAGCGGCGGGTTCGCCGGATCGGCCTCCCACGCCTCGCGCACCTGTGCCGCGAGCTCGTCGAGGTGCGCGGCACCCGGGTACACCGTCTCGGTGCCGCTCGGAGTGCGGCTCAGGGTGACGTCGCCGCCGCCCACGAGCACGACCGAGCCTGGTTCAGAGCCCTTCACGACGGTTGTGGCCGCGCGGTACTCGGGTCCGAGCACCTGGAGCGCGGCCGCCGACGTGAGGACCTTCATGACACTGGCGGTGCGCGACGGAGTGGTGCCACCGCGGTCGTAGAGCACCTCGCCCGTGGCGGCGTTCATGACCTGCGCCTGCAGGTTCGCGAGGCGCCCGTCGGCCGCGCGGTCGGCGACCGAGCAGGTGCGGATGCGGCTCGGTGCCACGGCGGCGGCCGGTGCGGGCCTCGCCGGCTCAGCGGTCGGAGTCGGGGTCTGCGTCGAGGTGGCCGCGACGCGCGCCTCGGCGGGAGCGTTCACCGCTGCTCCGGCAGCGAGCGCGCCGGTGCCGAGCAGGGCGACGGCTAGGGCGCCGCCGGTGGCCGCGACCGCGACGCGGTGCTTCCGTGCGAAGGCGGCCACGGATGCTCCGAACCCGCCCTTCGCGGGCGCATTCGCCCCCTGCTCGGGGTCGCCGGGCGTCGTGGGCGAGCCCGCGGCATCCGTCTCATCGATCACCCGGGAATTGTACGCGGCGTGCTGGAGCGGTTCCTGAGGATGCCCCAGCATCGCGCGGCCACGCAGGCGGGCGTGAGCTTCGCCGCCTACCGCGTACTCTTCGCGACCAGGTCGGCCACCAACCGGCGGGAGCACGAGTGGGTGCAGGGACTGGAGCCGGGCGAGCGGATGCTGCTCGTCGAGCTCCTGCGCACCTGGCTGCGATTCCGGCCGGCGACGCGCGCCGCGGCATCCGCCGACTGAATCACTCGCCCGGGTAGCGGAGCCCGATCTCCTCGCGGATCGCGTCGAGCGTGCCCATGATCGCGACGGTCTCGTCGATCGGCAGCACGTCACCCGTGAGGTTGCCCTCGCCGACGAGCCGCTCCACGGCCTCGGCCTGGAAGTGCATGCCGCGGCCGGTCACCTCCGAGCGGAACTCCTCGAGCACCGAGCCGTCGGGCGCGACCACCCGGAACGTTGTCGGCGTGTACCAGACCGCGTCGATCTCGATGCGGCCGTCGGTGCCGAGCACCGACGCGGTGTTGGGGCCGAGGGTGTGGCTCGCCGAGAGCGTCGTGGCGATGCGGTCGCCGTCGTAGCCGAAGATCGTCGCGATCTGGGCGTCGGCGCCGGTCGACTTGAACGTGGCGGTCGTCTGGATGGTGAGCGGGGCGCCGAACAGGTCCCACGCGAACGAGATCGGGTAGATGCCGAGGTCGAGGAGCGCCCCGCCGCCGAGTTCGAGCGCGTTGATCCGGTGCTCGGGGTCGTCGGGAAGCAGTTGGGTGTGGTCCGCGATGAGGGAGCGGAGCTCGCCGAGCGTACCGTCGGCGATGATCTCGCGGATGCGGACCATGTGCGGCAGGTACCGCGTCCACATGGCCTCGAGGAGGAGGACCCCGCGTTCCGCGGCGAGGTCGGCCAGTTCCTGCGCTTCGCGTGCGTTGACCGTGAACGGCTTCTCGACCAGCACGTGCTTGCCCGCCTCGAGCGCGAGGCGGGCGTTCGCCGCGTGCAGGGGATGCGGGGTCGAGACGTAGATCACGTCGACCTCGGGGTCGGCGACGAGCGCCTCGTAGCTGTCGTGCGCGGTCGGGATGTCGAACTTCCGGGCGAACGCCTCGGCCCCGTCTCGCGACCGCGAGCCCACCGCCTGCACCGTGAAGCCGTTGAGCTTGAGGTCGTTCGCGAAGAGTCGGGCGATGCCTCCCGTGGCCAGGATGCCCCAGCGCAGTCGATCCGTCATGTCCGGAAGCCTAGCGTCGGGTCGCCGCCCGGCGTGCTGATGCGACATCCGGTGACAACCGACTCCTCGTCGGCGCCGAGTCAAGGGATTGATCCGAATCGCATCCCACGATTACCTGTGAGGATGGACCGCATCTACTACGCCGGCGATCAGTTCCTCACGGGCACGGAGATCGCGGACGCACTCGTGGCGTACGCCGCCGCCCTCGGCCGTCGTGGCAGCACGAACTCCGTCGAGATCCCCGTTCGGCACCCGGAGGACGGCCGCAGGGGGGTCGTGAACTTCCTGATCGGTCCCGCGAGCCAGCTCGTGACCGAACGCGTCGGCGGGGCCGCCGCCGACGAGATCCGCGACCAAGAGCTCGTCAAGCGCCTGCAGCAGCTCACGGCGGAGCTGGCCCCGATGCATCCCATCACGAACCGAGGCGTACCCGACGCCGAACGCCAGGCCGACTTCGACTGGACCGACGAGGTCTAGCCGGCGAGGCTCACCCGGGGCCGCTCACTCGCGGTTGCTCCCGGACGGGAAGTCGGGCTCGAGGGCGGAGTGGACTTCGGCGTCGGGGGCGTCTGCACCGTGACTCACGGCGTCGTCGGCCTCGTCGGCCGCCGTGGGCGGGTCGTCGGGAATGGGCAGGAGCGCGATCGGGATACCCGGACCGACCAGGATGTCGGCCGGTTGCGGCCGGCCCTCCCCGTAGTTGACGCGCACCCAGACGGAGCGACCGTCGCGATGCGCCGCCTCGACGTCCGACTTCATGCGGTCGAAGTCCTGCTGGCCGATCGAGAACTCCCGGCCGCCGTAGATGATGGCGATGCGCTTCATGGCTCCCGCTCCCCGTTCGTGGCGGTGTCTTCGGGCTCGGGCATGAGGTGCAGCCCGCTCGGCGAGTTCGCCGAGGTCATGAGCAGGTCGATCCATGCGCGATTGATGGAGGGCTGGCGTCCGCCCGCGTACTTGAAGTACAGCGGGATCGTCGGATGTATCCAGAGCGTCGACCGCCCGTCGCCGACGGCCGGGTCGTCGCGCCAACTGAAGTAGAAGGACTCGCCGCGTCGGAGCTTGGCGCCGATCACGAGTTGCAGGTGCGCGAGGACACGGTCGTCGAAGTCCACCGTCAACGTCGAATCGTAGTTGAGTTTGCCCACCACGCCTCCGAAGCTCGAGAGCCCGGCATCCGGGCGCCGGGTCATTGCGCCCAACACTAGCCGCGCCCGGAACCTGCCGCGCCCCCTTGACGAGGGTGCCGCAGCGACCCGCTTCCGGCGTCGGACCCGCGAACCGGGCCGACCTCTTCCACTGGCTGAACAGCTCCTTCCGCCGGATGCCTCACGCGGGTAGCGTGCGCATCGCCGCGCTGCCCGCCCTCGGGCCCGCCGGCGACAGACGAGGAGGTCTGCACGAATGGCACGACGCATCACGGTCGCCGACGCGATCGGACGCACGATCGCCGCACTCGACGCCGCACACATCTTCGGGGTCGTCGGCAGCGGCAACTTCCACGCCACGAACGCGGCGATCGCGGCAGGCGTGCCGTTCACCGCCACACGGCACGAGATGGGAGCCGCCACCATGGCGGACGCGTACAGCCGCGCGACGGGCCGCGTGTCGATCGTCTCGGTGCACCAGGGCTGCGGACTCACGAACGCGCTGACCGGCATCACCGAGGCCGCGAAGTGCCACACGCCGATCCTGGTGCTGACCGGCGACACCGCCGCGGGCGATACCACCTCCAACTTCCACATCGACCAGGACGCCGCAGTGCGTGCGATCGGCGCGACGCCCGCTCGCATCCGCTCGGCGGAGACCGCGATCGCCGACACCGCCGACGCGTTCCGGACGGCCCAGCACGAGCGCCGAACCGTGGTCCTGTCGATGCCGGTCGATCTCCAGGACGAGTTCGTCGAGTGGGATGACGCATCCGTTCCATCCGCGGGAGAGCGGATGCCGCGGACGGCCGACCCCGAATCGATCGCGCGACTCGTCGAGCTCCTCGCTGGGGCCGAACGGCCCGTCATCGTCGGCGGTCGCGGCGCCTGGGGGGCGAAGTCGCAGCTGCGTCGGCTCGGGGCGGCCAGTGGCGCGCTGCTCACGACGTCGGCCGCCGCCCGAGGGCTCTTCGTCGGCGACGAGTGGGCGCTCGACATCATGGGTGGCTTCGCGACCGAGGGTGCGGCGCGGCTCATCGCCGACGCCGACGTCATCGTCGGCTTCGGCGTCGCGTTCAACACCTGGACGACGCGCAACGGCGCCCTCCTCGAGCGTGCGACGGTCGCGCAGGTCGACGACCGTGAGGAGGCGATCGGACTGCATCGGTCGGTCGATCTTGCCGTGCTCGGAGATGTGGCGCTCACGGCCGCGGCCGTGGCCGACGCACTCGAGGCCCGCGGCGCGCAGACGGGCTACCGCAGCCCCGAGATGCACGAACGGGTGCAGGCGGTACGGTACTGGGTCGACCAGCCGTTCGAGCCGCGCGAGGAGCCCGGCCGCATCGACGCGCAGGTGCTCGTGAATGCGCTCGACGCCCTGCTGCCGGTGGAGCGCGTCGTGGTGCCAGACGGCGGCAACGTGAACTGCTACGCGGGAGCGCACCTGCGGGTGCCCGACGAGCGGGGGTACTGCATCCCGCTGTCGTTCCAGGCGATCGGCATGGGCCTCGCGGCGGGCATCGGGGCGGGCGTCGCACAGCCGAACCGGCTCCCGGTGGTCGGCACGGGCGACGGCGCGTTCCTGATGTCGCTCGTCGAGCTCGACACGGCGATCCGGCTCGGACTCGGCATGGTCGTGATCGTCTTCAACGACGAGGCGTACGGCGCCGAGGTGAACCTCTTCCAACGCGACACCGCCCAGCTCGACACGGTGCGATTCCCGGAGACGGATGTCGCCGCCATCGCGCGTGGGTACGGATGCGACGCCGCCACCATACGGAGTCTCGACGACCTCGCACCGGTGGCGTCGTGGCTGGACGGCCCGCGCGACCGTCCGCTGGTCATCGACGCGAAGATCGT
The DNA here is from genome assembly GCF_040679595.1 of Agromyces sp. NPDC052230. Classification (NCBI taxonomy): domain Bacteria; kingdom Bacillati; phylum Actinomycetota; class Actinomycetes; order Micrococcales; family Microbacteriaceae; genus Agromyces; species Agromyces sp. NPDC052230. The sequence goes on along the minus strand of NZ_JBFAVC010000004.1, from coordinate 162,458 downwards.
CCGCTATCCGTCGTGGATGATGCTGCGGACCCCGAGCATCCGCGAGGGCGCCGAATCGCCGGCCCGCGTGTGACGCGGCTGGGCTGACACCAGGGGTCGGCGTCCGGGCTCAGCGCGGAGCCGCCGACAGGCGACGCTCCCAGTACCGGGCGAAGATGCGCGCGACGAGACTCAGCGCGAAGCAGACGAGCATGGTCGCCGCCATGGGCACCGCCGTGTACGGCCCCCAGAGCCCGCCGATCGGCGAGGCCACCGCACCGGTGGCGAACTGGATGCTGCCCATGAGGGCGGCCCCCGAGCCGGCCGCGAACGCTGCCCGCACGAGGGTGAGGGTGGTCGCGTTGGCCATGATGCCCGTCGCGCTGCCGCAGGAGAGCGCGATGAGCACGAGGTACGACGGGATCGAGAGCCATCCGACGGCACTCAGCACCGTGAGCACCGCGGAGCTCACGATCGCGATCACGAGTTCGATGGCCTGCATCCTGGCGGGGCCGAATCGCGCCGAGAGCGGCGCGTTCGCCATTCCGCCGACGAGCACCGACAGGGCGTAGACCGTGAACATGGCCCAGAAGCCCCAGACGTCGGCGCCGAGGACGTCCTGCGCGACGAACGACGACGCACTCACGTGCGCCATGATCCCGCCCAGGGCGAACGCCATGGTCAGGGCGTTGCCGAGATAGGCGGGGTCTTTCAGAAGGCGCCCGTACGTCGCCACCATCCTGCCCGGCCGCAGCGAGGCGCGCCGTTCGGGGACGAGCGTCTCGGGCACCCGCCAGATTGCGAGCACCAGGAAGAGCGCGCAGATCACGGTGATGCCGACGAGGATGAGCCTCCAACCGCCGACCTGGAGGAGTACGGTGCCGAGGAACGAGGCGACGAGCGGTCCGATGGCGAGCGTGCCCGTCAGCAGGCTGTACGCGCGTGTGACCTGCGGACCGACGCCGACATCGGCGATGATGGCTCGGATCACGACCACTCCGGCCGAAGCGCCGAGCCCCTGGAACACCCGGCCGACGACGAGCAGTTCGAGGTTCGGTGCCGCTGCCACGAGCACGCCGGCCGCGGTGAGCACCGTGAAGCCGATCACGATGATCCTGCGGCGACCGAGTGCATCCGAGAGGGCGCCGACGATGAGCTGACCCACCGCGACCCCGGCGAGGAAGGCCGTGAGGGCCACCTGGATACCGGCGATCGTGGTGCCGAGGTCGTCGGCCATGATGCCGAGCGCCGGCAGGTACATGTTGGCGACGATGGGATTGAGGATCATGATGGCGCACAGCACGACCAGCAGGGCGCTGTTCAGCTCGGGCGCGGCGCCCGTGCCGGCGACGCGGCGCGTGTACACCACCTGCGACCTCCTCGAACCGGGTGGCAAGCCTCCGCACCCGTGTGGGCGGCGCCGCTCCCGCAGATACCCAAGACTACGCATTGCGACATATCGCCCGCAATGCGTACACTGAAGGGGTCGCGACGACGCACCGTGATGACGGGCGCCCGCGGCCGATGAAGACGAGGACGACGATGCCCGAACTGCGCAGCAACCTTCCCCCCACCTCCGCCCTGGCGATCGCACGACGGGCGTACTACACGGCCATGGGCATCCCCAAAGCGGACTGGACGAAGCCCAAGGTGGCCATCGTCAACACGTCCTCCGAGCTCGCGACCTGCTACTCGCACCTCGACGAGATCGCAGCCAGGCTCAAGGACGAGCTGCGTGCGGCCGGACTCCTGCCGTTCGAGATCCGCACCACGGCGCCGTCCGACTTCATCACGAGCGCCGGGCGCGCCGGTCGCTATATCCTGCCCAGCCGCGACCTCATCGTCGACGACATCGAGGCGGCCGTCGAGGGCGCCAAGCTCGACGGCATGATCTGCCTGAGTTCGTGCGACAAGACCACTCCGGGGCACCTCATGGCGGCCGGCCGACTGAACATCCCCACCGTCATCGTGCCGTGCGGCTACCAGCACTCCGGCCTCGCCGAGGGTCGCGAGGCCGACATCGAAGAGATCTTCCTGCGCGCCTCGAAGGCCGCCGTCACGGGCGAGCCGACCGACGAACTGGAGGAGCTCGCCGAAGACGCCATCCTCGGTCCGGGCGTGTGCGCCGGGCTCGCCACCGCGAACTCCATGCACATCCTCGCCGAGGCCATCGGCATGGCCCTTCCGGGCTCCGCGCCGGTGCGAGCGCTGAGCGAGCCGATGTGGGACAACGTTCGCCGCTCGGCCGTCGCGCTCGCCGACCTCATCGAGCGCGACATCCGCCCGCGCAGCATCATCACCGAGGGCTCCGTGCGCAACGCCGCCCGCGCCATGCTCGCGATCGGCGGCTCGATGAACACCATCAAGCACCTGCAGGCGATCGCCGTCGAGTCCGGCCTCGATGTCGACGTCTGGGAGGCGTTCCGGCAGCTCGGCCGTGAGACGCCGCTGCTCTGCTCCGTACGCCCCAACGGGCCGCGCCTCACCGAGGAGTTCGAGGACGCCGGCGGCGGGGCGACGATCATCCGCGAGCTCCTGCCGCTGCTCGACGGCGACCAGCTCACCGTGAGCGGGAAGACGGTCGCCGAGAACGCGGAACTCGCCCCTCCGGCCGACGGCGACATCATCCGCGGCATCCACGACCCGTTCGGCACCGACCCGGCGATCAGCGTGCTCAAGGGTTCGCTCGCACCGGGCGGCGCCGTCGCGAAGCGTCCCGTGCCCGATCCCGGTCCGCGTCGGTTCGTCGGCCCCGCCCGCATCTTCGCCAACCGCGAGGAGGCCATCGCGGGCATCTCGAGCGGGCGCCTGCGCGAGGGCGACGTCGCCGTGATCCGCGGCATCGGCGTCTCGGGCGCGCCCGGAATGGGGCTGACCTCGGCGTTCATCTTCGCCCTGCACGCGCGCGGCCTGGCGGAGAAGGTCGCGTTGGTCACCGACGGCCAGTTCAGCGGCCTCGTCAACCAGGGGATGACGGTGGGCGAGGTCTCCCCCGAGGCCGCCGCGCCCGGCGCGCCGCTCGGCCTCGTGCGCGACGACGACCTCATCGAGATCGACCTCGAGCGTGGGGCGGTCGACCTGCTCGTGGACGCCGCGGAGCTCGCCGCTCGGCCGCCGTACCAGGCGCCCGCCGACCGCGACAGCGGCGGCGGATATCTCGACCAGTACGAGCAGCTCGTGCAGCCCCTCAGCTGCGGCGCCGTGCTCTGCGCGGGCCTGTGCGAACGCGACGACACCCGTCATCCCGAACCTGTCGCAGCAGCCCCGCGGCATCCCGTCACCGCTCCGGAAGGGACCCGATGAGCACCGCAACCGTCCACGAGCCCTCGCGTGAGATCCCCGTCATCGGCGAGTACGACGTCGTCGTCTGCGGCGGAGGGCCGGCGGGCCTGCTCGCCGCCACCGCCGCGTCCCGCGCCGGGCGCTCGACCCTCCTCATCGAGAAGTACGGGTTCCTCGGCGGCGCGGGCACCATGGGCGGGCTCGCAACGTTCTGCGGCGTGCACGCGCGTTCGTACGGCACCGACATCCAGTCGGTGCACGGCTACGTCGACGAGCTGCTCGAGCGCATGGCCGCGATGGACGGCCTGAACCTGCCGCACCTGTCGGTCGACGACCGGATCGCGGCGCTGTCGTACGACATCTCGGCGTTCAAGATCGCCGCCGACGAGCTCGTGCTCGCGGGGGGCGCAGAACTGCTGTTCCACACCTCCGTGGTGGGCGTCGTGAAGGCCGACGATGCCACGATCGACGCCGTCATCGTGGAGTCGAAGTCGGGGCGTGGCGCCATCCGCGGGCGGGTCTTCATCGACGGCACCGGTGACGCCGACCTCGCAGCGTGGTCGGGCGCGCCCTACGAGCGCTCCGAGCGCCTCATGTACCCGTCGCTCATGTTCCGCATCAACGGCGTGCACCCCGACGAGGCCGGCGAGGCGTGGAAGACCGTGCGCCGACTCATGGAGCAGGCGGAGGCGGCCGGCACCCACCGATTCCCCCGAAAGAAGCCGATCGTACGGCCGCAGCGCAACCCGCTCGAATGGCGCTCGAACCTCACCCAGCTCTCCAACGACGACGGCTCGCCCGTCGACGGCACCGACGCCTTCCAGATGACCCACGGCGAGATCCAGGGCCGACGCCAGGTGAAGGACGCGTTCGCGTTCATCAAGGAGCACACGCCGGGCTTCCAGGACTCGTACATCGTCGACATCGCCCCGTCCATCGGCATCCGCGAGACGCGGCGCATCGTGGGGCATTACCAGCTCACCGAGCAGGACGTGCTCGGATGCGCCGACTTCGACGACACCATCGGCGTCAACGGATGGCCCGTCGAGGCCCACGTCGTGGGCGACGTGGAGTTCCGGTTCGCGCCCGAGGACTCGCGGGGCTTCAACCAGCTGCCGTACCGGATGCTCCTGCCGCAACTCGTCGACAACCTGTTCGTCGTGGGTCGCTGTGCCTCGATGACCCAGGGCGGCCAGTCGTCGGGCCGGGTCACGGGTCCGTGCTTCGCCATGGGGCAGGCCGCCGGCACGGCCGCCGACCTCGCGCTCGCGGGCGACGGAACGGCCGCGAACGTCGACGTGCCGACGCTGCAGCGCCGCCTCGAGGCGGACGGCGCCTACCTCGGTACCACGGCTCCCGAGGGCATGGAGATCGCCGTCTCCTGATCGCCTCGCGAGCCGAGGAGGACGCCCGCCTCCGGCTCGGAACCGGTCTCAGCGCGAGCGGAAGATCTGCGGATTGGCGTTGCGGTAGGCCCCCGCGATGCCGGCCGCCGCGCGCTGCAGCACGGGCATGACCGTGTCGCGCAGCGTGGCCTCCGTCTCACGCACGGTCGTCGACGACGCCGCGAGACCGCCGACCGCACGGTCGTCGACGAGGATGGGCACCGCGACGGCGACCCGGCCGGGATGCAGCTCCTCCATCGACACGTCGTAGCCGCGCTCCCGCACGACGTCGAGGCGCTCCCGGAGCAGGGCGGGGTCGGTGAGCGTGTTCGGGGTGTGCTCCTCGAGCCGGGACTTCGTGAGGTACCGCTTGAGCTCGCGTTCCGAGAGGTGCGCGAGCAGCACCTTGCCGATCGCCGTCGCATGGGCCGGCAGCCGCGTGCCGATGCGGATGGCGTCGGGCAGCGGACGGCGGTCCTCGACACGCGCGACATGGATGACCTCGATCCCGTCGAGCACGCCCACGCTGCAGGTCTCGCCGGTCGCCTCGACGACGTCGGCCATGTAGGGGTAGGCGACCTCGGGCAGCGAGGACCGCTGGAAGTACCCGGCGCCGAGTTCGAGGATGCGCGGCGTGAGGCTCCACTGCCCGCTCTGCGAGACGGCATAGCCGAGGTGCTCGTAGGTGAGCAGGATGCGCCGCACCACGGGCCGCGACAACTTCACGCGCGTGGCGATGTCCGCGACACTCAGCGTGGCGTCACGCTCACCGAACGCGCGCAGCACCTCCACTCCGCGCTCGATGCTCTGAATGCGATCGCGCGACCGCTCCGTCGTCACCGCCACCCCCACATTTGTACGCTCTGCGTTCAGGACGTCACCATCCTAGGGGGTGGTCGGCGCGACATCCGACACCGCCCGACGAAGGAGGGTCACGACGCCGGTGTCGCCGTCCACGCGCACGAGGTCGCCCGTGCGGATCACGTCGAGGGGATCGGGAGTGGCCTCGACGACGGTGGGCACGCGGGTGACGATCGCCCCGAGCACGGCCTTCGTCGTGAGCACGTTGAACACCATCGCCGCGGGGCCCGTGCCCATGAGTCGGGTGCTCTGGAAGTAGCCCGACCACCCCGATGAGCCCTTGGCCCCGGGGAAGACGAGCACCTTGCCCGTGAAGCACACGCCGAACAGCTCGTGGCGGGGCTCGATCACGGTGCCCGTCGCGACGTCGATGCCACCGAAGCCCGAGATGGCGTCGTGCGTCACGAGCGCCTCGGCCTCGACGACGCCGGGCACGATGCCCCGGCCGCGCAGCTCGGCGAGCGGCGCGGCGGACAACGGCCCCGGCCGTGGCCCCGGCTCCCCCGGGTTCATCGGAGCCCGCCCCGCCAGGTGCCCGTGACGGCCGCGTCGATGCACTCGTCGAGGGTGCCGAACCACGCCTCGATGCCGAGGATCGCCGGCAGGTAGTGCGCCTGCTTCGCCGAGTCGGTGGCGAACACGCGGGTTCCGGGCGGAGCGGCCTTCGACATGGCCGGACACGAATCGGTGAGCACGCGGCCACCGGCCCGCTCGATGGTGCGGGTGTACCCGTTGCGATCGGCCATGGTGCGCAGCGCCCCCGGGGTCATGACCCAGAGCTCGGTGCCCGGGTGGAGCCGGCGATCCTCCAGGAGGAACGCGATGCGCGCAACCTGGTCGAGCGACGCGTGCGGGCAGCCGAGCAGCACGAAATCGACATCGGTGCTCGTTCCCCGGGCGTTCAGGGTCTCGTAGACCCACTCCCGCTCTCGCCGGCCGTACCGGATCGGCGCGGGCGCCGCACGGCCGCCGAAGGCCGCATCGAGGCTCGGGGCCTCTGGCGTGATGCCGGGGATGTGGTACAACTCCACCCCGCCCGAGGTGGCCGTCGCGGCGCCGAAGTGCTTGAGGTCCGCGAGGTCGGGCTGCCCCAGGTCGCCGATCACGGCCGGGCGCGCCTCCTCCACCTGCTCACCGACGAAGTAGCCGAACATCCCCCACTCCTGGAAGCTGTCGATCGGCACGTCGGCCTGCACCAGGTGGCTGGCGAAGCGATTCTCCGTCAGGTGGTTGCCCCAGTAGGGGATCCTGCCGGTGAGGCTCGCGGCGCCGGTGGATGCGCCGCCCTCGCAGTTGGTGCGGGCGCCGAGCACCGAGTTGGCGTACACCACCGCGGATGACTCCATCCACGCCACGTGCTCGCCGCGCACCGGCAGATTGCCCACCTGATACGGGGTGCACGTCGCCAGGATGTTCACGCCGCGTTCGCTGTAGTACGACTCGGCGCTGCCCTGCAGCTCGATGAACTGCGGCGAGTACCCGGTCAACCCCGCGGCATCCGGACCGAACCCGTGCTGCAGCTGGCAGGTGGGCACCTTCATGCGCGGGATCTCGATGTCGCGGTCGCAGTCGAGGTTGATGACGGCGTAGGCCCTGGCCCATCCGCCCTCCTCGACGAGCTTCTGCTTCGCCGGCGACGGCTGCGTCATGGTGCCCGCGACGTTGCGCGTCTCCACCAGCCGTTCGGCACCGAGGGCCTCGCCGTAACGGATCAGCAGGTCCATCGCGGCGACGACCGCCTCGCCTTCGGCGCCGTCGCGCATCCCCTTCTCCTCGTCGGTCAGGAACATGGCGACCTTCTCTCTTCTCGTGGCACGCTTCTCGTGGCGTATTCAGCGGTGCAGGATGCCGCCGCGAACGTTGCGACCCGCCAGGAGGTCGGTGTACCCCTGGTTGAGGTCGTCGAGGTCGTACGTCGCCGAGATCAGCTCGTCGAGCTTGAGCTGTCCGGCCTTGTACATCGCGTACTGGCGGGGGATGTCGGCACGCGGGTTGCTGCCGCCGTAGATCCCACCCATGATCTTCTTCTGGTAGCGGGTGAGGTCGAGCGGCGGGATCGGGATGCTCCGCTCGCTCTCGGGGGTGATGCCGGTCAGCACCACGGTGCCCGCCTTGCGGATCGAGTAGAACGCGTCCGCGACATCCTGACCCGAGACCACGCCGACCGTGATGATCGCCTTGTCGGCACCCTGGCCGTTGGTGATGCTCTTGGCGAACTCCGTGGCCTCGGCGATGTTGTCGAAGGCGTGCGTGGCCCCCACCTCGAGCGCCGTGGTGCGCTTCAGCTCCACGGGGTCGACCGCGATGATCGTGGTCGCGCCGGCGTGCCTGGCGCCCTGCACCGCGTGGATGCCGACGCCCCCGACACCCATGACGATGATCACGTCGCCGGGCGCGGTCTCGGCGAGGTAGACGGCCGAGCCCCAGCCGGTGCCCACGCCGCATCCGAGCAGCCACGTCTTCTCGAGGTCGGCGTCGTCCGGGAGTTTCACCGCGGAATCGACCGACACCACGGTGCGTTCGGCGAACGTGCCGAGACCGCACATCTGACCCACCGGCGTGCCGTCGGGCAGGGCGAGCCGGTAACTGTCGAGGTCATCGAAGCGGCTGCCCCGCATGAGGTAGGCGCCGAGGTCGCAGAGGTTCTGCATGCCCTCGGCGCACCAGCGGCACTTGCCGCAGCTGGAGATGAACGAGAACACGATCTTCTCGCCGACCTCCCAGTCGGGGGTGTTGGGGCCGACCGCCTCGACGATGCCGGTGCCCTCGTGGCCGCCCACCATCGGCAGGTGGTGCGGGACGCTGTCGCCCGTGAGGAGGTGGTAGTCGGAGTGGCAGAGCCCGCTGGCGACCATCTTCACCAGGATCTCCCCCTGGCGCGGGTCGTCGAGCTCGAGGTCGACGATCTCGAACTCGGTCGCTGGCTGCTGTCGCACGATGGCCGCTCGGGTCTTCACAGGCACTGGGATTCTCCTTTGAATTCGTACCGCACAGCGTACATCTTGCACGCATTGTGACAAGATCACTCTAGACAACAGAACACGGTTGTGGAACTATCGCCAGCGCGGTGCAACGTCGCATCGGACGTGACGAGCGGCCTCCCGGGGCCGCTCGTCCGGCCGGCGACACCACTCGCGCAACAGCGCACAGCAGTGTCAACTGGCAACGGAGGCAGTCATGGCAATCACCCTCACCCGCCCGATCCTGGGCACGATCGGCGCGGTCCTCGCGCTCGGCCTGGTCGCCTGCGGCGGCCAGCCATCCGGTACGACCGAGACCGAGACCGGCGGAGCGCCCGAAGCGTCGGAGCCCCAGGCGGTCGTCGCCGGCGTCATCCCCGTCACCGACATCGGTCCCGTCTTCATGGCGGAGAAGAACGGGATCTTCGAAGAGAACGGCTTCGACCTCACGCTGCAGAAGGCGGGTTCGTCCACCGAGATCATCCAGGCCATGCAATCGGGCCAGGTGCAGATCGGCTACGGCGGCACGACCGGCGTGTTCCAGGCCGTCGAGGGCGGTGTCGACCTCGTGATCATCGCGGCCGCAAGCTCGACCCCCGAAGACCCCGACAACGGCATCAACGACCTGCTGGTCACCGCCGACAGCCCGCTCACGTCGGCCAAGGACCTCGAGGGCAAGAAGGTCGCGGTGAACGCGCCGGGCGGCTACACGCAGCTCCTCGCCGACATCGCCATCAAGGCCGACGGCGGCGACCCCAAGCAGGTCCAGTACGTGCAGATGGCCGTGCCCGACCAGCCCGCCGCGCTCGAGAGCGGCGCGATCGACTCGTTCGTCGCGGGTGAGCCGTTCGGCACGCTGGGTCGCGAGGAGAAGGGCTTCCGCACCCTCGCCAACCCGTTCGAGTACCTCTCCGAGGAGCCGGTCGTGGCGGGTGTCTGGTACGCCCTCCGCTCCGAGGTCGAGGCGAACCCCGAGATGTACGAGAAGCTCGTCGAGACCATCAACGCCGCCAACACGTACGCCCTCGAGAACGACGAGGAGCTTCGCGAGAACATCGCGGAGTTCACGGGCATCGACCCGGCCCTCGCCGAGCGCATCCGCCTCGGGACCTACGGCAAGTACGAGCTCAGCGTCGAGAACGTGGAGCCCATCGCCGAGTGGTCGCTCGAGCTCGGGTACATCAAGAACGAGGTCGACTTCGACACCCTCATCTGGGAGCCGTGAGCGACCAGTTGACCCGGTCCGCCGCGGACCCCGCCACCGGGGTCCGCGGCGACACGGCCGAGAACGACCCTCGACCACCCTGGAAGCGGAGGACGCGCATGGCAGCACTCGCCGCCACACGCCCGGCGGGCTCACGGCGGACGGCGTTCCTCCGCGGACGATGGTCCAACGCCGTGCTGGGTGCCGTGGGCGTGATCGCCATCATCGCGATCTGGGAACTCACGTCCCGGCTCGGCATCGTCAACCCCAGTTACCTCCCGCCGTTCTCGACCGTGATGGTCGAGGTGCTCGACCTCCTCGGCGGGCAGCGCAGCGGCGAGTTCTGGACCGCGCTCGGCATGACCATGTACGGCTGGAGCGTCGGCCTCGTGATCTCGCTGGTGCTCGGCATCGTGCTCGGCGTGCTCATCGGCTCCAGCCGCTGGCTCCGCGAGTACACCAACTCGACCATCGAGTTCCTTCGGCCGATCCCGTCGGTGGGTCTCATCCCGATCGCGATCGTGGTCTTCGGCGTGCGGCCCACCGCCACGATCGCCGTCGTCGTCTGGGCGTGCTTCTGGGTCATCCTGATCCACGTCATCGCGGGCGTCGCCGACGTCGACCCGGTCGCCGATGCCACGGCGCGCAGCTACGGCCTCAAGTTCTTCCGGCGGGCGCGCCATGTCGTCTGGCCCACCGTGCTGCCCTACCTGATGACCGGGTTGCGGCTCTGCGGCACGATCGCCCTCGTCGTCGCGATCACCATCGAGATCGTCGTGCAGGCGCCGGGTATCGGGGCCATGATCGCGACGTACCAGTCGGCCGCGAACGTCACGGTCGTCTACGCGCTCGCCCTCCTCACCGGTGTGCTCGGCCTCGCGATCAACCTGCTCATGCGGCTCCTCGAGAACTCGGTGCTCGCCTGGCACTCGTCGGTGCGAGCGGAGGTGGAGAAATGAGAGCGCTGAAGGTCACCTCCGCGGCGCTCGCGCTGCCCGTCGTCATCGTGATCGTCTGGTGGCTCGGCACGATGAACGAGACCAATCCGTTCGTGCCCAAGCCCGGGCAGATGGTGACCGACCTCTTCACGGTCTGGGTCGGCCCGCTCATGGCCGAGCAGGTGGTCCCCTCCCTCTACCGACTCGCCGTCGGCCTCGGAGCCGCGATCGTGGTCGGCGTCGCGCTCGGCCTGATCATCGGCTCCAGTCGCCTCGCCCGATCCCTCACCGGCCCGGCCTTCGAGTTCGTCCGCGCCGTACCGCCGCCCGTGCTGCTGCCGGTACTGCTGCTCATCCTCGGCATCGACGACAGTTCGAAGATCTTCCTCATCTTCCTCGGCTGCCTGTGGCCCATCCTGCTCAACACGATCGATGGGGTGCGATCGGTCGACTCCGTGCTCGCCGACACGACGAGGACGTACGGAATGCACGGCTGGGCACGATTCCGCTGGTTCGTCTTCCCCGCGGCCCTGCCGCGCATCATGACCGGCATCCGCCTGGCCCTGCCGATCTCGATCATCCTGATGGTCGTGTCGGAGATGTACGCCGCCCTCGACGGGCTCGGCTACCGCATCATGCTGTTCAAGCAGACCTTCCAGATGGGGCCGATGTGGGCCGGCATCCTCATCATCGGCCTCATCGGAATCCTCATGGCCGGGCTCTTCCGCCTCGTCGAACGACGGGTGCTGGCCTGGTACTACGGTCAACGAGAGATGGAGAAGCAGTGAGCACGGATGTCACGGGCGCCACGCCGAAGGGCGACGTACTGCTCTCGGTGCAGGGCGTGCAGAAGGTCTACACGACGTCGGCCGGCCCCGTCGAGGCGGTGCGCGACCTCACGTTCGACCTCGGCAAGGGCGAGTTCGCCTGCCTCGTCGGACCGTCGGGATCGGGCAAGACCACGCTCCTCAAGGTGATCTCCGGCCTCATGCCGGCCACCTCCGGACGCGTCATGCTCGACGGCAAGGTGATCGACGGGCCGCCGCGCGACATGGCGCTCGTCTTCCAGGAGTACGGCCGCTCGCTCTATCCCTGGATGCGTGTCGCCGAGAACGTCGACCTGCCGCTCAGGGCTGCCGGCGTGCCGAAGGCCGAGCGGCATGCACGCGTCGAGGAGGCGCTCGAGCAGGTCGGCCTCTCCCACGTGCCGCGGTCCTACCCCTGGCAGCTCTCGGGCGGCATGCAGCAGCGCGTGGCGATCGCCCGCGCCATCGCGTACCGACCCGAGATCCTGCTCATGGACGAGCCGTTCGCCGCGGTCGACGCGCAGACCCGTGCCGACCTCGAGGATCTCCTGCGCAAGATCTGGAAGGACCTCGGCGTCACGGTGCTCTTCGTCACGCACGACATCGACGAGTCGGTGTACCTCGGCGAGCGCGTCATCATCCTGTCGTCGTCGCCGACGATCATCCTCGAGGACGTGCACATCAACCTGCCCGTCGAGCGGGACCAGCTCGAGACCCGGTCGATGCCCGAATTCGTCGAACAGCGCCATCACGTCTACGAGCAGATCCAGAAGGCCAAGCGCGGCTACAACGCCGACACCGCGAGCATGCCCGCGGTCGCGGCATCCGGGGACTGACTCCCGCGCCTCTGCAGGAGGATGGGGCCCATTCTCCTGCACCAGCTTGAAGTGGAGCCCCAGGGCTCAGCGCCAGATCGACTTGGTCTCCTGGAAGTTGCCGATCGCCTCGGGGCCGAACTCGCGACCGAGCCCGGACTCCTTGTAGCCGCCGTACGGGTGGTTGAGGTCGGGCTTGTAGCCATTGAGGCCGATCGAGCCCGTGCGGATACGGCGGGCGACGGGCAGCACTTCGTCGGGGTCGCCGTAGACCGCGCCGGCGAGCCCGTACCGCGAGTTGTTCGCGATCTCGATCGCCTGCTCCACACCGTCGTACGGGAGGATCGTGACGACCGGGCCGAACACCTCCTCCTGCGCGATGAGGCTGTCGGGCGAGACATCGTCGACGATCGTCGGCGCGAAGTAGTACCCGACGTCGGGCAGCGTGGTGTCGCCCGCGAGGATCGTCGCACCCTGCGACCGGGCCGTGTCGACGAGGCCCGAGACGCGGTCGTGGATGCGCTTCGAGACGAGCGGCCCGAGCTCGGTGGCCTCGTCCTCGGGGTCGCCCACGCGCAGGTCGCGTGCGAGGTCGACGAGCCGGTCGCGCACGGTGCCGTAGAGGCTGCGCGGCACGACCACGCGGGAGAGCAGCGCGCACGTCTGGCCGGTGTTGTCGAATGAGGCGTTGCGCAGGCTCGTGAACATCTCGTCGAGGTCGGCCGACTCGAGCACGATCGCGGCCGACTTGCCGCCGAGCTCGAGCGTGACCGGGATGAGCCTCGCGCCGGCCGCCGCGGCGATCAGCTTTCCGGCCTCGGGAGAGCCGGTGAAGCTCACCTTGTCGATGCCGGGGTGCGCGACCAGGGCCCGGCCCGTCTCGCGGCCGCCCGGGACGATGTTGATCACGCCCGGCGGCATTCCGATCGCGAGACTGGCCTCGGCGAAGTGGTACGCGTCGAGGGGCGTCTCCTCGGCGGGTTTCAGCACGATGGTGCATCCGGCGGCGAGGGCCGGCGCGAGCTTCAGCGTCGTCGAGGCCTGCGGCTGGTTCCACGGCACGATGAGCGCGGCGACGCCGAGCGGCTCCTTGCGGATGATGGAGGTGCCCTCGCGGCGGACGTTCGGCCGTACCTCCTCCTCCTCGTAGGTCTTCGCGATGTTCGCGTAGTACCGCACGTGGTTCACGGGGATGACCTGGGCCCACGGCCGGGAGAGCCTCACCGGCTGGCCTATCTCGTCGGTGATGAGGGCGGAGGTCTCGGCCCCGCGCCGTTCCATCTCATCGGCGAGCTTGAACATCCACTCGGCGCGCTCGGCGAAGGTCATCCTCGGCCACGGACCGTGGTCGAACGCCTCCCGTGCGGCGTGCACCGCGACGTCCACGTCGCGCTCGGATGCATCGGGGGTGCGACCCACCTCGCTCAGGTCTGCGGGGTTCTGCACCACGATCTCGTCGCGGGCAGCCGGGCTGATCCATTCGCCCCCCGCGAAGATGCGGTCGCGCTGCACCGATGTCGTCGTCGCCGTTCCTTGCGTCATCTCGGCTCCCTTGCCTTGGATTCCACCTCGTTCAGGGTAACTCAGGTCAGGGCAACTCTGCACGTCCTGCGTTCGTAATGAACGCATTGCGTACATGGAGCGGGTGTCTCGGAAACCACGAAAGCCCCGGTCGATGACCGGGGCTTTCGCTTCGGAGCCGCCTGTGGGAATCGAACCCACGACCTATTCATTACGAGTGAATCGCTCTGCCGACTGAGCTAAGGCGGCGTGACCGCCGGACTCGCCTGGGCGGTTCGGCTGGCACGAGAAACAATATTAGCGGGTTCCGCGAGCGTCGTTGACCACCACCGACGGCTCGGCATCGGCATTCGACGCACGCTCCAGCACGGTCGTCCACGCTCCAGGCCCACCGCGCAGGACGGCCACGCCGGCCCCGACGAAGGCGACCACTCCGACGACGAGCGACGTGTACATCACCCACACGCCCGTGACGAAGTTCGGCAGCACGAACTCGACCACCGTCCACGCGATCAGGGCGATCGGCACCCACAGCGGCGCGATCCGCGAGCGGATCAGGGCGACGGCGAGGAGGATCATGCCGAGAATCGTTCCGAACAGCCCGCAGACCAGGTACGGGATGAAGGCGTCGCCCTGCGTGGACGAGATTGCGGCGCGTGCCGCATCCATATCCCCGGAGTCGGCGGCGTAGCCGGCGACGGCGAAGGTCACCAGGTTCGCGCCGCCGTAGACGGCGTGGCCGAACGCACCGAGCGCGCTGAACAGCGCGCCCAGCGACCCGAAGACCGGCGAGCGGCGGCTCGCCGCGTGGCCGAGGCCGACGAGGCCGACCACCCAGAACACCTGCGAGGCGACGAACAGCTGCAGGCCGAGGTGAGCCGACGCGGAGCCGGCGATCAGCTCGACGTACTCGGTGGGATCGTCGGGGAACTTCGGCTGCAGCAGCACACTGATGACAGCGAGCGCGATGCCGATCACCAGCGAGACTCCGACGGTCGTGCGACGGACGGCCGGAAGGACACGGGACGTGGACATGGTGACTCCTTCGATGTGGCGCGGGCGGTCCGCGGCGGATGACCCGAACGTAGGAGTCGGTGGTCGTCGACGTCATCGCCCCCCGGTACCCGCCGCGTCACCGGATGTGGACCGTCCGATCGACCACGGGTGATTCCCCCGGACCTCGCGGGCGGTTAGCCTGCGATTGTGGAGGCTCGCGACCGCTGGCACCTCGCCCAGGACTCGGCCCTCGCCGCGACCGTGGCGTTGATGGGCATCGCCGAGGTCTGGGTCCCGTTCGAGTCGGTGGAAGGAACAGGATCCCCGATCGTCAGCTCGGTCGTCATCCTCGTGTCCGCGGCGCTGATCGCGCTGCGACGAACGCGGACCGGGCTGTTGGCCGGCGTGCCGCTCGCCTGGATCATCGCCACGATCGCCAGCGACGGACATCCGCAGGTCCTGTTCTTCGGCGGGTTGGTGCCGCTGATGCTCGCGCTCTACAGCGGCGTCCGCCACGGCACCGTCAGGGTGGCGGCAATCGTGTGCGGCTCCGTGCTCGCGACCATCCTCCTCGGGGACCTCTTCATCCCGGAACTGCAGGAGCCGAGCGAGATCCTCTTCCACTGGGGCGTGACCATCGCGGTGTTCCTGGTCGGCTTCGGGCTCCGCCTCTCGGAGCGTCGGGCCGTGGATGCCGCGCTGCGTGCGGCCGCAGCCGAGGCGGAGGCCGAACGGGCCTCCCTTCGCGCCGTCGCCGAGGAGCGAACCCGGATCGCCCGCGAGCTGCACGACATCCTCGGCCACTCGCTGAGCGTCATGGTCGTACAGGCGGGCGCGGCCGCGCAGGTGGTCGACGAGGACCCCGAGACCGCACGACGAGCCCTGGAGGCGATCCGCGCCACCGGCAGCGAATCGCTCGCCGAGATCCGCCGCGTCGTGTCACTGCTGCGGGAGGATCGGCCCGACCTCTCGCCGCAACCCGGCATCACGCGAATTCCCGAACTCATCGATCAGGCGCGAGCCGACGGACTCCAGGTCGAGTACACCGTCGACGACGACGCGTTCGAACTCTCGGCAGGTCGGCAGCTGGTGGTGTATCGGGTAGTGCAGGAGTCCCTCACCAACATCCGGCGGCACACGCGTGCCACGGCGGCGAACGTCTCGGTCCGGCGTCGCGACGGTGAGGTGCTGATCACGGTGACGGATGACGGGCACACGAGTTTCGACGCGCCGGCCACGACCGGTCACGGCCTGCTCGGCATGCGCGAACGCGTCGCGCTCTACGGCGGGACCCTCGAGACGGGGCAGGAACAGGGCGGCTGGCGCGTCCACGCCGTGGTGCCGGTAGGAGTCGTCTCATGACCGCCGGCGACGGCGGCGGTATCCGGCTCGTCCTGATTGACGACCAGGAGCTCGTCCGGGCTGGATTCCGGCTCATTCTCGAGCGAGCCGGCCTCGAAGTCGTCGGTGAGGCCGAGAACGGCGAGATCGGGGTCGCGATCGTGGCCGACACCGCTCCCGACGTGGTGCTCATGGACATCCGGATGCCGCTCATGGACGGGATCGAGGCGACCCGAAGGATCGTCGCCACCGACGATCCGCCCCGAGTGCTCGCGCTCACGACCTTCGACGACGACGAATACGTCTACGCCGCCGTTCGCGCCGGGGCATCCGGCTTCATGCTCAAGGACGCGCCGCCGGCCGACCTCGTGCACGCCGTCGGCGTGGTCGCCCGCGGTGAGGCGATGCTCGCGCCCCCGCTCACGGCTCGCCTGCTCGACCGCTTCGCCGCCGCGCCCGGTGGGCCGGGGGTCAACGCCGATGCTCGCCTCTCCGACCTCACGGAGCGAGAGCTCGAGATCGCGCGCCTCGTCGCTCGCGGACGCTCCAATGCGGAGATCGGTCGGACGCTGTTCCTCAGCGAGTCGACCGTGAAGACCTACGTCTCGCGCCTCCTCGGCAAGCTCGGCGCGCACGACCGCGTTCAGATCGCGATACTGGCCTACGAGTCGGGACTCGTGCGCCCCGGCGAGGGCGCAGGCTGACCCGCTCGATCACGTCAGCAGCGGGGATCCTTCTCGGGTACGGTGCCCTCGATGAGGAACGCCTCGACGGTCTCGTCGACGCACGCGTTGGACTTGTTGTAGGCCGTGTGGCCCTCGCCGTCATAGCTCACGAGCACCCCCCTCTCGAGCTGGTCGGCGAGTTCGACCGCCCAGTCGTAGGGGGTCGCGGGGTCGCCGGTGGTGCCGATCACGAGGATCGGCCCAGCCCCTTCAGCGCGGATCGGCGCACGCTGACGGTCGCTCTGGTGCGGCCAGTTCACGCACGACAGGTCGCCGAACCCGAAGTACGGCCCGATGACCGGTGCGGCCTCGGCGACGGATGCGGCCTTGTCGCGCATGACGCCGACATCGGACTGGTACGTGTAGTCGAGGCAGTTGATCGCCCGGAACGACTCCGTGGAGTTGTCGCGATAGGTGCCGTCCTCGTTGCGCCCGTTGTAGCCGTCGGCGAACGAGAGTGCGTAATCGGCCTCGCCGAACATCACGGACTCGAGCATCTCGCTGAGATACGGCCAGGAGCCGGGGCTGTAGAGCGGGTAGATGATGGCGGTCAGGAGCGTGTCGGCGCCGACCATCCGGCCGTCGGTGCCGCGCAGCGGGCTCGCGTCGACCGAGGCGAGCAGGCGGCCAACCTCGGCCATGCCCTCATCGGCCGTGCCGTCGAACGGGCACTCGGACGCCGACAGGCAGTCCTCGAGGTAGGCGTGCAGCGCCTGCTCGAACCCGATCGCCTGCGCCTCGGTGACCTCGGCGTCGCTGGCCGACGGATCGATCGCCCCGTCGAGCACGAGCCGGCCCACCTTCTCGGGATACAGGTCGGCGTAGGTGGCGCCGAGGAACGTGCCGTACGAGTAGCCGAGGTAGGTGAGCTGCTCGTCGCCGAGGATGGCCCGCAGCAGATCGAGGTCGCGCGCCGCGCTCACGGTGTCGACCTCGCCGAGGAGCTCGCCCGTGCGTTCGGCGCACGCACGGCCGAACTCGGCGTTGCCTGCTCCGACGGCTTCGACCCACTCGTCGCTGCCGCGCTCCGCCGGCACGATGCCGTAGAGGAATTCGTCCATCTGCTCGGCGTCGTAGCAGGTGACGGCCGAGGACCGCCCGACGCCCCGAGGGTCGAAGCCGACCACGTCGAATCGCTCCTGCAGCGGCTCCCCCACCGCGTACTCGAGCGATTCGGCGATGAACTCGTACCCTGAGCCGCCTGGGCCGCCGGGATTCACGAGCAGCGAGCCGAGCCGGTCGCCGCTCGCGACGTGCCGCACGAGCGCGAGCTCGATCTCGCCACGTTCGGGATCGTCCCAGTCGAGGGGCGCCGATGCGGTGGCGCAGCCGAGGCCGTCGCCGCACGGCTCCCACTCGAGCACCTGCGTGTAGAACGGGCGGAGCGCCTCCTCGACGTCCTCACCGGTCGGCGTCGACCGCGGATTCGTGGGATTCAGGAACGTCGGCATGCAGCCCGTGAGGGCCAGGAGCGCGACCAGCACGCCGGCGACGACGCCGGAGCGGATGCGTCGGGGCATCCGCCGGGTCGTCGTGCTCATTCGTGCGCCGGTCATGCGGCCCCCCGTTCGGTCGTGGTGGTGCGGATCGCGGTCACGAGCATCGCCTCGAGCGCGAGCGCCGGTTGCACGTTGCCGTCGATTCGCTCGCGCGCGATCTGGATGGCGTCGAGCGTCGCGAGCGTCGTTGCAGGCACCGCGGATGCCGCGGCCCGGCGCATGTCGGGTTCGAGTTCGCGGTTCACGAGGTCGACGCGCGCGTCGAGCTGGATGAGCAGGATGTCGCGGTAGAGCGACGCCAGGTCGACGAGGATCCGGTCGATGCCGTCGCGGAGGCTCCTCGTGGCCCGGCGCTTCTGGTCGTCTTCGAGCGCCTTCAGCTGGGGCCGAAGTGCGGCGGGCACGGCCTGCCCGGGCGCGAGGCCCAGCGAATGCAGGGCGTGCGCACGCTCCTCGGCGTCGCGCAGCTCGGTGATGGCCTTGGCGTCGTCGCCGGCGATCTCGAGGAAGCGCGCCGCGGTGGCGACGGCGGTGGCCGCCGATCGCACGGTGAGGGCGAGGCGCAGGGTCTCGGCACGGCGCAGCCGGGCCTCCTCGCTCGTGGCGAGCCGATGCGCCATGCCGATGTGGCACTGCGCCTCGCGTGCCGAACGCTCGGCGAGTGCGGGTTCGATGCCGTCACGCCGCTCGAGGAGCGCGGCCACCTCGGCCACCGAGGGCATCTGCAGTCGCACGGTACGCACGCGCGAGCGGATGGTGGGGATGAGGTCGGCCTCGCTCGGCGCGCAGAGGATCCAGACCGTGCGCGTCGGCGGCTCCTCGAGCTCCTTGAGCAGGAAGTTCGACGTCTGCTCGGTCATGCGGTCGGCGTCCTCGACGATGATCACGCGGTGGCGGCCGACCGACGGCGAGTAGTGCGAGCGTCGCACGATCTCGCGCACGTCGTCGCGCTTGATGATGACGCCCTCGGTCGCGAGCACCTGCAGGTCGGGATGGCTGCGAGCCTCGACCTGGATGCGGGTGGCCTCGTCGCCATCGGGAGATCCTGCGATGAGCGCCGTGGCGAACGCGTAGGCGAGGTTCGACCGCCCCGACCCGGGCGGGCCGGTGATGAGCCACGAGTGCGTCATCTGCTGCGAGGTCACGGTCGACGCCTCGGCGGACTCGGCAGCCGCGCGGAACACGGCGATCGCCTGCTCCTGCCCGGTCAGATCGCTCCACACGCTCACGAGACCACGCTACCTTCCGCCGCCGACCGTGGATCCGCGACGGCTCAGACGAGGCCCGCGACGCGGTCGCGGATCGCCGACGCGATGTCATCGACGGCGAGCGTCGCGTCGACGACGAGGAACCGCTCGGGTTCGGCGGCGGCCAGGTCGAGGTAGGCGCTGCGAACGCGGTCGTGGAAGTCGGATGCCTCGGCCTCGAGCCGGTCGTACCGGGTGCGTGCCACGTCGAGGCGGTCGCGCGCGGCCTGCGCGTCGAGGTCGAGGAGGATCGTGAGATCGGGTCGCAGCCCCTCGGTCGCCCACTCGGAGACGAGGCGCACCTCTTCGGGGTCGAGCACGCGGCCGGCACCCTGGTAGGCGACGGACGAGTCGATGTAGCGATCCTGGATCACGATGTCACCGCGTTCGAGTGCGGGTCGCACGACCGTGGCGACGTGGTGCGCCCGGTCGGCGGCGTACAGGAGCGCCTCGGCGCGCGGGGCGATGTCGCCGCGATGGTGCAGCACGATCTCGCGCACCTCGACGCCGACGTCGGTTCCGCCGGGCTCGCGCGTGCGCACCACGGTTCGGCCCCGGTCGGCGAGCCACCCCTCGAGGAGTTCCGCCTGCGTCGTCTTGCCCGAACCGTCGCCGCCCTCGAGCGTGATGAAGACGCCGTCGCGCGTCACGTGGCGCTCTTCTTGGCCGGCTTCTTGGCCGGCGCCTTCTTCGCGGTGGAACGTGTCGTGGTGCGCTTGGACTTCGGGGTGGCGGGGCCCTTGTCACGCTTCAGCTGGAGGAGTTCCACCGCCCGCTCGAACGTGATGTCCTCGACCGACTCGGCGCGCGGGATCGTCGCGTTCGTCGTGCCGTCGGTGACGTACGGGCCGAACCGGCCGTCCTTCACCTTGATCGGCTTGCCGCTCACGGGGTCGGCGTCGAATTCCTTGAGTGCGCTCGACGCACGGCGGGCGCCGTACTTCGGCTGCGCGAACAGCTCCTGAGCCCCTGCGAGGTCGATCTCGAAGATCGCGTCCTCACTGGGCAGCGTGCGGGTGTCGGCACCCTTCTTGAGGTAGGGGCCGTAGCGGCCGTTCTGCGCCGTGATCTCGTCGCCCGACTCGGGGTCGCTCCCGACGACGCGCGGGAGATCGAGCAGCTTCAGGGCGGCGTCGAGGTCGATCTCCTCGATCTGCATGCTCTTGAAGAGCGAGGCGGTGCGCGGCTTCGGCGCGGCGGCCTTCTTGGTGCCGCGCTTCGGCTTCGCCGGTTCGACGACCTCGCCGGTAGCCGCGTCGACGGATGACTCGGGCTCGGGCTCCACCTCGGTCACGTACGGCCCGAAGCGGCCGTCCTTGACGACGACCTCCTTGCCGTTCTCGGGGTTGACGCCGAGCACCCGGTCGCCCTGCACGGGCGCCTCGATGAGCTCGCGCGCCTTCGCCTCGGTGAGTTCGTCGGGCGCGAGGTCCTGCGGAAGGTTGACGCGCCGCGGGGGCGCGTCGGGCGCGGCATCGGGATCCACCGTCTCGAGGTACGGGCCGTACTTGCCGATGCGCAACGTGATGTCGGGCGAGATCGCGACCGAGTTGATCTCGCGCGCGTCGATGTCACCGAGGTTGTCGACGACCTGCCGGAGCCCGCGGTGCTTGTCGGAGCCGAAGTAGAAGCTCGAGAGCCAGTCCACCCGGTCGGCCTCGCCCGCGGCGATGTGATCGAGGTCGTCCTCCATCTCGGCGGTGAAGTCGTACTCGACGAGGTCGCCGAAGTGCTCCTCGAGCAGGCGTACGACCGAGAACGCCACCCAGCTGGGCACGAGGGCCTGGCCGCGCTGGGTCACGTAGCCGCGGTCGAGGATCGTCGAGATGATCGACGCGAAGGTCGACGGGCGGCCGATGCCGAGCTCTTCCAGGCGCTTGACGAGGCTCGCCTCGGTGAAGCGCGGCGGCGGGCTGGTCTCATGTCCCTTCGCCTCGAGGGCTGCGAGTCCGACCGACTGGCCCTCCTTGAGCGGCGGCAGCTTGGCCTCGCCCGGCGTGTCGTCGGCGTTCCGCTCCTCGTCGTGTCCCTCCTCGTACGCGGCGAGGAAGCCGCGGAACGTGATGACCGTGCCGCTGGCCGTGAACTCGGCGATGGTGCCGGCGACGGCGACGGATGCCTCAGCCGGGGCCGGGGCATCCGTCGCCGTCGGCCCGACCTCGATCGTGACGGTCGCGGTCTGCCCCTTCGCGTCGGCCATCTGCGAAGCGACCGTGCGCTTCCAGATGAGGTCGTACAGCTTGAACTCGCTGCCGCGCAGCACGTTCTGCAACTCGGAGGGCGTGCGGAACACGTCGCCCGAGGGACGGATCGCCTCGTGCGCCTCCTGCGCGTTCTTCGACTTGCTCGCATAGACGCGGGGCTTGTCGGGAATCGAGTCCGCGCCGTAGAGGGCGGTCGCCTGCTTCCGCGCGGCGGTGATCGCCTGCTGCGACAGCGACGTCGAGTCGGTGCGCATATAGGTGATGTAGCCGTTCTCGTAGAGCGACTGCGCGACGCGCATGGTGTCACGCGCGGAGAGCCGGAGCTTGCGGGCCGACTCCTGTTGCAGCGTCGACGTGGTGAACGGCGCGGCGGGGCGGCGCGAATACGGCTTCGACTCGACCTTGGCCACCGTTCGGGCGACGCCGTCGGCCCGCAGCGCCTCGACGAGCGCCTCGGCCACCCGCTCGTCGAGCACGACCGCCTTCGACTTGAGCCTGCCTGCGTCGTCGAAGTCGCGGCCGGTGGCGACGCGCTCGCCGCCGAGTCGTACGAGTCGCGCTTCGAATGACGGCGACTGCGAGGCATCCGTCGCTCCACTGAACCGGCCGATGAGGTCCCAGTACCCCGCCGCCACGAACGCCAGCCGCTCGCGCTCGCGGTCGACGACGAGACGGGTCGCGGCCGACTGCACACGCCCCGCGGAGAGGCCGGGACCGACCTTGCGCCAGAGCACCGGCGAGACCTCGTAGCCGTACAGCCGGTCGAGGATGCGGCGCGTCTCCTGCGCGTCGACGAGCGCCGTGTCGAGTTCGCGGGTGTTGTCCTTCGCCTTCTCGATCGCGTCCTTCGTGATCTCGTGGAAGACCATGCGCCGCACCGGGACCTTGGGCTTCAGCTCCTGCAGGAGGTGCCACGCGATGGCCTCGCCCTCGCGGTCCTCATCGGTGGCGAGCAGGAGTTCGTCGGCGTTCTTCAGTGCGCGCTTGAGTTCGGCGACGGTCTTCTTCTTCGCGTCGGAGACCACGTAGTACGGCTCGAAGCCGTGCTCGACGTCGACCGAGAACTTGCCGAGCGAACCCTTCTTGAGCTCGGCGGGCAGGTTCTTGGGCTCGATGAGGTCACGGATGTGGCCGACCGACGAGAGCACCTCGTAGCCCTCGCCCAGGTACTGGGCGATCGACTTCATCTTGGTCGGCGACTCCACGATGACCAACTTCTTCGCGCCTGCCACGGACTCCTCTTAACTGCTCGCATTTGGGGTGAACGCACAGACCGGGCTCGGCCCCCGAGCGGTGTGCCGTCGATCGGCGATGGGTCGCGCCGACAGCCACACCATACACACACTCACCGTGAGTGCACCCACTCGAGGTCACGAACGAGGCGCGGGAAACGCCCTGCGCCACCCCTTGCACAAGACCGGCCGCAGAGGAGAATGGCGGAATGGACACCTCTTCCACGAGCTCGTACACCGCCAAGCTGATCGACGGACCGCTCGAGGGCAAGACGGTCTCGACCGCCTTCCTCGACTCGGGCGACCCGCGCCCCCGGCTCGAGTTGAGCGGGGACCACGGGAAGCGCTACATCTACTCCCGCTCCGCCGGACTCGAGTTCGCCGGAGAGGACGACGACCGGCCGACGGCCGTCGAGTACCGGTTCATCGAGACGGTCTTCGACTGAGCGGCCGGACGGCCGGGTGCCGCGGCGGGTACGTCACACGTGGCGCTCGTCGACCCCGTTGTAGGTCGACAGCGGCCGGATGAGGGCGTTGGATGCCGCCTGCTCGACGATGTGCGCCGTCCAGCCCGTCACGCGTGACGCCACGAAGAGCGGCGTGAACGTGAGCGTGTCGAAGCCCATGAGATGATACGCCGGGCCCGACGGGTAGTCGAGATTCGGGTGGATGCCCTTGCGGGCCACGAACTCGGCCGAGAGGGTGTCGTAGAGGTCCGCGACATCCGGCCGGTCGTAATACGCGATGAGCGTGTCGAGCGCGGCCTTCATCGTGGGCACCCGCGAGTCGCCGTTCTTGTACACGCGGTGGCCGAAGCCCATGATCTTGCGCTTCTCCGCCAGCGCGGCGTCGAGCCACGGCACCACGTTCGAGGCGGTGCCGATCTCGTCGAAGATGTGCATGACGGCCTCGTTCGCGCCACCGTGCAGCGGGCCCTTGAGTGCCCCGATGCCGCCGACCACGGCCGAGTACAGGTCGCTCAGCGTCGACGTGATGACGCGTGCCGTGAAGGTCGACGCGTTGAACGAGTGCTCGGCGTACAGGATCATCGACGCGTCGAACGCGTCGACCACGAGCTGGTCGGGCACCTCGCCGAACGTCATGTTCAGGAAGTTGGCCGAGTAGTCGAGGTCGTCGCGCGGGGGCACGACCTCCTGTCCGCGGCGACGCCGTTGGTCGTACGCGACGACGGCCGGCAGGGCCGCGAACAGCGCCTTCGCCTTGGCCAGGTTCGCCTCGGGGCTGGCGTCGTCGACGGCGGGGTCGGATGCCCCGATCACGCTCACGGCCGTGCGCACGACGTCCATCGGGTGCGCCGTCGTCGGCAGCAGGTCGATCGCGGCCTTCACGTTCGGCTCGAGGGCCCGGCCGGCACGCTCGGCCGCGCGGAACTCCGCGAGCTGCGCGGCATTCGGAAGCTCGCCGTGCCAGAGCAGGTACGCGACCTCCTCGAACCGCTTGGACGCCGCCAGTTCCTGTACGGGATACCCCCGGTACAGCAGCGAGTTGCTCTCGGGGTTGACCTTCGAGATCGCCGTGCGGTCGACGACGACGCCGGCGAGGCCCTTGCGGATCTCGGGCTCGCCGGGGGCAGGGGTCGCGGCCGCGGCTGCGGCTGCGGCTGCGGACGTCGCGGCGGACGCGGGCGAGGCGGACGCGGTGGTGGTGTCGGTCATGCGGGGTCGCTTTCTCGAGGCCTCAGCGCGCGACGCTGAAGTTGAAGATTGAGGTGTCGAAGTGGTTGTAGCCCTCGTAGTCGATGAGCTCGTACAGGTCGGCGCGGTGCTGCATGCGGTCGAGCATGCCGTTGAGGGAGCCGGTGGCGTCGAGCTCGTCGAGGCCCCGCTCGGCGGCGCCCATCGCGAGACGGAGCAGCGACACCGGCCAGATGACGATGTTCATGCCGACGTTCGCGAGCTGCTCCACCGAGAAGAGCTCGCTCTTGCCGAACTCGGTCATGTTCGCGAGCAGGGGCACGTCGACGGCCGCACGGATCGCGGCGAACTCCTCGAGCGAGGCCATCGCCTCGGGGAAGATCGCGTCGGCACCGGCGTCGACGAGCTTCTTCGCGCGGTCGACCGCGGCGTCGAGTCCGTCGACGGCACGGATGTCGGTGCGGGCCATGATGAGGAAGTTCTCGTCGCGGCGGGCATCCACCGCGGCGCGGATGCGCTGCAGTGCGGTGGACTCGTCGACGACCTGTTTGCCGTCGAGGTGCCCGCAGCGCTTGGGGTTCACCTGGTCCTCGATGTGGAGGCCCGCGAGCCCGGCGTCCTCCAGTTCCTGCACGGTGCGGGCCACATTCATGGGCTCGCCGAAGCCCGTGTCCGCGTCGATGATCGCGGGCAGCTCGGTCATCCGGGTGATCTGCTTGCCGCGGCCGGCGACTTCGTTGAGGGTGGTCAGGCCGATGTCGGGCAGGCCCAGGTCGGCCGACAGCACCGCACCCGAGATGTAGACCCCGTCGAAGCCCTTCCGCTCGATCAGGCGTGCCGACAGCGGGTTGAACGCGCCCGGGAATCGGAGGAGCTCGCCGGTGGCGAGACGCTCGCGGAACCGGCGACGCTTCTCGTGGGCGGGTGTCTGTGCGTACAGCATGGTGACCTCCTAGAAGATGCCGACGGGCGAGTCGAACTGGGCGAGCACGCCGGGTGCGGCGACGATGGTGAGCTGGCCGAGCTCCTCGGGCTCGAGCTCGGGGAGCCGCTGCGCGACGTCGAGGAACCGCTGGATCTCGGCGGGCTCCAGCACGTCGGCGGCGAGGGTGCGGAACTTCTGCACGTACTGTTCGCGGCCGAACGGGCGAGCGCCCAGCGGGTGCGCGTCGGCCACGGCGATCTCGTCGACGATCTCGCCGCCGTCGGCGAGCGCGATCACGACCCGGCCGCCGAACGCCTTCTCGGCGATGTCGAGCGAGTGGTAGCGGCGGGTCCACTCGGGGTCCTCGACGGTGGTCACCTTGCGCCACAGTTCAACGGTGTCGGGCCTGCCCGCGCGCTGGGGAGCGTACGAGTCGACGTGGTGCCAGGCGCCGTCCTGCAGGGCGACCGTGAAGATGTAGGGAATGGAGTGATCGAGCGTCTCGCGCGAGGCATTCGGATCGTACTTCTGCGGGTCGTTGGCCCCCGAGCCGATCACGTAGTGCGTGTGGTGCGAGGTGTGGATCACGATGCTCGCGATCTTCGACGGGTCGGCGACGAGCTCGGGGTGCTCGCGGTGGAGCCTGCGGGCCAGGTCGATCCACGCCTGCGCCTGGTACTCCGCCGAGTGCTCCTTCGTGTACGAGTCGAGGATCGCGCGTTTCGCCTCGCCGCGCTCGGGCAGCGGCACCTCGTACGCGGCATCCGGGCCGTCGAGGAGCCACGCGATCACGCCGTCCTCGCCCTCGTAGATGGGAGTGGGGCTCGTCTGGCCGCGCATGGCCCGGTCGACCGCCTCGACGGCCATCTTGCCGGCGAACGCCGGGGCATGCGCCTTCCAGCTCGAGATCTCGCCCTTGCGCGACTGGCGGGTCGCGGTGGTCGTGTGCAGGGCCTGGCCGATCGACTGGAAGATGGTCGTGACGTCGAGGCCGAGCAGCGTGCCGATGCCGGCGGCGGCCGACGGCCCGAGGTGGGCGACGTGGTCGATCTTGTGCTTGTGCAGCGAGATCGCCTTCACCAGGTCGATCTGGATCTCATAGCCTGTCGCGATGCCGCGCACGAGCTCGCGGCCGGTGAGGCCCCGGCTGCCGGCGAGGTGCTGCGCCACGGCCACGATGGGCGGGATGTTGTCGCCCGGGTGCGAGTACTCGGCGGCGAGGAACGTGTCGTGGTAGTCGAGTTCGCGCACGGCGACCCCGTTGGCCCACGCGGCCCACTCGGGGCTCGTGCGGCGCGCGGCGTCGAGGCCGAACACGGTCGCGCCCTCGCCGTGGATCGAGACCGGGTGCGACGTCGCCTGCGACCGCGCGGCCACGACCGGCTCACGCGTGAGGGAGGCCGCCGCCACCGCGGCGTTGTCGATGACGCGGTTGATCACCATCTCGGTGACCTCCTCGGTCACCTCGACCGGGTCGGCGGCGACCTCGGCGATCTTCCAGGCGAGCTGGTCTTCGCGCGCCAGGTTCTCGTCGCTGCGGTGGACGCGCACGTGGTGGAGCTGCACGGCGGGGGTCTTCAGGTCGGTCATGTCGCTCTCGTCGCTTCTGTCGTGGTCGGTCAGGTGGGATCGATCGAGTGGGTGTCGGATGCCTCAGGCCACCCTGGGCCCGAGCGTGGCACCTTCGTCGGCGTCGCTGGCGCTGGTGCCGGCAGGCGCGTCGGCGGGCGCCGTCGCGAGGGCGTTCGTGAGGCTCATGTGCAGGTGCACGTGGGTGGCGTGGGAGGCGAGTTCCGCATCGCGCGCGAGGATCGCCTCGACGATGAGCAGGTGTTCGCCGGCGGCCGCGCGCAGTCGTTCGGGGTTGTGCCGCGAGAGGCGGCGGATGCGCGCGGAGTGCAGCTGCACGCTGCGCAGGGCCGTGGCGAGGAACGGGTTGCCGGCGGCCTCCTCGATGGCGTCGTCGAGATCGTCGACGATCTCGAAGTACGGCGCGAGCCCCGGCTCGCCCTGTGCGAGGAGCTGCGGCGCGCCGAGGAGCCGATCGCGGATGAGGAGGAACGGAATCGCCTCGCCTCGCTGCGCCGCGAGTGCGGCCGCCTTCGCCTCGAGCGCCTCGCGCAGCTCGTAGAGCGAGACGATGTCGTCACGGGACACCGCGGTGACGACGGCTCCACGGCCTGAGGCGTCGACGAGCCCGTCGGCGACGAGTTGCCGGAGCGCCTCGCGCACGGGCGTGCGACTCACCCCGAGGCGGGTGGACTGCTCGACTTCCTGCAGCACGGTGCCGGGCTCGAGCGTGCCGTCGAGGATCTCGGTGCGAAGGGTCCTGTAGGCGCGGTCGCTGGCTCGCATGGCACTCCTCCCGTCGACCTCGGCGTTCGGGTTCATGTATACACGGCGTTCCACGATGCGGCAACTCACTCTCGCATTTCCTGAGACTTTCCCAAGCAGAGTGGCGCTTCTCGTAATCAGTGTATACATTGGAGCTCTCACGCCAGAGTCGGCGTGACACGACAGCACGTCCCGAGGCATGGCATCGTCGCCCGCCTCGATGGGGAGGAGCGGCGATGAGCACCAGCACGACGCGCGGGTATGCCGACGAGTACCGCCGCAGCATGGAGCATCCCGAGGAGTTCTGGCTCGAGGCATC
Organism: Agromyces sp. NPDC052230; assembly: GCF_040679595.1. NCBI lineage: Bacteria > Bacillati > Actinomycetota > Actinomycetes > Micrococcales > Microbacteriaceae > Agromyces > Agromyces sp. NPDC052230. The sequence goes on along the minus strand of NZ_JBFAVC010000004.1, from coordinate 134,230 downwards.
CGGGCTCGTCGACTGGGACAACCCGCCCAGCCGCGCGCTCGACGACAGCGCCGCACCGGTCTACCGCTGGTTCCCCGACGGCACGCTCAACGTGAGCGCGAACGCCCTCGACCGGTGGGTTGCGGCCGGGCGCGGCGACCAGGTCGCGCTCGCGTACGACTCGGCCATGACCGGCTCGAAGCGCACCTTCACCTATGCCGAACTGCTGCACGAGGTCGCACGGTTCGCGGGCGTGCTCCGGAACAACGGTGTCGAGCAGGGCGATCGCGTCGCCATCTACCTGCCGATGACGCCTGAAGCTGTGATCGCGATGCTCGCCTGCGCACGCATCGGTGCCGTGCACTCGGTGATCTTCGGCGGTTTCGCGGCGAACGAGCTCGCAGTACGAATCCAGGACGCGGAGCCGAAGCTCATCGTGACCTCGTCGGGCGGCCTCGAACCCGGTCGGAGTGTCGAGTACCTGCCGATCATCGAGAAGGCGCTCGCCATGATTGTGGGCGATCGTTCGGTGACGGATGCGACGACCACGTCGATCAGCGTCATCCCCGAAGACGAACTCAGCGTCCAGGGTGTGATCGTGCGCAACCGCGAGGCGGTGGCGGGCAGCGCCGCCGAGTTCGACGGCCGCATCGGCATCGATTGGCTCGACTGGGAGGAGGAGCTCGCGGAGGCCGAGCCTGTCGGCCCGGTGGAGCTCGCCGCGACCGACCCGCTCTACATCCTGTACACCTCGGGCACCACCGGCACGCCGAAGGGCGTCGTGCGGGACCACGGCGGCTACGCGGTCGCGCTCGCCTGGTCGATGCGGAACATCTACGACATCCACCCCGGCGACGTCATGTGGACGGCCTCCGACGTGGGCTGGGTGGTCGGCCACAGCTACATCGTGTACGGCCCGCTGCTCGCCGGGGCGACCACCGTGCTCTACGAGGGCAAGCCCGTGGGCACGCCCGACGCCGGCGCGTTCTGGCGCATGGTCGAGGAGTACCGCGTGAAGGTGCTCTTCTCGGCGCCCACGGCCATTCGCGCGATCCGCCGCGAGGACCCGAACCTCGAGCACCTGAAGCGCTACGACACGTCGAGCCTCGAGGCGCTGTTCCTCGCCGGCGAGCGGCTCGACACCGAGACGTATCACTGGATCAACGACGCGCTGCATTGCCCCGTGGTCGACCACTGGTGGCAGACCGAGACCGGTTGGGCGGTCGCCGCGAACCCCCGCGGCATCGAGCCGCTGCCGGTGAAGCCCGGCTCCCCGACCGTGCCGGTGCCCGGCTACCGCGTGGCCATCGTCGACGGCAGGGGTCGGCCGGTTCCCGTCGGCAAGGAGGGCAACATCGTGCTCGAGCTGCCGCTCCCGCCGGGCAGCCTGCCGACGCTCTGGGGCGGCGACGACCGGTACGTGTCCTCCTACCTGACCGCGTTCCCCGGCCACTACGCCACGGGCGACAGCGGATACCTCGACGAGGACGGCTACGTCTACGTCATGGGACGCACGGACGACGTCATCAACGTCGCCGGACACCGCCTCTCGACCGGCACGCTCGAGGAGGCGATCAACCATCACCCGGCGATCGCCGAGGTCGCCGTGATCGGCGTCAAGGACGAACTCAAGGGACAACGCGCCGCCGGCTTCGTGACCCTCAAGCACGGCACCGACATCGACCACGCCCGGCTCGTGAAGGAACTCGTCGCGCTCGTGCGCGAGACCGTCGGCCCGGTCGCCGCCTTCCGCGACGTGACGGTGCTCGAGCGTCTGCCGAAGACGCGTTCGGGCAAGATCCTCCGGAAGACCATGCGGCAGATCGCCGACGGCGAGACTTACAAGGTGCCCGCCACCATCGAGGATCCCGCCGTGCTCACGGCACTCGAGGCGGCGCTGCGCGGGTAGGCGGCGGCCCGGCACGGGCGACGGCGCTGAGTGTCGTTCCCAGCGAGCCGATCGTGACTCCCACAGTCGCCACGACGCCCTCGACCGCGCACGACGTCAGGGACGCGCCGTTGCGCGCGGCAGCCTCGGCGGCGAGCGTGCACGGAACCCCCGACACCGCCCCCGAGGCAGCGTCGGCGGCGGCGAGCGCGGCGGCGTCCGCCGCGTTCGCCGCCCGCTGCGATGCGACGAATGTGGCCGTCACGGGCACCACGAGCGCGGTGAGCGCGACGACCGCCCCCACGATGCCGACGGCGAGCACGGATGCCGCGCCGCGCTCGTCGCCTGAGCGTGCCCGCCCTCGCCCAGGCATCAGCGCCCACCCGCGACGGCGCACGACTCCGTCCGGAGCACGACCGCGGCAAGCAGTCCGTGTGCGGGCGCTTGCAGGGTGACGCACACGAACTGTCCGTCCTCGGCGACCGCGAGCGACGCACCGCCCGACACGCGGTCGGCGATCGCGCTCGCCTCGGCCGCGGACTCACCGCGCCCGAGCGCTCGCGCCGCATCGGCCGCGGCATCCGTCAGGCGCACGTGCTGCCCCACGAGTTGCACCGAGGCGAGGCACGCAGCGAGCACGAGCGCGATCGCGGGCAGCGCGACGGCGAATTCCGCCGTCACGCTGCCCCGATCCCGGTCAGCCGACCGTGAGCGCATTCCGGACGAGGTCGGTGAGGATGCCGCGAACCTCGTCACCTCGGAGGATGACCACGAGGAGCCCGGCGAACCCGACCGCCGCCATCGTCGCCACCGCGTACTCCGCGGTGGCAGCCCCGCGCTCTCCGGCGACGCGTCGGAGCGCCCTGCGAAGGGTTCGGCGAAGCGGCGGGAGACGACGAGATACCCCGCCCGGTGCGGCCCGCTCGGAAGCGGGCGAGGTGTGCTGGTGCTGCATGATGATGTTCCTTCCTGTTGTGCCGGTGTCCCGGCGGATGGGCGGCACGAGTCTGAGGGCCTCACGCGCCACCGCCGAGTGTGACCGAGACGACGGAGACGAGCAGCGGCACGACGCCGAGGAGCACGAAGGCCGGCAGCACGCACGCCCCCAGCGGCAGCATGAGCCGCACGCCGAGAGCGGCGGCGCGCGCGGCACCCTCGGCGCGAGCCACCCGACGGAGTCGGAGCGCCTCCGCGCGAAGCAGCTCGGAGACGGGCGCTCCGGCGCGTGCCGCGAGCGCGATCACGGCGTCGGCGGTGCTGCGGTCGTGCGCCGGAATGCCACGCGCTCGCAGGGCGTGACGAACTACGTCACGGGCGCGCTCGATGGAGGCGCCGCCCGACATCGCGATGGCGAGGAGCTCCAGCTCGAGTCCGGCATCGGCGTGCGAAGCCGACGCCCGAGCGGCGAGACGCGCGCTCCAGTTGCGCCCCGCCCACATGAGGAGTCCGGCGAGCACGACGCACGCGAGGCCGATCGGATTCCCGAACAGGACCGACGCGGTGTCGAAGCCGAGCAGCGCGCCGAACGCGACCGCGATGAGCGGCAGGGCCATGACCAGGCGCGCGCTTGCGACGGGACCCGCGAGGGCCGTACGCACCTCTCGTCGGAGCTGTGCCTCGTCGCGGAGGGCGGCAGCCAGGTCGCGAAGGCTCGAGGCAAGCGGCGCCCCCGACTCGGCGGCGACCGACCATGCAGCGGCGAGCACCGACCACGCGCCAGCGGCGACGGGGTCGAGCCGCGTCGTTTGCGCGATCGCGTCGGCGACGGAACGACCGTCGGCCGCCGCCTCCGCCGCGGCTGCGAGCACAGGCCGGTCGCCGACGTGCGCCCACGCCGTCGGCGCCGGCACGCCTGCCGAGAGCAGCACCGCGAGTCGCTCGGTGACGGCGGCCACCGCGTCGATGCCTTCGGCCGGGTCGGGACATCGTCGCAGCATGGCGACACGCTCGGCGAGACGGGCGAGACGGGCGAGCGGGGCGAGCCGGGCGAGCGGGCCGAGTCGGGCGAGCGGCTGCGGCATCCGCGCGGTCATGCGAGCTCCACCGCGAGCCGGTCGCCCTGCAGCCGGAACCGACCCACTTGCGCGAGGCGCCTTCGCCCGTCGACGCGCTCGAGGTGGAGCACGAGGTCGAAGGCGCTCACCGTCTGTCGGGCCACGGCGTCGGCGCCCATGCCCGCGGTCGAGCCGAGTGCTTCGAGTCGCGCCGGCACGTCGTCGAGAGAGTTCGCGTGCAGCGTGCCCGCACCGCCGTCGTGGCCGGTATTGAGTGCCGCGAGGAGCTCGCGCAGTTCCGCCCCGCGACACTCCCCCACGACCAGCCGGTCGGGGCGCATGCGCAGCGCCTCGCGGAGCAGCGCATCGAGACCCAGGCGCCCGGCGCCCTCGAGGTTGGCCTGGCGGGCCTCGAGCGAAACCACGTGCGGGTGGTCGATCGTGAGCTCCGCGACGTCTTCGATGAGCACGATGCGCTCACGGTCCGAGGCCTCGCCGAGGAGCGCAGCGAGGAACGTCGTCTTGCCCGCGCCGCCCGCGCCCGTGACGAGGAGGTTCTTCCGCGTCGCCACGGCATCGCGAAGCATCGCCTCCTGCCCCGAGTCGACCATGCCCGCTCGGGCGAGTGCGGCAAGCGGGAAGCCCGCGGCACGTGGCACCCTGACCGACAGCAGCGTGCCGCGGGTCGAGACGGGCGGGAGCACGGCGTGCACGCGGATACCCCGCCCCAGCCGCACGTCGACCGCAGGCGACGCCTCGTCGATGTGACGACCGCCCCGGCCGATGAGCCGCACCGCGAGCGCGCGCACCTCGGCCTCGTCGGCCGTCCACGAGGGTTCGATTTCGGGGCCGGAGCCGCGGTCGACCCAGAGGCCGTCGGGGCCGTTGACGAAGAGGTCGGTCACCGGTCCGGATGCCGCGAACGGCGCGAGTGGCCCGAGCACCGCGAGCGCGTCATCGGTTCCGTCGCGGGAGGCGGGCCAGGCGCGCTCGAGGGCGCCAGCGGTTGGCGCCTCGACGACGCCGGCCGCGTCGGCGGAACGCGGCGCCGGGAGCCGCGGTTCGCGCTCCCACGACGGGGTGGCGACGAAGGGGATGGTCATGCAGCGACCGTAGGCGGCAGCGCGTCGACCGCGGCATCCGCTCAGCTGCAGGTGAGGAAAGAGCCTCCCCCACCCCGTTGTGGAGGAGAACTCGACCTGCTGGGCCCGCCGGAGCGATGCCCCGTTAACGAAAAGGGGGCGGCACCCATTGGGGGGAACAGGTGCCGCCTCGGCAGCGCAAGGATTGGGGGGAATCACAAGCGCTGCAGGCCTCGAAACGAGTGTTCGGGCGGTACTCAGTGTATTGCCTGAGGAAGGATGCGCAAGCTTTTTTGTCCTCATTTGTGCCGACACACAGATTTCTCTGCGCAAAGCCACAGGGGCGCTCGCCGCAACGCCACAGTAGTGCCTCTCGGCGCATCCGAGGAACCGTATGCGACGGAGCGTGACCCACCCGTTACGAGCACGTCACGGCTGCGAGGTATGGTGCTGGGTGGGGCAGGCGACCCATCCGATGAACCAATCGCGAAGGAGCGACCGGACAATCATGACCGTTCAGATCGATCACGCGCTCGAGGAGATCAGGCGTTTCCGCCCGAGCCCCGAGTTCGCCGCCCAAGCCGTCGCCGACGAACAGCTGTACGAGGCCGCCCGCACCGACCGCCTCGGGTTCTGGGGCGACCAGGCCCGCGAACTCCTCCAGTGGGAGAAGCCGTTCACCCGCACCCTCGACTGGTCCAACCCCCCGTTCGCGAAATGGTTCGACGACGGCGAGCTCAACGTCGCGGTCAACTGTCTCGACCGCCATGTCGAGGCCGGCCTCGGCGACCGCGTCGCCCTGCACTGGGAGGGTGAGCCCGGCGACCGCCGCGACGTCACCTACGCGGAGCTCACCGACGAGGTCAAGCGCGCCGCGAACGTACTCGCCGAACTCGGCATCGGCGAACAGGACCGGGTGGCGATCTACCTTCCGATGATCCCCGAGGCGGTCGTCGCGATGCTCGCCTGCGCGCGCATCGGGGCCATCCACTCGGTCGTGTTCGGCGGGTTCAGCGCCGACAGCCTCGCCTCCCGCATCGACGACGCCGAGGCATCCCTCGTCATCACCGCCGACGGCGGATGGCGCAAGGGCAAGGTGTTCCCCCTGAAGCCCGTGGTCGACGAGGCGCTGGCGAAGGCCGACGGCGGAACGGTGCGCAACGTCCTCGTGGTGCGCCGAGGCGAGAACGAGGTCGACTGGACCGATGGCCGTGACCTCTGGTGGCACGACACGGTGGCGAACGCCTCGAACGAGCACGTCGCCAAGGGCTTCGATGCGGAGCATCCGCTGTTCATCCTCTACACGTCGGGCACCACCGGCAAGCCGAAGGGCATCCTGCACACGTCGGGCGGCTACCTGACCCAGGCGGCGTTCACGCACAAGACGGTCTTCGACCTGCACCCCGAGCGCGACGTCTACTGGTGCACGGCCGACGTCGGCTGGATAACCGGGCACTCGTACGTCGTCTACGGCCCGCTCGCGAACGCGGCCACCCAGGTGCTCTACGAGGGCACGCCCGACACGCCCCACCCGGGCCGCTGGTGGGAGATCGTCGAGCGCTACAAGGTGTCGATCCTCTACACGGCGCCCACCGCCATCCGCTCGTTCATGAAGATGGGTCGGCAGATCCCGCACGCGTTCAACCTGCGCTCGCTGCGCCTGCTCGGCTCGGTCGGCGAGCCGATCAACCCCGAGGCGTGGATCTGGTACCGGCACGTGATCGGCGGCGGCTCCATCCCCGTGGTCGACACGTGGTGGCAGACCGAGACCGGCGCGATCATGATCTCGGCGCTACCCGGCATCACCGACCTCAAGCCGGGCAGCGCACAGGTGCCGATCCCGGGCGTCTCGATCGACATCCTCACCGACGAGGGCGATCCCGTCGACGGCGAGAACGGCGGCCTCCTCGTGGTCACCGAGCCGTGGCCCGCGATGCTCCGCGGTATCTGGGGCGACCCCGAGCGGTTCAAGGAGACCTACTGGGAGAAGTTCGGCGACAAGTACTTCGCCGGCGACGGCGCACGGCGCGACGAGGACGGCGACATCTGGCTGCTCGGCCGGGTCGACGACGTCATGAACGTGTCGGGCCACCGGCTCTCGACGGCCGAGATCGAGTCGTCGCTCGTCGCCCACCCATGGACGGCGGAGGCCGCCGTGGTCGGCGCCGCCGACGAGACCACCGGCCAGGCGGTCGTGGCATTCGTCATCCTCAAGCAGAGCCAGGAAGACGCCCTGTCGACGCTCGAGGACGTGAGCGAGGTGCTGCGCAAGCACGTGGCCACGCAGATCGGTGCGATCGCGCGCCCGCGTCAGGTGTTCGTCGTCAACGAGCTGCCCAAGACGCGCTCGGGCAAGATCATGCGGCGCCTCCTCCGCGACCTCGCCGAGGGCCGCGAGGTCGGCGACACCACCACGCTCGCCGACACGTCGATCATGCAGGTGATCAGCTCGCAGGTGCGGTAGCGCCCAGCGGCGCTGGCTCTGAACGACGGATGCCGCGGCCGGGATCGCTCCCGCCGCGGCATCCGTCGTCTCAGCGCGTCGGCCCTCGTGCGGCACGGCGCAGGTCCGCAGGAGAACGCACGATTGACAGGTCACATCAGCCCAAGGCCTCCTGCACGCCGAACGATCTCCTGTGGAACGGGGTGCAGGGCCGACGGGCCAGTCCAGAGGTGCAATCCTTGCGCCACGGCCGAGAGGATCTGCTCCTCGGTTGCGGCCCACGTCTCCATCACATCGGGAGTGCGTAGCGAAGCACCGTGAACCCCTGCAGCACAAGCCGCGCATCGTGCCTGCGGTCCCGCTGCCGGTCGTGCTTGGTGGAATGGAACCGGTCGCCGTCGAACTGGAGGACGAGGCGCTCGCCGACGAGCCCGTCGACACGATGTCCGTCGATTTCGACCTGCGGCGTCATGCGCACCCCGCGCTGCGCGAGCCGGACCCTGGGCAACGTCTCGAGTCCGCTGTCGGCGCGCGAATCGGATGCAGCCACCGCCTCCGCGAAGCGTCCGCCGACCGTGGCCGCCAAGCGCGCGAGTTGCCCTCGGGCAACGCGCTTCATGTTGAGTGCGGAGTCGATCACGGCCACCGCGTTCTCATGCGGCTGACAGCGCGCGACGGCGATCAGCACATTCTCGAGCGGGTCGATGGCGGTGCGCGCGGAGACCTGCACGGCAGGCTTCGACCAGTGCACGACCTCGGCAGCTCGCTCACCGTGCCGCGTCGGCGTCAGCCGGAGACGACTCGCCGACGGTGGCGCCGCGACGTGAAACCGGCCGTCGGCGATCGTCCACAGCCCGAGATGCTCTGCGGCGGAGAGGCAACTCAGCCGTGCACCGATCTCGACGGCCCGCCGAAGGGCCGGCGAACACTCTGGCACCGCGACCCAGTCGCGCCGCACCGGTACCACCTTGCCGGATCGGAGCGATGCTTGAATCGCATACCGCGTGAGGCCCGACGCCTGCAGTTGTGCGCGGTGGGCGATCCCGCCCAGCCTGGCAACCACCGTTTCCACATCCACCACCCCAGCCTGTCGGCGATCGCCGACGGGTCCGACGCGCGGGATGGACGTGTGAGATCTCCGTGGGCTGATCGTGCTGTCGAGGACGGGTCGGCGTGGGTCCCGCAGCGCGCTCGCCGACGGTCATGCAGGGGAACGGACGACCGACAGGACGAGATCGGCGTCTCCATGCTGCAAATCGAACGTTCTCCTGCAAACCAAGGTCAGGGTGCTGAGGCCGCCGGCCGCGGCGGGGCTAGGCGAACTCGACCACGAGCTCGAGCTCGACGGGGGCGTCGAGCGGCAGCGCCGCGACGCCGACGGCCGAGCGGGCGTGGCGCCCGGCCTCGCCGAAGATCTCGCCGAGCAGCTCGGAGGCGCCGTTCACGACCCCGGGCTGTCCGGTGAACGAGGGGTCGGATGCCACGAAGCCGACGACCTTCACGATGCGCGTCACCCGGTCGAGCGACCCGATCTCGGAGCGAACCGCCGCGAGGGCGTTGAGCACGCACGTGCGGGCGTACCCCTTCGCGTCGTCGGCGGCGACGAGCCCTTCGCCGTCGCCGACCTTGCCGGTCGCGGGCAGCGAGCCCGACTCGAAGGGCAACTGACCCGAGGTGTACACGTACTGGCCGGTCACGACGGCCGGCACGTACGCCGCGACGGGGGGTGAGACCTCGGGCAGCTCGATGCCGAGCTCGGCGAGACGGTCTTCGTAGGCGGGCATCACTGCTCGCCCTCGAACTGCTTGGCGGCCTGTGCCGCCGCAGCGGCGCCGGCGGATGCCGCAGCCGAAGACTCGTCGGCCTTCGGGCGCTTCAGGTAGGCGACGAGACCACCCTCGGGGCCCTGGACGACCTGGACGAGCTCCCACCCCTCCGACCCCCAGTTGTTGAGGATGGCGGCGGTGTTGTGGATGAGCAGCGGGGTGGTGATGTACTCCCAGGCCGGCATGCGGTTCCTCGTCTCTGATGTGCGGATCCGGCGGCGGACTCCGCGCGCGAATCCGGATGGTGGGGCGATCGGGCTGGAATCTCCGCCTTCGGGCGCGCGCACGCGCAGCGCCGCCTGCGTAGCGGGTTTTGCCAGCCTTCTCCGTTAGGCTCCACTATATGTCTGCCCAAAATCGCGCGCTGAGCGACATCGGCACCGGAATCCTGGGTTTCGTCGGCTTGAGCGCACTCGCCGGCGTGCTCGTCACGGCCGCCGTCACCCCTGCCCTCGCCGTCACCGGCATGGCCGCCAACAACGGCATCTCGATGTTCGAGAACCTCCCCGGCTACCTCGATGTCGGCGAGCTCTCCGAGAAGACGGACATCTACGCCACCCAAGCCGACGGCTCGGCGCTTCTCCTCGCGTCGTTCTTCGACGAGAACCGTGAGGAGGTTCCCTGGGAGTCGATCAGCCAGTACGTGAAAGATGCCGCGATCGCCGGTGAGGACCCGCGCTTCTACGAGCACGGCGGCGTCGACATCCAGGGCACGATCCGCGGTGCCCTGAGCACGTATGTGCTGAACCAGGACGTCCAGGGCGGATCCTCCATCACGCAGCAGTACGTGAAGAACGTGCTCATCAACAACGGCATCCGCGAGGCGGAGACCGAGGAGGAGAAGGAGGCCGCGTACGACGCGGCCACCGAGACCTCACCAGAGCGCAAGCTCAAGGAGATGCGCTACGCCATCGCCCTCGAGAAGAAGTTCTCGAAGGACGACATCCTCCGCGGCTATCTCAACATCGCGGCGTTCGGCGGCCGCGTGTACGGCATCGAGTCCGCGGCCCAGTACTACTTCGCCAAGCACGCATCCGACGTCACGCTCGCCGAGGCGGCGAGCCTCATCGCGATCGTGAACCACCCCGAGAAGTTCCGCCTCGACTACCCCGAGAGCGAGACGAACGGCGCCGCCACGGTGGTCGACGGCCAACCGGTGCCGTACGCCGACAACAAGGAGCGTCGCGACTACATCCTCGGCGAGATGCTGAAGGAGAAGAAGATCACGCAGGAGGAGCACGACGTCGCGGTGGCGACGCCCGTGACTCCGATCATCACCGAGCCCAGCACCGGCTGCCAGACGGCGAACGGCAGCGCGTACTTCTGCGACTACGTCACGTGGGTCATCAAGAACCAGTTCGACGACCCGGCCACGGCCGACGTCGACGAGGGCGTGCAGCTCCTGCAGCAGGGCGGCCTGCAGGTCTACACCACGCTCGATCTCGAACTGCAGAGCGCGGCCGAGACCGCGATCGCCGAGAACGTCCCGTTCGTCGATGACCGGTTCAACGTCGGCTCGGTCGCCGTCACCGTGCAACCCGGAACCGGGCGCATCCTGGCGATGGCGCAGAACAAGAAGTATTCCAACGATCCTGACGTGCTTGCCGCGAGTGCCGAGTACAGCGCGGTGAACTACAGCACCGATTTCAACTACGGCGGCTCCAGCGGCCTGCAGCCCGGATCGACGTACAAGGTGTTCACGCTCGCCGAATGGCTGAACTCCGGGCACTCGCTTCGCGAGACGTTCAACGGGGCACGCCGCGGCTTCTCGTCGTTCACCGACAGCTGCAACGGCAACTGGAGCGGCGAGCCGTACAATCCCCGCAACGACGACGGCCGTATCGCGAACAACGCCGTCGACGCCACGAAATGGTCGGTGAACTCCAGCTTCATGGCGATGGCCCAGCAGCTCGACCTGTGCAAGATCAAGCAGACCGCGCAGGCGTTCGGGATCCACCGCGCCGACAACTCCGACCTTCAGATGAACCCGTCCGACGTACTCGGCACCCAGGAGATCGCACCGGTCACCATGGCGGCGGCGTTCGCCGGGATCGCGAACAACGGGCTCACGTGCACGCCCATCGCGATCGACAAGATCGTGAAGGCCGACGGCACCGAGGTCCCCCCGCCCGCGTCCGCGTGCACGCAGTCTGTGACCCCCGAGGTCGCACACGCCATGGCATACGCCATGCAGCAGACGTTCACCGGCGACGGCACCGCCCGGGCCTCCAACACTGGCACGGGCATCGCCCACATCGGCAAGACCGGAACCACCGACGGTGCGAAGGACACGTGGATGATCGGGGCGAGCACCAAGGCCGCCACGGCGGTCTGGGTCGGCAACGTCGTCGGTGCCGCCAACCTCCGCGACCTCGAGTTCGAGAGCGGGGATGCGGCGACGGCCCGCCACCGCATCTGGCCGATGATCATGGAGGTCGCCGACAACAAGTTCGGCGGCGACGACTTCCCCGAAGCCGACGATGCCTTCTTCAAGCAGGTGCTCGTCGACGTCCCGCAGGTCGTGGGTCTCTCCCTCGAGGAGGCCAAGAAGGCACTCGAGTCGGCGGGCTTCATCTTCGAGGACGGCGGTCAACAAGACTCGAACCTGCCCCAGGGCACCGTCTCCGGCACCGACCCGTCGGGCCAGGCGGCGCGTGGCGCGAACATCCGCGTCTTCACGAGCAACGGCAGCGGCACGACCGTTCCCGACCTCACCGGGATGACCCAGCCGCAGGCGAAGGCCGCCCTCGACCAGGCAGGGCTGAAGATGAAGACCTCGGGCAACATCGACCCGACTGCGGTCGTCGAGAGCCAGGACCCGGCACCGAACACCGCCATCAAGCGCGGGGAGACCGTCACGGTCGCATTCTCCGGCGCGATCGGCGGCAACCCTCCGGGCGGCGACAGCGCGCCCGGCGACGGGTGAGCGGCGCCGGCCTGACGCCTGCTGCGCGGATCGCGAGCGCGATCGGCGTGGCAGGCGCCGCCGCGCTCGCATGGGGCAGCCTCGTCGAGCGGAAGCGCTGGACGCTGCGAAAGGTCGCCGTACCGGTGCTGCCGGCCGGCGCGGCCCCCGTTCGCGTGCTGCACCTCTCCGACCTCCACATGGCGCCGTGGCAGCGCGACAAGCAGGAATGGGTGCACGCGCTCGCCGAACTCGAGCCCGACCTCGTCGTGAACACCGGAGACAACCTCGGCCACGAACGCGGCCTCGAGGGAGTGCGGCGGGCGTTCGACTCGTTCCGCGGTGTGCCCGGAGTCTTCGTCAACGGTTCGAACGACTACTTCGGCCCGGTGCTGAAGAACCCGTTCACCTACTTCGGCGGCCCCTCGAAGCACCGCGGGCACGTGAAGCGACTCGACATCGGCAGCCTGCACGCGTACTTCGCCGAGCTCGGCTGGCACGACCTCGACAACACGGCCGCGAGCCTCGACCTGCGCGGCACGCACTTCGAGTTCTTCGGCGTCGACGACCCGCACAAGGGGTACGACCGTCTCGACCTCATCGCGGGCGCGATCGACGAACTGCGCGCCGAGGACCCGCTCGGCGATGAGCATTGGCCCGACGCGGCATCCGTCGTCCCCCGCCGGCCCACGGTCACGGTCGGCGTCGCGCACGCGCCGTACCAGCGCGTGCTGAACTCGTTCGTCAATCACGGTGCCCAGCTCATGCTGGCCGGGCACACCCACGGCGGCCAGGTCTGCGTGCCCGGGTACGGCGCGCTCGTGACCAACTGCGACATCCCGCGTCGTCAGGTGAAGGGCCTGAGCACGTGGCGGCACGGCCTCCGGTCGGCCTATCTCAACGTCTCGGCCGGACTCGGCACGTCGATCTACGCACCCGTGCGATTCGCATGCCCGCCTGAGGCGACGCTGCTCACGTTGGTGCCGACGGAGTAGCAGGCCGACGGATGCCGCGGCCTTCGCCGTGGTCGGCCCGCCGCGATTTTTCGGCTATCCTTGTGGAGGCCCGTGAGGGCCACCGGGGTGTGGCGCAGCTTGGTAGCGCGCTTCGTTCGGGACGAAGAGGTCGCAGGTTCAAATCCTGTCACCCCGACCACGTGAAGACCCCCTCCTTCGTGGAGGGGGTCTTCTGTCGCTCATCGCACGCCGGGCAGCGCCGAGCCGATGAGCGAGAGGTTCTGGATGGCCGCGAGTCCGTACTGCGATGCGTCGTTCGTCGAGACCGTCAGCGCCTCGTCGACCGGGTTGAGCACGTACGGCGGCTCGACCCTCTGGAGCACGAAGTCACGGCGGTGTACGAGCCACTCCCCCGTGCCCTCGAACGCGGCCCACGCCCGGTCCGCGAGCGCGCGATCGCCCAGCCGGTTCGCGGCGAACGCGGCGAGACGACTGTGCGCCTGCTCGAGCATGGTTCCCGTCAGCGCTTCGCCGACCGCCTCGACCTGCTCGGACGCGTCGGCGAGGTAGAGCCGGCAGTACTCCGTCCAGGCGTCGGCGAAGCCCGGCACGTCCACGAGGTCGCAGAGCTCGCTGCAGACCTCGACGAGGCCGAACACGGCGCTGAGGTGCGACACCGCGACGCGGTCGCGTGTCGTGTCGAACCGGCCCGTGTCGAGGTCGTACAGCGCCTCGCCCGTGAGGAACCCCTTCGGCAGCGCCGCGATATCCGCCATCGTGCCGAGGAGCCGGTCGCGCGAGCGTGGATTGCCCGTACGCTCCCAGTCCGCGAGCCACGTCGCGGCGAGGGCGCTCCAGTCGGTGCCGAGCCCGACGGCGAGCGCGGTGCGCTCGGGTCGGTACGTCGCGGCATCCGTTCGCACCTTGCGCGTCGGATCGAGGTCGAGGAACCGCTCGTCGGAGTCGCGCAGTTCGTCGAGCAGGTCGCCGATTCGCTCGTCGGCCGTGAGGTAGTGGAGGTATCGCCGGTAGACGGGTGAGCTGATGCGCAGTTGCTTGGCGCTGCACCCCCAGTGCTGCACGTTGTGGCGCGAGCCGAGACCGCGGAACCGGCCCGCGTGGTACACATCGACCTCGCCCGTGTGGCGAGTCATCGCCTCCGCCATGCGGAAGACGTCGGCGCGGCCCGTGCGCAGGTACGAGCTCCACAGCCAGAGGTCGGGCGACAACTCGGAGTTGTCCCACGCATAGCCGCCCACGTCGTAACGCCACACGTGGCGGTCGGGGTCGTACGCGTGCATCACGTCGCCGAAGTCCCAGAAGCCGTACCAGCGGCGCTGCTCGACCTGACGGAGGTAGAAGTCGAGCAGGAAGTCGATGCTGTCCTCGATCTCGGCACGGAGCGGGGTCGCCCGGTCGACGGGCGCCCAGTCGCCGAAGACGCCGACCGAGTGCAGGTACTGCGGTGTGGGCTGCAGCAGGGGCGGGCGCCGCACCGCACCGACCTCGTCGACGACGCGTTCGATCGGCGGCGTCGCGTCGTAGGCGGACAGCGTCAGCTCGTGCGTGCGTGCGATCCCATGCGGGTCGCCGAAGCCCGGCTCGTAGTCCTCGTACGTGATCTCGAGGCCTTCGAGCTGGCTCGCGAAATCGTCCTGCCCGAGGCCGCCGTGGTAGAACCGCAGGTCCATCGGGCGGGCCTCGGGCGAGTGCAGCCAGGCCGTGATCGTGGGGCGATCTGACGCCGCGCCGCGGACGTCCAGCTGACCGGGGAACGACTCCCAGAACGACCGGACCGTCACGCCGAGGCCGCCCTCGGGGTCGGACAACGCCACATGGCCCTCGGAGCGCGTCCCGCCACCCACCGCGACCCAACCATGTCCCGGCTCCGTGCGCTTGCGCAGCGTGAAGCCGTCGGCGCTGAGTTGGGAGAGGGTCACGTCGCCCCAGGCCGGGATGAGGGAGAGCCGCTCCGAGACCTCCGGATTCCACGTCGCGGGCGGCGGCGTGCGTCGTCCCGCGACCTGGGCGGCACGGACCTCCGCACCGGGATCCCGGCGGAGTCCGGTCAGCCCGCGCACGGCCTCGGCGTGGAACCCGCCGTCGGCGCCGGCCACGCGCACGTGCCGGTCGTGCAGCGGGGCGCGCAGCGGCACATCCGCGCGGAATCCGAGCCCGGCGAGGAAGTCGCGTTCCGCGTCTCCGTCCCACACGAATGAGTGCACGAGCCGCACCTGCCGCGACCCGGCGAGCACCACGAGGCGCACGGTGAACGGGAGCCATTCACGGTCGCCATCCTCGGCACGATGGACGCCCTCGACGCGCACGACCGCGCGCACCGGCCCGCGCTGTTCGACGACGACGACGCGGACGTCGGAGGTGAAGGGATGCCGCCGAACCGAGCCCTCCTCGTCGGGGAGCTCGTGCTGCACGAGGCTCACGAGGCGTCCTCGCTCGGCGGCCGTCACGCCGCCGCGACGCAGTTCGCGGAAGATCGCGGGATTCCGACCCGATGACGACCCGCGCCCGTCGGCCGTGGCCCGCACGTCGACGACGAGCTCGAGGCATCCGTTGTCGACGACGATTCGGTCGTCCGCCTCGTGGACGCGCACCGTCGCGGACTCGTCCGCGACCGCGGCATGCGTCGGTGCCCCGTCGCGCAGGACGACCGCGAGCTCCCGCCCCTCGCTCGCGCCGATGGCAGCGCCGACCCACTTGAGTGATCCGTCGGGCCACGTCGCGAGCGGCCAGAACTGGGCGGGCACCTCGTCGCCATGTCGGTCCGCCACGGCGAGCTTCGTCGTCCCGCGCAGCGCGCCCCGCGGGACCGGGAATCCCCAGGTCACGCCCTCGTGCCGATCGGGCGCCCGCTCGTCGAGCCAACGCAGCGGTGCGAGCACGTTCACCATTCCTCCACCTCCAGGTTGCGGTACGCCGCGATGAGCGGCGCCATCTGACGGAACCCGATGCGGCCGCCGCGGATGCGAGGCCCGCCCGCTTCGTCGTCGTCCCACGTGAACAGCCGCAGGCCGTCGATCGAGAACTCGACGTGGCCGACATCCTTCACGACCTCGACCCGGTAGAACGCCTCGCACGCATCGACCACGGGCGGCAGCGGGTCGGCGCCCTGCGCGACCAGGTGGAAGCCGGGCGACTTTCGGAGGTTCGCCGTGTGGAACGCGCGTTCATCCTCCCAGCGCCGCCGGAAGTAGGACACGTGCAACGTGCGGATGTCGCCCGAGTGGTACTGCGGGTAGGCGCCCGTGCGTGGCGCGACGCCCTCGTCGAAGATGTCGCCGTCCACGACGGATGCCGCGCCGAAGAACAGCATCGCGAGCCCCGGCTCGGACCGGGGCGAGAAGTCCCAGCTCACCCGGATCCGGTCGCCGAAGACCTCGGCGCACCAGATCGTGAAGTGCTCGTCGAGGCCCCCTGAGCCCGAGAACTCGAGCGCGTCGACGATCGGCCGCGCGGAGAACGGCCCCTCGGGGCGCCAGTCGGCGATGTCGTCGAGGCTGGTGAGGGGGTTGCGATACGTCATGGGACACTTCCTGCTCGTCCGTGCGGGGTGAGATGTGCGTCACGGTCGGCGAGGCCCGCCAGTGCCCACGCCACGTACGCCGCGATCGCGTCCGCACCGTGGTCGCGGAAGTGCGTGTCGTCACGCAGCCCGTCCGGCCACGCGGGCGCCTCACCCGGCTCGAGGTGGGTGAAGAGGCGAACGGATGCCGCTTCCCCGAGCCACTCGTAGAGCCACGACGTGAACCCGGTGAGATCGATCACGGGGACCGCCTCACGACGTCCGAGCGCGCGAACGGCCGCGGGGTACGGGCCATGCGACGGCGCGAGGCGCCCCGATCGGAATCCGCGGCGCTCCACCGAGGTGCAGAGCACCGGCGTCGCCCGACATGCTCGGACGTCGCGCAGCATCCGCTCGAGTCGTTCGGTGTAGCCGCCGGCGGCGTCGAGTACGCCGGGGTGCTTCTGGTCGTTGTGCCCGAACTGGATCACCACCGTGTCGCCGGGCTCGAGGGCCTCGATGAGCGCCGCCCACCGTCCGTCGTCGATGAAGGTCGCGGTGGTCGCGCCGCCGATCGCATGGTTCACGACGGGAACGTCGACATGGTGGCCGAGGCATCCCCCCCAGCCCTCCATCGGCCGCTCCGCCGGCAGTCCCGACGCGACCGTCGAGTCACCCGCGAGGTGGATCACACTCACCCCTTCACCGCCCCGATCAGCATCCCCTTCGCGAAGTGCTTCTGCAGGAACGGGTAGAACAGCAGGATCGGCAGGGTCGCGACGACGATCACGGCGAACTTGATGCCCTGCGCAGGCGGCAGCTGCGTCGTGTCGCCCTCGACGATCGACAGGTCGGTCGCGACGGTGACCTGCCGCAGGAACATCTGCAGGGTCCACATCGAGCTGTCGTTGAGGTAGAGCAACGGCGACATGAAGTCGTTCCAGATGCCGACCGCGTAGAACAGCGCGAACGTCGCAAGGACGGGCTTCGAGAGCGGGAGGATGACGCTCCAGAGCGTCTGCAGCTCGTTGGCGCCGTCGATCTTCGCCGACTCCTCCAGCTCGGCCGGGAGCTGCTGGAAGAAGTTCTTGATGATGATGAGGCTGAACGGGTTGATCGCCATCGGCAGGACGAGCGCCCAGTACGTGTCGAGCAGCCCGAGATCCTTCACGACGAGGAATGTCGGGATCATTCCGCCGGAGAACACCATCGTGAACACGACGAGCGAGAGGATGACCCGCCGCCCGGGCAGGTTCGACTTCGACAGCGGGTAGGCCATCGCCGCGGTGAGCAGCAGTTGGATCGTGGTGCCGACCGCGGTCACCAGGATCGTCGTGACGAGCGCACGCGTGAACGCCGGGCTCGTGAAGATCGCCCTGTATGCGTCGATGCTGAACGTCTCGGGCCAGACGAAGAAGGAACGCGTGGCGAGCTCGGCCTCGGTCGCGAAGGAGCCAGCGATCACGTAGACGAACGGCAGCAGCGCGACCACGCCGACGACGACGAGCAGCGCGACGTTGACGACGTCGAACGCCCGCCCTGCGGGCGTGTTGAATCGGGAGAGGTTCGAGGCGGCCATCAGAAGATCCCCGTCTGGTTGAAGCGGCGCGCGACCCAGTTCGCACCGAAGATGAGCACGACGCCGACGATCGCCTTGAAGAGGCCGACCGCGGTGCTGTAGCTGTACGAGCCCTGCGTGATGCCCATGAAGTACACGTAGGTGTCGAACACGTCGGCGACCTGGCGGTTGAGCGCGTTGGTCATGAGGTAGATCTGCTCGAACCCGGTGTTCAGGACCTGCCCCATCTGCAGCACGAGCATCACGACGATGGTCGGCATGATCGACGGCAGCGTGACGTGCCACACCCGCTGGAAGCGTCCGGCACCGTCGATGATCGCGGCCTCGTACTGCTCCTGGTCCACCGACGCGAGGGCGGCGAGGAAGATGATCGTGCCCCAACCGGTGTTCTTCCAGATGTCCTGCAGCACGATGAGCGGCCGGAACCACGCCGGATCGGTCAGGAAGTCGATGTCGGTGCCGAGGAGGCCGTTGATCAGCTGCGTCATCGGGCCGACGTCGAGCGCGAACAACAGGTACGTCAGCGACGCCACCACGGTCCACGACAGGAAGTGCGGGATGTAGATGAGCGTCTGCACCGAGCGCTTCAGGAGCATCAACCGGAGCTCGTTGAGCAGCAGCGCGACGACGATCGTCAGCGGGAATGCGATCACGAGGCTGAGCAGCGCGAGGACCAGCGTGTTCGCCAACAGGCGCGGGAAGTCGGGACTCGAGAAGAAGTCCTCGAAGTGCTGGAATCCCACCCAGGCGCTGTCCGCGATGCCGAGGAACGGCACGTAGTCCTTGAAGGCGATCACGGCACCGAACATCGGCCAGTAGCGGAACACGAGGAAGTAGAGCGCGCCCGGGATCAGCAGGAGGTAGAGCCACTTGAACTGCGTGACGTGGGTGCGGATGCCGCCGCGCCGACGTGCCTCGGGGACGACGATCGACTCGGTCGATTCGACCGCGGTCTTCTCGAGCAGGGTCATGATTGTCCTCTCGCCTCGGAGACATCCGAGGAAGAGCGACGGGGAGGCGAGCGGAACCGAGCGTGATGCCCGCCTCCCCGGCCGCTCAATCGGCGTCGCGCAGCTCGTTGATCTCCGAGATGACCTGGTCGCCACCGGCCGAGCGCCAGCGCTCGACGGCGTCCTCCAGTCCGGCGAGGTCGATCTGGCCGGCAAGGTACTGGATGCGGGCGTCGCTCACGATCACGTCGAGCTGGGCGCCCTTCGACACGTAGGTCTCCGAGACGTACGGCGCGGAGGGATCGAACTCGGCGAACTCGAGGTCGGCCTGTTCGATCTCCAGGCGCTTGTCGTACATCTCCTGCTCGTACTCGCTCGCCTGCTTCGGCCGGTACCCCTGGAAGCCGGTGACGTTCGTGCCGAGCTGGGCGTAGCTCAGGACGTCGTCCTTCAGGGTCTGCGGCGCGTCGTCGTTGCCGACGGCGAGGTCGCCGTCGAGCTCGTAGGTCACGCCCTCGATGCCGTTGTTGAGGATCGGCCCGGCCTCCTCCGAGTTCAGCTTGTCGAGCACCTCGAGCACCGCGCGCAGCTGCTCCTCGGTGCGGACCTTCGCCTTCGGCACAGCGAGGAAGCCGCTGTATCCCGCCGTCGGGTGGGCGTGGAGGTCGCCATCGGGGCCGACGAGGTTGCCGGAGATCTCGACGTATCGGTCGAAGTTCTCGGGGTCGGACTGCTTCAGCAGCCCCATGATCTGGCCCGCGCGCGAGTGGACGTCGATAATGATGCCGCCATTGCCGTTCAGGAAGGGTTCGTTCCACTTGGCCGAGTCGAACGTGGCGTAGTCGGGATTCACCAGGCCCTCGTCGATGAGCTGCTTCTCGTACTGGACGGCCTCGAGGAACTCCTCCGTCATGAAGCTCGGTACGAGCTCGCCGTCACGCTCGGTCCAGCGATTGCCCGCGCCGTGCCAGGTCTCGATGACGTCGTAGGGACTGTTCGACCCGATCATGCCGGGCCACTTGGGGATGATGATCCCGTACGTGTCGGCTTGGCCGTTGCCGTCGGGGTCTCGTTCGGTGAAGGCCTTGGCGATCTCGTACAGGTCGTCCGTGGTCTCCGGCGCCTCGAGGCCGACGTTCTGCAGCCAGTCCTTGCGGAGGATCACCGAGGCGCGCATCACATCGCGCGCACGGAAGATGCCGAAGACCTGATCATTGATGCTTGCGGCCTTCTGCACCTCGGGGAAGGAGGTGCTGAGATTCGGGTACTCGTCGAGGTATTCGGTGAGATCCCAGAAGGCCCCCGCCTTCGCGTTCTTGACGAAGCCGGGGGTCTTGCCCTGGATCACCATGACGTGGGGGAGGTCGTCGCCTGCGAGCGTGATGTTCGTCTTGTCCTCGTACGACGAGTTCGGCACCCAGGTGATGTCGAGGTCGGTGTCGACGACCTCCTCGAGCGCCTGCTCGATCTCGTTGTCGGGCTGCGGTGCGTTGGTCACGAGGTACGGAGCCATGATCGAGAGGGTCTTCAGCTCGACCGTTTCCGCTTCGGCCGCGGCGGTGCAGCCGGTGAGGGTCAGCGCACCCGCGCTGAGCAGTGCCAGCGCGGCGCGCGAGGGATGACGGGTCATTTCCACGAACTCCTTCGTTGTGTTGAGTGGGATGGTGCGGGGTGGTCGGCGGGGTCGGGGTACGGACGCGGCGGGCTCGCCACCCGTCGGCAGGGCAGCCCGCGGAAGCCCGGTAGGGGCGGATCTCGCGGGGTGTCGACGGGGGCGGGTACGGTTATCGATCCGGTGGGTCGCCGCGCTCGAGGACGCGCCGATCGTTCGTGCGGAAGAACGCGAGGCCCAGCGCCGTGTCGGAGACGAGCACCGCGCCGACGGTCACGAACGGGAGCAGGCCGGGCAGCACGGTGGTGACGCCCACGATCAGCACGGTGGTCACCGCAAGGAGCAGTGCCGCGGCGGGGTTCGCAACCGCGAACCGGAGCGCCGTCGTCGCGTACCGCCGGAGCGGGAGGTCGTAGTGCGCGTAGAGCGGCACGAGGACGAGCGCCACCACGGCCACGATGGTGAATGCGACGCCGCTGAGGATGGCCGGGAGGTGCATCCCGAGGCGCGCGAACGAGGCCAGGTTGACGCCGAGCAGCACGGCGACCGCGAACACCGGCAGGAGGACGAGGTTCGCGCGAAGGAACTCGCGCCGCCAGGTCGAGGAGAACTCCGAGACGAACCGGAAGCCGTCTCCCGCCAGCCGTCGGCGCGTGAGGACGGCGGCTGCGATCGTGGCCGGCGCGACGCCGAACACGACCCCACCGAGCAGCGTGAAGGCGAGCCAGGCCAGATTCACCGCCATGATCCAGAGCACCCAGTCCGTCACCTGGTGTGCACGGAGCGCCCACGTGGGAGCGGTCGTGCCAGAAGTGCTCATGGTCGCCATCGACTCTCGTGATACGTTTCAGGTAAGCGTTTTCCCGAGAGCATAGCCATCTCTCGCGACCTCGTCAACAATGACGCGCGTGCACCGGTCCGACGCGGCCGATACCGTCAGCCGACGTGTCAGGCGCCCATGCGCCGAGCGCAGCGTCCCCGGCTCTGGCGGGCGCCGTCGGTTGCGGTGCCGCTCACGTGCGCGATGGCGTCGGCGGCGCGCACGAGGGCGAGGTGCGACAGTGCCTGCGGGGTGTTGCCGGCATGGCGTCCGGTGCGCGGGTCGACCTGTTCGGCGAGCAGGCCGAGGTCGGTGCGGTACGCGAGGATGCGCTCCATGAACGCGTTCGCGTCGTCGAGCCGGCCCGAGTGCGCGTACTGCTCGACGAGCCAGAAGGAGCAGGCGATGAACTCGCACTCATCGCCGGGAACGCCGTCCACGTCGGTCTCGGTTCGGTAGCGGCGAAGCAACCCGTCGCGCATGAGGGTCTGCTCGATGCGGGCGACGGTGCCGAGCATCCGCGGGTCGTCGTGGGCGAGGTACCCGACCTGGGGGAGTTGCAGCAGCGCCGCGTCCACCTCCGTGGTGCCGGGGAACTGCACGTAGCTGCCGAGCCCGGAGTCGAATCCGTCGCGCTCGATGGCCTCGCCGAGGCGGTCGCGGATGTCGCGCCAGCGCTCGGCGGGGCCGTGGCATCCGTCGGACTCGACCGCGCAGACGCCCCGGTCGAAGGCGGCCCAGAGCATGACGCGCGAGTGCGTGAAGTGCTGTTCGGCACCTCGGACCTCCCAGATTCCGGAGTCGGGGCGCTCGAGCTGGCGTTCGGCCTCGCCGAGGAGCGCGAGTTGCAGCGACCAGGAGAAGTCGTCCTCGTCGACGCCGACGTGGCGTGCGGCGTCGAGCGCGACCATGACCTCGCCGAAGATGTCGGCCTGGTACTGCTCGGATGCCGCGTTGCCGACCCGTACGGGCGCGCTCGCGGCGTACCCGGGCAACGTCGGAACCTCCCATTCGGTGAGGCGCCGCTCCCCCGCGAGCCCGTACATGATCTGCACGTCGGCCGGGTCGCCCGCGATCGCACGCAGCAGCCAGGTGCGCCACGCGGCCGCCTCGCGGGTGTACCCGTGATGCATGAGGGCCTCGAGCGTGAGTGCGGCGTCACGCAGCCACACGTAGCGGTAGTCCCAGTTGCGGGCGCCGCCGAGGTCTTCGGGCAGGCTCGACGTGGCTGCCGCTACGATGCCGCCGGTCTCCTCATGGGAGAGGAGCCGCAGGACGAGCAGCGAACGCCGCACCGCCGGGTCGTAGGCGCCGGGTTCCTCGCAGGACGCGACCCACGATCGCCACCACGCGTCCGTCGCAGCGATCGCAGCGTCGACGTCGAGCGGCTCGGGGGCGGCGAGATGTGCGGGGCACCACGTGAGCTGCAGGTCGACCGTGTCGCCCGCGGCGACCGTGAACTCGCCGAGGTGCCGATGGCCGCTGGGCTCCAACTGCGGGCCGCGCACGAGGAGGGCGTCGGGCCCGGCGACCGCTCGGAGTACGGGGGCCTCCGCCGTGCCGACCTGACGCACCCACGGCAGCGACGCCGCGTAGTCGAATCGCATGCGCAACTCCTGCCGCACGGCCACGGAGCCGCGGATGCCGCGCACCCGCCGGATCACGTCGCTGCGCCGTTCGGCGCCCACCTCCACCGCGGTCTGCGGCATGAGGTCGATCACCTCGACTTCGCCGTCGGCGGTCGACCACCGGGTGACGAGGGTGAAGGTGTCGGTCGCGTAGGCGCGGGCAGCCGTGGCCGTGGCATCCGCCGGCCGAAGGCTCCAGAAGCCCTGGTCGGGCCCTCCGAGGATCGCGCCGAACACGGATGCGGCATCGAATCGGGGCACGCACAGCCAGTCGATGGCGCCGTCGTCGCCGACGAGGGCCGCGGTCCGACAGTCGCCGATCACGGCGTACGATTCGATGGGACGCGTCGTCTTCGCTTGCTCGAGGGCTCCCTCACCTTCGCCACCCGTACCAACGGATGCGTCCACGATCCCTCCCCGT
The DNA here is from genome assembly GCF_040679595.1 of Agromyces sp. NPDC052230. Lineage (NCBI taxonomy): Bacteria > Bacillati > Actinomycetota > Actinomycetes > Micrococcales > Microbacteriaceae > Agromyces > Agromyces sp. NPDC052230. Next base: position 110,627 of record NZ_JBFAVC010000004.1, on the reverse strand, counting down.
CAGCAGAATCCCGTTCTCCCCATGCTCTCAGCGATCCCACCGCAGGTCGACGTGTTCGACGATGCCATGACGGCGCGATCCCTGAACGTATGTTCGACCGAACCCCCTGAGTGGGGGGCATCGCATGCGTAGAAGGATTCCTAAACTGGCTGAAGCCATTGCGTTCCGAGTCGTCCTGAGAAGAGAAGCCCTGTAATGCCCCGTCGATCTCAGGACCGGGTTCGAACCCGCCCACGCTCCGCCATCGCCTCCCTCACCGCGGTCCTGCTGCTGGTGCCGGTGCCCTTCGCGCTGCTCCCCGCAGCCGCTGCGCAGTCGGTCGACAACGAGATCACCGCCGAGAACAGCCTGCCCGGCGCACCGGCATCCGAGTGGGAGGTCGACGGCTCGGGTGACGAGAGCATCCAGGGGTTCACGACGAAGATCAGCGTGAACCAGGGCGAGACGGTCGACTTCAAGATCGACACCGACGCGCTCGACTACCGCATCGACATCTACCGGCTGGGCTGGTACCAGGGCAATGGCGCCCGGAAGGTCGCCACCATCGACACCTCCGCGACGACGGAGACCCAGCAGCCGAACTGCGCGGTCATCGACGGTACGACCGACGACAACCTCGTGGATTGCGGCAACTGGAGCGTGTCCGCCTCGTGGAGCGTGCCGGGTGACGCGACATCCGGTCTCTACATCGCGAAGCCGACCCGCGCCGACAACGGCGGTGCGAGCCACATCGCGTTCGTCGTGCGCGACGACGACGGCAACTCCGACCTCCTGTTCCAGACCTCCGACACCACGTGGCAGGCCTACAACCCGTACGGCGGCTACAACACCTACGACAGCGGATCGTCGGGCGTGAACGCGCAGAAGGTGAGCTACAACCGACCCGTCACGACCCGAGGTGGAGAGCTCGAGAACTGGCTGTTCAACGCCGAGTACCCCATGATCCGATGGCTCGAGCGCAACGGCTACGACCTCAGCTACTCGAGCAGCATCGACACCGCCATCCGTCCGGCGGAACTCCTCGAACACCAGGCGTTCCTGTCGGTCGGTCATGACGAGTACTGGTCGCAGGAGCAACGAGACGCGGTGGAGGCCGCTCGCGACGCCGGGGTCGACCTCGCGTTCTTCAGCGGCAACGAGGTGTACTGGAAGATCCGGATGGAGGACTCGAAGCAGGACCCTGCTCCCGACGACCACCGGACCATGGCGGTCTACAAGGAGGGCTCGGCGGCGGCGGCGTCCTCGGAGCACCAGCGCTGCTACCGGGACTACACCTGCGACCCCAGCGACACGTGGACGGGACTCTGGCGCGAGTCGCCGCAGTCGTCCGCCTCGGCCCCGGTCATCGGTGAACCCGAGAACATGCTCACCGGCCAGATCAGCTGGCGGAGCAGCACGGCATCGATGCAGGTGCCGGGCGAGTTCGCCAAGCTGCGCTTCTGGCGGAACACCGCGGTCGCGAACCTCTCCCCTTCGGGGACGGTCACCCTCCCGTACGGAACCCTCGGCTACGAGTGGGACCCCGAGCAGGAGCAGTACTCCACCTGGTACCCACCCGGTCGTGTGCTCCTCTCGAGCACGACCATCCAGTCGTCGGCCGGCCCCGAGCGGCACCACCTGAGTCTGTACCGCGCGCCGAGCGGGGCGCTGGTCTTCGGCGCCGGAACCGTGCAGTGGACCTGGGGTCTCGACGGCGAGCACGACCACGGCGACTTCATGGCCGACCCGGGCAACACCGAGAACCGCAACGTGCAGCAGGCGACGATGAACCTCCTCGCCGACATGGGAGCGCAGCCGGGCACCATCCAGACCGGACTCATCGCAGCCACCGGGACCACCGACACCACGGCGCCGACCGTCGTGATCACGTCGACGGCGGCCAGCGTGACGGGGCCCGGAACCCGTACCGTCTCCGGCACGGCGACCGATGCCGGCGGCGGGGTCGTCGGAACGGTCGAGGTATCGACCGACGGCGGCTCGACGTGGCGGCGCGCGACCGGACGCGAGAGCTGGAGCCACACCTTCACCGCCCTCGCCGGTGCACCGGCCATCAGGGTGCGCGCCGCCGATGACAGCGCCAACCTGAGCGGCGAGGTCGCCCTCGGCACCCCGGTGACGGCATGCCCCGCCGGAACGACCTGCTCATCGATCTTCGACCGGTCCGTCACCGGGACGCAGGTCGCCGACCCGTCGGGCGTCGAACTCGGCGTGAAGTTCCGGTCCGACGTGCCGGGCCAGCTCGTCGGCATCCGTTTCTACAAGACGAGCGGCAACACCGGCGCGCACACGGGAACGCTGTGGTCGGCGACGGGGCAGCCGCTGGCAACAGTGACGTTCGCCGGTGAATCGGCCACCGGGTGGCAGGAAGCGGTCTTCTCGTCTCCCGTCACGATCAAGGCGGGCACCACCTACGTGGCCTCGTACCACACGAACACGGGCCACTACGCGATGGGCACGTCATTCGCGAGCGCCGGCGTCGACACCCCGCCGCTCCACGCTCTTCGCGACGGCGCCGACGGGGTCAACGGCGTGTACATGTACGGCCCCGGCGGGATGTTCCCGGCGAACTCCTGGGCCTCGGGGAACTACCTCGTCGACGTGCTCTTCAGCACGACGGCCCCACAGGACACGACCGCCCCGACCGTCACCGCGAGCACGCCCGCCGCCGACGCCGCGTCGGTGAACCCCGACGCCGACATCACCGCCAGCTTCAGTGAGGCGATCGATCCGGCCACCCTGACCACCTCGACGTTCCGACTCCGGGACCCGGCCGGGAACATGGTGCCGGCCGCGGTGACCTACAACATGGTGGATCGCCGGGCGGCGCTCAACCCCAACTCCACCCTGGCCGCCGGAACCCGGTACACGGCCATCATCTCGGGCGGAGCCGAGGGCATCGCCGACATGGCGGGCAATCGACTCGCCGCCGATTACGCCTGGGGCTTCCTCACGGCCGGCGTGAACACGACGGCTCCCGTCGTCGCCACCACCACTCCCTCCGCGAACGCGACGGGTGCGGCATCCGATGCGAACGTGACCGTGGTGTTCAGCGAGGCCATGGATGCGGCCTCCATCACGTCGTCGACGATCGAACTCCGCGACGGGTCCGGCAACGTCGTGCCGGCGACGGTCGGCTACGACGCGGGCACCACGTCGGCCGTGATCGATCCCAGCCAGCCGCTGGCCCCGGCCACGAGTCACACCGTGACGGTCAAGGGGGGTTCGAGCGGCGTCCGCGACGCCACCGGCATCCCCCTGCAGGCCGACTTCACCTGGGCATTCGCGACCGCGGGCCCCGATACCTCGCCGCCGACGGTGACCGCCACCTGGCCCACGCGGGACGCGGCCGACTTCGGGGTCGAGGCCAACCTCGCGGCGATCTTCAGCGAACCCATGGCGCCCGGCACGATCAACGGGACCACCGTGCAGCTGCGTGATGCCGCAGGGAACCTCGTGACGGCGCTGATCAGCTACGATCCGGCGACGCAGTCGGCCATGATCGACCCGGCGGCAGCGCTCGCCTACAGCACCGAGTACACGGTCACCCTCGAGGGCGGCGCCGGCGGTGTGACGGATGCCGCGGGCAACCCGATGGTCGACGACTACTCGTGGACGTTCGCGACCATCGCCCGCACGGGCGCTCGGGCGAACCCGAACATCGGTCCCGGGGGCCCGCTCCTGATCGTCAAGGGCACGAGCCCGTTCGGCGCGTACCTCCCCGAGATGGTCCGCGGCGAGGGCCTCAACCTGTTCACCGTGCGCACGACGTCGTCGTTCAGCGCGGCGGCGCTCGCCCCGTACGACACGCTCGTGCTCGGCGAGACCACGCTCACCCCCGAGCAGGTGGCGTCGCTGACCGAGTGGGTGAACGCCGGCGGCAACCTCATCGCCATGCGCCCGTCGGCCTCCCTTGCCGATCTCCTCGGGCTCGCGCCGGCCGGCGGCGGAATCGCTGAGGGCTACCTCAAGATCGACACGTCGAAGCGCCCCGGTGAGGGCATCGAGGCCGCGAGCATGCAGTTCCACGGCACGGCCGACCTGTATCGTCCGCGCGACGCGGGCACGCAGGTGGTGGCCCAGTTGTACAGCACCGCCACCGCCGCGACCGAGTTCCCGGCGGTGACGCTCCGCAGCGTCGGCACCTCCGGTGGAACCGCGTCCGCCTTCACCTTCGACCTCGCGCGCTCGATCGTGTACACCCGTCAGGGCAACCCCGCGTGGTCGGGCCAGGAGCGCGACGGGATCTCCCCGATCCGCAGCGACGACCTCTTCTACACCGACTACATCGACCTCTCGAAGGTGGCCATCCCCCAGGCCGACGAGCAGCAGCGCCTGCTCGCGAACCTCATCACCGAGACGACCCGCGATGTGCTGCCGGTGCCCAGGTTCTGGTATCTGCCACGCGGCGAGGTCGCGGCCATCGTCATGACGGCCGACGAGCACAACGGCGGTTCGGTACCCAACCGGTTCTCCACCGAGCTCTCCCGGAGCACCGCCGGCTGTTTCGTGGCCTTCTGGGACTGCGTCCGGTCGACGTCGTACATGTTCGTCGACTACCCGCTGATCTCCGACAACCAGGCGCGCACCTACGAGCAGCAGGGCTTCGAGTTGGCCCTGCACCCGAACTCCGGATGCGGCACCCCCAACCGCGCCCAGTTCGCCGCGCTCCTGACCGAGCAGCTCGCCGCACTCGGGCGGCACTACCCCAGCATCACGACGCCGATGACGAGCCGCAACGACTGCGTGTTCTGGGTCGACTACACGACCGTGCCCGAGGAGGAGGAGAAGGCCGGCATCAACCTCGATGCCAACTACTACTACTGGCCGGCGGCATGGGCGGCCACGCGACCTGGCATGTTCACCGGCTCGGGCATGGCCCAGCGTTTCCTCTCCCTGGACGGGAAGCTGATCGACGTCTACCAGGCCACCACGCAGCTGACGGATGAATCGGGCCAGGCCTACCCGTCGACCGCGATCGCGCTCATGGATGGTGCGATCGACAAGGGCTACTACGGCGCGTTCGTCGCGAACCTCCACACCGACGGAAGGGATGCCGCGTCGTATCACGACGCGGTGGTCACGGCCGCGCAAGGTCGCAGCGTGCCGATCATCACCGCCGAGCAGTTGCTCGAGTGGACCGACGGGCGCAACGCCTCGTCGTTCACCAACCTCGCGCGATCAGGTGACGTCATGACGTTCACCGTCACGGCCGGCGAGGGTGCGAGCGGACTCCAGGCGATGCTGCCCATGCAGGGCAGCACGGGAACCCTCCAGTCCCTCTCGCGGGGCGGCGCGACGGTGTCGTTCCAGACCAAGGTGATCAAGGGCGTGAGCTACGCCGTCTTCACCGCCGTCGACGGCAACTACTCGGCGAGGTACGGCGTCGACTCGACGGCACCCACGATCTCCAAGGCCACCGCGGTCGTCACGGGTGCGACGACGGCTGAGGTCTCGTGGACGACGAACGAGCCGGCATCCTCTCGGGTGGAGTTCGGCACGTCGTCGAGCGCGATGACGTCATCCGTGCAGGCGGGCACGCTCACGACGTCGCACAAGCTGCAGCTCACCGGCCTCAACCCGAACACCACGTACTACTACCGGGTCGTGTCCGCCGACGCCTTCGGGAACACCAGCCAGTGGCCGGCAGCGAACGCCCCCGTCGTGTCGTTCACGATGCCGACCGCCGCGGCGAGCGACACCTCGGCCTCGCAGTTCAGCGGCGGCACTCCGGGCGTCGGCACGTACGTCACGAACACCACCGGCGGCGAGGTGACCCTCGCACCGCTCGCGGGCTCCGAATTCGAGGGCAGTGGTCTGCCTACCGGATGGACCACCGGCGCGTGGACCGGCGGCACGACGACGTTCTCGAGCGGCACTGCGACCGTCGACGGCGCGTGGTTGCGCAGCAACGCCCTCGTCGGCTCCGGCCGCGCAGTGGAGTTCGTGGGTACCTTCAGCGGCGCCGCGAACCAGAACGCCGGTTTCGGCGTCACGCTCAACAGCGCCGCCGAGTCGTGGGCGATGTTCGGCACGAACGAGACCACCGGCGTACTGCAGGCCCGCACGCACAATGCGAACGGCGCCACCTCCGATGTGGCCTTGGGCACGCTGTACGTCGGCTCCGAGCATGTGTTCCGCGTCGAGTGGGACAACTCCGTGCGGTACTACATCGACGGCGCTCTCGTGCACACGGCGTCGACGGTCAGCGGCACGATGCGCGCGCTGGGGAGCGAGTACCGGGCGGGTGGCGGCACCCTCAAGCTGAAGTGGATGCGCGTGACACCGTATGCCACGAGCGGGTCGTTCCTGTCACGCGTCCACGACGCCGGCACGGTCGCCGACTGGGGCGCGCTCGCCTACTCGGCGCAGGTCCCCTCGGGGACGTCTGTGGCGCTCGACGTGCGCGGCGGAAACACGGCCGCGCCCGATGCCACATGGACCGCGTTCACGCAGGTCGCCGCCGGACAGGACATCCCCGTGTCGGGCCGCTTCCTGCAGTACCGGGCGAGATTCACCACCGGGAACGGCATGATCACGCCGGTGCTGGCGTCGGTGGACCTGCCCTACAGCCCGCGTCCGCCTGCGCCCGACACGACGCCGCCGACGATCTCGGCCGTCTCCGCCCAGATGGTCGGAGCGAGCACGGCGCGGATCACGTGGACCACCGACGAGCAGTCCACCACGCGCGTCGAGTACGGCACCTCCCCCGACACGCTCAACCGGTTCGCCGAGGCGCAGACGCTCACCACGTCGCACAGCATCGACCTCACCGGGCTCGACCCGGCGACGCAGTACGCCTTCCGGGTCGTGTCGACGGATGCATCCGGCAATACGGCGAGGTCTGCGACGGCGCAGTTCACCACTCCCACGCCCGACACGACGGCGCCGACCATCACCGCTCGGAACCCGGCACCGGCCGCGACCGGCATCGCCGTCGGCGCGGACGTGAGTGTGACGTTCAGCGAGCCGATGGCCGCGGCGACGTTCACGGGGGCCACGTTCACGCTTCGCGCTGCAGGCGCGGGCACGGATGTCCCGGCCACGCGTTCCGTCGTCGGAGCGGTGGCGACGCTCAATCCGAGCGCGAACCTGGCAGCGGGCACCACCTACACGGTGACCGTGGCCGGAAGCGTGACCGATGCCGTCGGCAATGCGCTCGGCGCTGCGGTGAGCTGGACGTTCACGACCACATCGGCCGTCGCCAAGGTGCTCGAGGACACGACCGCGTCGCAGTTCGGGGCGGGCACCACGGGCGCCTCGGCGTACGTGGCGAACTCCGCCGGTGGCGAGGTCGTGCTGGCACCGCTCATCGGCGCCGAGTTCGAGGGAAGCGGCGTTCCCAGTGGCTGGGCGACCGGCAGCTGGACGGGCGGGTCGACGACCTTCTCCGGCGGTGCCGCATCGGTCGATGGCTCCTGGCTGCGAACCACGGCATTGGCGGGCGCGGGGCGGGCTGTCGAGTTCGCCGCGACGTTCACCGGAGTGTCATACCAGAACGTCGGATTCGCCAACACGCTCTCCGGCTCGGGTGAGTCGTGGGCGATGTTCGGCACCAACGAGAAATCCGGCGTCCTGCAGGCGCGCACGCGCAACTCGGGCGGCGCGGTCGTCGACTTCGCCCTCGGCACGCAGTACCTCGGCTCCGAGCACGTGTTCCGCATCGAGTGGGACTCCGCCGTTCGCTTCTACATCGACGGTGCGCTCGTGCACACCGCGGCCACGGTGGGCGGATCGATGCGTCCGCTCGCGAGCGACTACACCACCGGCACCGGTGCGATCGTCATGCGGTGGATGCGGGTCTCCCCCATCCACCCCACGGTCGCCACGGAGTTCGACGGTTCGACCGTGCCCTCAGGATGGACGAGCACCCTCTGGAGCGGTGGCAGCGGCGGTTCGACCGTCTCGGGCGGCACGGTCGCCGTGAACGGGGGCCTGTTGAAGACCACGGCGCAGACGTGGCCGGGCAGTTCCGTCGATTTCGTGGCGACCTTCGGCGCTTCGCCGAACCAGCACGGCGGCCTGGCGGCCGACCTCGCGGGAGCCTCGCGCTGGGCGATCTTCAGCACCAACGGCAGCTCGAACACGCTGTATGCGCGCACCAACAACAACGGCACGGTCGCCGACGTCTCGCTGGGAACCGGCCTCGTGGGCTCCGCACACACGTATCGGGTCGAGTGGCTCGCCGATCGGGTCGTGTTCTCGGTCGACGGCACCGCGCGGCACACGCAGATGGTCACGATCGCCGGCGGTATGGGGACCGCCTTCAGCGACTACGCGGCGGGTGGAGCGAACCTCACCGTCGATCGGGCGCGGATGGAGGGTGCGCCGAGGACGGGCGCGTTCACGTCACGCGTGCTCGACGCGGGCGGCGCCGCGGACTGGCAGGCCCTGGACGTCGCGGCTCAGGTGCCCACGGGTACCTCGGTGGTCATCCACGTGCGCACCGGCAACACGCCGACGCCAGACAGCACGTGGACGGCCTTCGTACCCGTGAACGCCGGAGCCGACATCCCGGGCAGCTCGCGATACATCCAGTACCGCGCGTCGCTCTCGGGCAGTTCGACCGTGTCGCCCACGCTCGAACGGGTGGGGATCAACGGGCTCGTCGCACCGTAGTTCCCGCGCCGCCTGCGCTGCGGCGGCCGCCGATCGCGGCCGCCGCAGCGGCGAACCCTGAGTCGGCACGCAGGCGCGACTCAGGACCCCGAGCACATCACTCAGGCGGCGGACTCGGCGGGGGGCGGGCTCCACGCGGCACCGGCACCGGCACCGGCGTCGGCGTCGGCACCGGCACCGGCGCCCTCGCGAGGACTGCCGATACGGCGAAGCTCGAGGTGCGGTGACCGATTTCCGGCGCGGGGTCGCTGCTCGGGGTCGATGTGCGGCGGCGGGATGAACCATGCCCGGTTGTCACGGATCTCGATGCCCCAACCGTTGCGATGGAGCAGCCCGTGGTGGAACGCGCAGAGAAGGACGCCGTTCTCGAGGTCGGTGAGGCCGCGATGCCGCTTCCACCACCTGATGTGGTGGGCCTGGGTGTGGGCGATGGGTCGGCGACATCCGGGGTGCGCACATCCGCCGTCTCGCTCGGCGAGCGCGAGGCGCTGCGCCTTGGAGAACAGCCGCTTCGACCTGCCGAGGTCGAGGACCTCGCCCTCGCCACCGCAGACGATCGGAATGACGCCGGCGGATGCCGCCAGCTGGCGTGCCGCGGTGGCCGAGACGGGCTGGTCGATGCCGTCGATGGTGGCGTGACCGCGGCCCGTGCGCAGGTCGTCGAGGTCGATGCGGGCGACGACCGACGCGAAGGCGAGCGCCGGGAGCTCGGCCCCACCCGCGGAGATGGCGAGGCGTGCGATGTCGGCGAGCGCATCGGCGCTCATCTGCTCGATCGTGCGCGGCTCGGCCATGGCTCGGTCATCCGCCGAATGAGATCGGCCGGCCGTGTCACCGCCGGCACCCGCGTGCATCGCGCCGAATCCCGGCCGGGCATCGCGCGCCTGGTGGAGTTCGGCGCCGACGAGCGACTCGACAGCCACCTTGATGGGTGCGCCGGTCACCGGGTCGAACCGCCCGCGCAGGTTGATCATGCCGGCACTGTCTTCCCAGATGCGCAGGGTGCGCTGGCCGTGGAGCTCCTCTTCGCGGGGACGCACGCCATCGGGGTCGAGCCGGGCTTCGAGCTGCTTGATGAGCCGGGTGAGCCCATCGACACCGACCACCGGGCCGCGCTCGACGAGCAGGGATTCGGACCACGAGAGATCGTCGGCCGAAGCACGAACGGAAACCCGCGTAAGGAACGAGGTGATCACAGCCGCGGCATCGACGGTGAGCCGGCCGGCAGCGACGCCCGCGGCGACGTGCGGGAACCGTGGCGGCAGGAGCTCTCCCGTGAACGCGGCGCGCGGCTCGGTGGCCTCGCCGACCGCGATGAGCTTGACCGCCTCGGAGTAGCGCCCGCCTTTCATGGTGGCGATGAGGCCGGCAGGCGTCGAGTGCCCGGTGCGACGCGCGAGTCCGTCGTTGCCGGCCTCGCTCGGCGAACGTCGGGCCAGACCCGCGGCGCAGCGCACGGTGAGCGCATCGACCCGCTTCGACAGCCCCGCGAGCGCCTCGGTGACCGCGAGGAGACCGGCATCCGTCATCGAGGGCACGTCGGCCGCAGGACCGGAGGAGGCCATGGTCAGCGCAGCGGCCCACGCCCCCACGAGCGCATCGACCTCGGCGAGGAGTTCGCCGAGTGCTGCGGGGGTTTCAGACATGCATCCATTCTCTCAGAGCAATCGAACATATGTTCGAATCTCCGAAAGCTGTAGATAACTCATCCGCGCGTCACGGGCGCCCCAGGCCCTTGTACTGCCAGCCGGCGGCCCGCCATGCGGCCGGGTCGAGCACATTTCGCCCATCGATGATGCGCCGGCCGGCGACGATCCGCCCCACCTGTTCGGGGTCGAGCGCGCGGTACTCCCGCCATTCGGTGACGAGCACGACGAGATCGGCCCCGCGCAACGCCTCGTTCGTCGAGGTGGTGTAGTCGAGCTGCGGATGCCTCGCCCGCGCGTTCTCGATGCCCTCGGGGTCGGTTGCCACGACCTTCGCCCCGAGTCCCTTCAGCTGCACCGCGACGTCGAGCGCCGGTGAATCGCGCACGTCGTCGGATTCGGGCTTGAACGTCACCCCGAGCACGGCGATCTTTCGCTCGAACACCGACCCGTCCAGAGCGGAGACGGCCAGGTCGACGACGCGCTGCCGCTGCCGGAGGTTGATCGCGTCGACCTCCTTCAGGAAGGCGACCGAGTCGCCCCGGCCCAACTCCTCGGCGTGCGCCGTGAAGGCGCGGATGTCCTTCGGCAGGCAGCCGCCTCCGAAGCCGACTCCGGCGTTGAGGAAGCGGCGACCGATGCGCGCGTCGTGGCCGATGGCGTCGGCGAGGGCCGTGACATCCGCTCCGGTGGCATCCGCCAGCTCCGACATCGCGTTGATGAAGCTGATCTTCGTCGCGAGAAAGGCGTTGGCGGCGACCTTCACGAGCTCGGCGGTGGCGTAGTCGGTCACGATCCGCGGCGTGCCCGCCTCGATCGCGGCCCGGTAAATCTGGTCGAGCACGGATGCCGCGCGCCGGTCGCCGTCGGCGACGCCGTAGACGAGCCGGTCGGGCTCGAGGGTGTCCTTCACGGCGTAGCCCTCGCGGAGGAACTCAGGATTCCACGCGAGGCGCGCGTGGGGGGCATCCGCTTCGAGCCGTGCCGCAAGGCGGGCAGCAGTGCCGACGGGCACGGTGCTCTTGCCGACGACCAGCGCGCCGTCGGCGAGGTGCGGGATCAGCGATTCGAACGCGGCGTCGACGTACGTGAGGTCGGCGGCGCCGGTGCCTGCCGCCTGCGGCGTGCCGACGGCGAGGAAGTGCACGTCGGCGTCCGCGGCATCCGCGATCTCGGTGCTGAACCGCAGCCTGCCCGTCGCTGTGGCGGAGGTGAGGATCTCGGCGAGCCCCGGCTCGAAGAACGGCGGCCGACCCGCGGCGAGCGCGGCGATCTTGCCCTCGTCGACGTCGATGCCGATGACCTGGTGGCCGAGCTCGGCCATCGCCGAGGCATGCACGGCGCCGAGGTAGCCGCAGCCGATGACTGAGATGCGCATTGAGACCCTTCGTTCAGACACTCCGGTCCATTCTGTCGCAACCGCCACTCCTAGGCTGGTGGGATGACTCCGCCCGATCGGGCTCGCCGCTGGGCGTTGCTGGTGCTCGCGATCTACGCTGCGCTCGGCGCGGTCGTGGTGCTGATCCCGCGGCCGATCGATCAGGGATTCACGCCGTGGGTGCGGGGCCTTCTCGCCCATCTACGCAGTCATGGGCTCGCCCCGTGGATCACGTACGAGGTCGTCGAGTACGCGTCGCATGTGGTGCTGTTCGCGCCGCTCGGGATCCTGACGGTGGTCGTGTTCGGACGACGGATGTCGTGGCTCGCTGTACCCCTCCTGCTGGGTGCCTGCGCGCTCGTGGAGTTCACCCCCACCCTGCTGGGGTTCGACCACGAGGTCTCGGCGATCGACCTGGCGCTCAACGTCGTCGGCGCGATCGGCGGCGCCGCGATCGGCTACTGGGCGGCGCCCCCGGCCCGCCGCCGAACTGCGCCGTTACGCTGAATCGGTGACCGACGTCGTAGTGATTCGAACGCGGCTGAACCGAGCTCGCCTCGTCGCCCGGGTGATGCTCGCGCCATACCTCGTCGCACTCGCCCTCATCGTGTTCCTCCCCGCGCGCGAGGCCGGACGGGTGACCGGCATCGTCGGCTGGGCGGCCGACCTCGTCGCGACGTGGGGCATACCGCGCGAGCCGGCCGCGATCGTCTTCGAGTTCCTTGCGAACGTCGCCCTGTTCATGCCGTTCGGGCTGCTCGTGTCGGCGGCGGCCCCGCGCTGGTCGCCTCTGGCCGTCATCGGTGCCGGATCCCTCGTCAGCGTCGTCATCGAGCTGGTGCAGCTCGGCATCCCCTCGCGCGTGCCCACGGTCTCCGACGTGATCGCGAACACGACGGGCGTGGCGCTCGGGTGCGTGGCAGTGCTCTGGTGGCGGATGTCGCGGACCGCTTCACTCTCGACCGCGCGACACTGATCGTGCTCCGGCCGCCAAAGATCACCGGACGCGCGCGAGTACCTCGATGACGCGATCGTGGCCTGCCCTGAACTCGTCTATCGTTGGTCCTTAGCCCCTCGACGCGAGGTCCACGTGCTCCCACCAATTATCGTCTCAACAACTTTCATTCTCGCTCTGTCCCTGCGGAGGCGACCCCAGCTCACGGTGGTCCTTTACTTGCTCCTGTGGGCGGTGCTACCGCACGCCGCGGTCCAGGGGATCCTTGGATCAGCCGGGCCTTTAGGACTGCACCCCGCATCGTGGCTCATCGTCTTCGCGATAGTCATCGCCATCTTCCATGACGGCAAGTCTCTGTGGCCCATGCTCAGCTACCGGGTGCCGTATCTCGTGCTGCTACTGCTACTGGCATTCATGACGGTGACAACTGTGCGCGGCGGTGGGTCCGTCGTGGTCCTGACCAATCAGTTCATCGCCCCCGTGCTCGCCATAGTCCTCGTTTGGCTCGCTGGCCAGCGAGGCAAGGGTGCGGTGCGGTTCATCGCCTTGTCGGCGATTGCGGTTGGAGCGATTGAGGCAACGACAGGATTGCTTGAATACGCCGCTAGCTCATACCTTTTTTACGTCGACTTCAACGCGGCCGAGTATGCATGGTACTTCCCAGGCGTGTTCGACCGTCCGGTGGGCTTGACGGGCCATGCACTCGTGCTGGGATTCGCGTGTTCAGCCGCGATTCCGTTGCTCGTGCAGGTCCGTAGACCGATGCTTCAGGTCGGTCTAGCTGTGCTGCTGACGGCGGGAACGCTGGCGTCTCAAACCCGACTGTCACTCGCTGTAGCTTTCATCGGACTCGCGTATGTCGTGGTTCGATCGCACTTGCCACTGATCGGTCGCGCGATCGTAGTCACCTCATCAGTTATCGGGGTCGTGTACCTCGTTGCCGTGGCAGAGAGTATCCCTGCATTCCAGCGCATGAACCTCAACGACGGATCAGCAAAGGTTCGCTGGGTAGCCTACGAGTGGTTCATCGCCAACTGGCAGTCGATCCCCGTCGACGGGGTCGGTATCGGCCGCAGCTACGACGTAGCGCGCTCCGCGGGCGTCATGTCAAGCTTCGAAAGCTCGATCATCCAGTTGATTGTGGATGTCGGCGCGCCGGTTGCGCTGGCGTTTTCCATGGCATTGATTTGGTTGCTGCTCTCCCGCCACAAGGAGCAACGATTGCGGGGCACCCTGCCCGCCGCACTTCTCGGGATCGTACTGACGACCACGTTCAGTTCACTAAGCAACATGACTCTCGTCGGGCCGCTCATGTTCGTACTGATCGGGCTCGGTGTCGCGGGACTATGCGAACCCACGCCGGTCAAAGGCGTTCTCGCAACATCAAGGAGTTCCTTCAGCGAAGCTCGAACCCCGTAACGAACTTCAGATTTCATTACCAAACGGCGGCGTTCCGAGCCCACCGTCGAGCTTCCACTCTTCTCGTTTGCCGCAATCAGAGCAGTCTAGATGCGGCTGTTGTGCTTGCGCGCCCGTGACGGCACGCCCGTCACCCACTGTGAGATGGGCGTCCTCATCGCGACCTGGGCGATGACGACAGGCACAGCAAGAGCAAGCGCGAACACCACGAGGGTCGGGAGGAACGGCTCAGCGACCCAGATCACGGCGGGGTGGGCGAGGACGATGGTGAAGCCGCAGAGCGAAAACCATGTCACGGCGTTGCCCAAGCGTCCCAGGTGCGGACTCAAGACCTTCGCTGCCAACACAAGCGCCCAGGAGATAGCGGCTGCGGCGACCAGGCTCACGATTGGCGCACCCCACTCTCCCCGTTTGATGTCGAGCGGGGTGACGACGCCCGCCCACGTGGCCGTCGCCGCGGCCAGGATTAGCGCCACCGCGATCACGACAGACGGCGTGGCGCGCTGCGGCTCGTACCTGCGAGCTATCTGTCCAGCCGCGAGTAGGGAGAGCGCGGGAAGCGCTGCGCCGATCGCGAGCGGGGTGAGGGCGAGCATGGGACCGGCGAACGGGGTCAGCGCGATAGCGAAAACGACGACCGACGCGCGCACCGTAACCGGCGTCCGCTCCAGCGCCCGCCAGATGACTGCTGTCGCGAATAGTGCGAACACGAACCAGAACGTCGTGAACGGTCGCCCCACTGCCGCACCGCCGTACAACGGCGCAATGATGTTTCTGAATGTCAGGTCACTGCTGACAGCCAGCACGGCGATGTAAGGGACAATAAGCGCCGCCCACCAGAACACGTAAGGCTTGAGCAACGTCTTTGACCGCCGCACCACCTCGCCACGAACGGTGCGACCGCTCGTCCAAAGGTACCCGGAGATGAAGAAGAACACCGGCACATGCCATGTGTAAAGGAGGTCACGGCTCAGGGTTGTATCCCAGACGTGCCCCGACACGATCGCGATCACTCCGATGGAGCGAACTAGGTCGATGGATGTTTCGCGGGGCCTGACATCGAGAGCTGACACTAGAGCGACTCAAGAAAGGCACGGAGTTCATTGGCCTTGAATCTCCAATCAACTTCCGCGATGAAGTTCGCCGTCTCCTCCGAGGTAAGCGTTCCGCGGTCTAGAGCCACTTGTGCGGCGCGCGTGAGCTCACTATCGGATCCATACGTGAAGACCACTGACTTGGCGTTAGCCGCAAGGATCGTGCTTGTCCTTGACGCGAGGACGGGAAGACCCGCCGCGACGTACTCGTAAAGCTTCATTGGGCTCCGCCCCTCATTGAGCACTGAGTGGACTAGAGGAAGTAGCCCAACAGAGCTCTCCATAAGCAGGCGGGGAAGTGATTCATAATCGGCAGGGCCGGGGAGTTCTACATTCAAAGGCAACTCAGCGGGGGCCGCGTGATTCGGTCCATACAGTGTGATCTTCTCGTCAGGGAACGACGTCGCGAGGAGCCGTACAGCCGCCCAATCGAATCGACTGTCAAGCGCACCCACGTAGACGAAACCACGCGCAGCGAACGAGCCCCTCGGACGCGTGAAGTGCTCACCCTCCACCCCATTGCTGAGGATCATGGCTGGTCGATCTCCAACTGGCCCGAGTTGGTCGAGAACAACCGAAGAGGTCGCCACGATTGCAGTCGACTTCGAAACGATGCGGGCCTGACGAATCGCTGCTACTCGAGTTTCGTATACGTCGGTCGGTCTGTAAATGATGCGAGCCGGCCACCAAGGAGCAAGTGCATTCGCTGCCAAGGGCTGATCGACCAAGATGAAGTCGGCAGTGTCCGCGCCAACAACTTTCAACGCCCGCCGCATCGATCTCCAGCCGCCAGTGATGGTGAGAGGCAACAGCGATCGCGGCACCAAGTGCAGAACACCATCGTCGTCCTTTACGAGTCCGCGCCGAGCAGCGGCTCCACGCCCTTCTCTGGAACGCAGGACCGCATGCATGCTGGCATATGGCGTCGATACATGGTGCACTTCAACCCCTGCACGCGAGAGCTCACGCGCCAGGTGGTGACTCCCAACACGGAACACCCCACCCGCCTCGGTGTGACTCAGGAATACGACCCTTCTCATTTCAGACGCCAACCCACACCTCATCCGTCATTTGCTGCGCTGCCCTTGTTCGTTTGACGTCGCTGAGACGAACGAGCTCGTCGAACGCGTTCAGTCACGAAACCAACGTTCGTAATTTCTGCGGTTGGGAAACAGCGCATTGCGAGAGAGAATCTCAATCCTCATCGACCCCTCGACGCTGTGGCCAGTTCACTGTAGATATCCTCGAGTTCTGCGGTAAGCGTGCGCACATCAAACTGGCGCTCGACGCGATCGCGGCCGTGCCGACCCAGAGTGTCGGCGAGGTCCGGGTCCCTCAAGACTCGTTCGATTAGCGCAGACAGACGCGGGATGTCGCCCTCGGGTGCTAGCAACCCCGTCTGGCCATCCTCGACAGCTTCTACCACTCCGCCATGGCGATACGCGATCACGGGAAGCCCGGCGAGCGCTGCCTCCAAGAACACCATTCCGAATCCTTCGGAGTCACCATCTGAGGCTCGCCGCGATGGCCCCACGAAAACCGTGCTCTCTCGAAGGAGGGCTGCGATCTGTGCACTCGACCGGCGGCCAAGGAAGCGCACGTTTAACTCAAGTTCTGCGCTTCTGCGCTTCAAGTCCGGTTCCGCGGGGCCATAGCCCACTATCGCGATTGGCGTGCGACGCAGGTCGGTACTCATCAGGGCGACTGCCTCAAGCAGATCACGGACGCCCTTCTTCTCGACGAGTCGTCCAACGAAGATAATCTGCGGTTCCGCCGGGTCGGGTGTCGAACGGATTCCACTCGAACCCTCGATTGGCGTTCCGATATGAAGAACGCGGATCTTCTCCGGGGGCGCTCCCAGCGCAATGAGTTCGTCTCTGATGAAGTCGGATACTGCGATCAGTACTGAGGCGTAACTGAACACGCTCTGGAGGCGCTGAACGTATCGCTTACCGCGTTTGGCGGCCGGCATTCGCGTGACATCAAATCCGTGGAAGGTGACGAGCAAAGGTATCCCCAGTGGACCCGCGACCCCCAGTGCGTTGACTGCACCAGTGCCAAAATGTGCATGAATCAACCGCACACTGTGCTCAGCGATGTAACGACGCAGCCTCCCCATGAGAAGGCTTCCCCCGCCAATCCGAAGGAGGGCCCTCGCGATTCGCGGACTTCCAATCGGCGTCCAGCCGACTACTTCCGCAAAACCGTCAGGATACAATCCGACGCCAAGTGGCAACCAATTCGACATGGCGTTCATCTGGTCCCGGATGAACGTCTCTGACTGCGGTAACCACTCGTCGCGCCAGACGGCCACCATTGGTTTAGCATCCTCGTTAGTCATTCCGCCTCCGTCTCACGACCGCCCAAGTGGCAGCGATATCGGCTCCTTGTGGGCGAATGAAGGTCACTGGTGAGATGCCGAGAATCCGCCACGCAAACACCAGGTTGAGTCCGGCCGCAATGAGATTCCCGACCAATGTCGCGATAGCCGCACCAACCGCGCCAAGTGACGGAGCCAAAATGACAATGCAGGCGATGTTCACTACGCATGCGACGACAAGAGACACACTGCGGAGTCCCGGTCGGCCACGTGCCACCAACGCAACGCCGGCGAATGATCCGGGCGTGCCCAACGCGACTGCGACGAACAGAATGACGGACGGGGCGAGAGCAGGTGCAAACTCACTGCCAAAAACCGCGGGGAGCCAGAGATGCATTGTCAGACAGGCAAGCGCTGCCAAGGTCATAGCAATAACAAATGCTAGGCGGGATGAGCGCCCTAACGCTTCATCATCGTTATTCCGCGCATCCGACGCGAAAAGCACTGCCGTGAGGGCAGACGTCAGCACGAGAGGGACTTCGCTGATGTTGACCGCAACCGCGTACAGGCCGAGTTCAAATGTGCCCCCTAACGGCGTCAGAAGCACCTGATCGATGCGGGCGAGCAGCAATCCTGACACTGCTCCCACCCATACGCGGGCACCATATTTTGCAGTGTTCTTCATGCTGACCGGCTCGCCCGCGATAGTGCGCGCCGGCATGATAAGCGCGACGTAAGGAAGGCCCCCGACGATTGGGGCCACGGCGAGCACCACTGCGGCCGATAGAGGGGTCAACCATCCGGATAGGAGGAGCACCAGCACTCCGAAGACGCGAGCGATTCCGGTGATGAGCCGCTCCGCCGCTACGAGGCGCCAACGCTCTTCACCGCTTGCGAGTCCGCGACCGATACCAACAAGAAGTGTTGGCATCAGCGAGATTGCGATACCTCGAATCAGAATCTCGACGTCGGAATCTCCCCCCGATAGAACCGGAGCAAGAACCATGACGAGTGCGGTGGAAGCCACACCAGAGGCGGCCGACAAGATGAGCGCACCTCTAAGGACCGTTCGACCGCGCGGGCCGTACTTGGACACAAAGTAGATGACGGCCTCCGGCAAACCGAGCGCTGCAACGGCGACAGCGAGCGCCGTTGGAGCGATGGCCGCGGCGACTTCTCCGCGACCGTCGACTCCCAAGCCGCGCGCGAGAAGGGGAGCAACAATGATTGTTGAAAGCGGCAATGCGATGTTCCCGGCCAATGTCACGGACACGTTACGCAGGAACTTGCCGGGTCTAGTTCGCGTGTGTGGATTTGAAGTCACTTGCCTGCCCTCCAGGTAGGGCATGCCGCGCGTATCCCATCAGCGACGGCGAACACCAACTGCGCCCTCATCCATACACCGAGGGATGGGACAGAAAGAGCGATCGAATTGTCAACCAAAGCGACTCAGTACGTCGCCGACCTTGTCGGCGACGCCCTCCCATTCATAGTCTGAGCGCGCCAGCGGACGCACTGTAGGAACACTCCCATCGCGTGTCGCTCGAAGTGCAACAGCCCAGGCGTCAGGGTCCATCCCTTCGTCCACGGATATCCCCGAGCCACCAACTATCTCGGCGACGCTGCGGCAGCCCGTGAAATAGATGACAGGCGTGCCGCAGGAGATACTTTCAGCTGCAGGAAGGCCGAATCCCTCAATTACCGAGGGCATCACAGTTGCCTTGGCGCCGCGATACAGAACGGCCAGTTCCGAGTCGTCGAGCCCCGAATATGCTGATACACGATCCGACAAGCCAGCCCGGCTCGCCAAATCCCTGACGCGATTCACATCTGGACCGACGGCCCTTAGGGTGAGCCCTGGAACCTTGGTTAGTGCATCGATGACCACACCCAGATTCTTATGTGGGCGTACCGCCCCCACATAAAGCAGATACGGCTCAGCGTCGGAGAGCTGGTTAGGGCCACCGGGTTTGAAGTGTTCGTTTACGCCGTTTCCAGCGTTTACGACTTCAATCGATTCGTCGCCCAACCACTCGATAAGTGCTGATCGCGATGTTTCGGAGACCGTCAGCACAACTCCTGCTCGCTTGATCGCAGGTCTTACCACGAACTCGTAGTACGCGCGATATCGCATCCCTTCCGTTCCACGCGAATTGAGATGAATGAGATCGTGGAGGGTGAGCACGTGCGGCACCTTGCTCATCACGAGGTTGTAACCGGGCGAATATGTGACCGAGGTGCCGCGCGCACGCGAGAACGTTACGACGCTCAGCGCACTCGTTGGGGTTCCCGAAAGCCGCAAGTCCTGAGTCACGCTGGGCAGTCGCGGGATGACTTCGCGCGCGTACCGTGCGATTCCGTGATTCCCTTTCCACCGATTGTCAACGCCAACGGTTCGTGTGGTCCTCCACAGTCGTGGGCTCTCGAGTTGGCCCGTCTCACACATGCTGGCTCCCCGCTCTGACTTTCAGGTCAGTTGACTGGGCGACCCACCGGTGAAGCTGTTGTCCGAACCGTTCGGTGGAGAAGAACGAAGTGCGTTCGATGAGAGAGGCGCGATCCACCCGCTGGACTTCGTCGAGCGCGCGACGCCACTCTTCTCGGTCGAACTCCTTCACCAGCGCACCTCCTTGTATTGCGCGAACGCTTTCGCTTGCTCCCCCCACTTCGTAGGCAATTACCGGTGTTCCACACGCCATGGCCTCCACGGGCATGATCCCGAAGTCCTCAACGGCCGGGAAAACGAACGCAGTGGCGGACCGATACAGACTGAACAGCATCGCGTCGCAGGGACGCATGATGAAGTGAACCTCCATTCTCGCGCGCGAGGCCAGATCTCTCAGCGCACCCTCTTCAGGCCCAGACCCGGCCAATACAACGGGCAGCCCGGTGGCCTCGCCAGCTTCTATCACGCGACGAAGGTCCTTGTATGGGACGAAGCGGGAGGCCCCGAGCAGGAACGAGCTTGGCAGCCCGGCCAACGTCTGCGCTTCTTCCGCAGTGAGTCGTTCAACCCAGTTGCCGACTGCCTGGATTCGTTCTGTATCGACTGGCGGGTATATGACTCGAGCATCGAGCCCCCATGTGTCGCGGATGCGATCGCGCACGAACTCACTGTTTGCCGCGACCGATACGGCCTCGCCGGCCCTTCGCCTATCCAACGGCTTGAGGAGTCTTGAACCAGCACGAGCGATCAGTCCGTCACCGCGCTGGTCGAGTTCAGGAGTCCAGATGTATCTCGCTGGCGTGTGCGCATAGACCAACTTTGGGATGCCGCGATTGGCGCCGCGAAACCGCGCGTGGTGAGCAAAGAGGTGGGAACTTACGAGCATCCAATCGTAGGTCCGCGCCGAGGACAGCCCCCGCCAGGCCGCCGGCATCACCGGTAACGCGAGTACTTTCCTTCCGCGGAGCGGCGACCGCCCGATCCAGCTCTCCTGCACGTGGCGATCAGGGTACCGCGTTGGATCGTCGCTCCAGAGCACCCGGATATCAGCGTCAGGGAAGGTGGCAGACATTGCGTCAAGGACCTTCTCTGCTCCGCCTGTCTTCTCGATCCACTCATGAACGATCACACCGGCCATCAGACGGCGTCCTTGCCCGGCATCGCTACGGCGCGGACGGTGCGCCAGAGAATCACGATGTCGCCCACAATCGACCAGTTCTCGACGTAGTAGAGGTCGAGTCGGATGGCGTCATTCCAGTCCAGACTCGACCGCCCGCTCACCTGCCAGAGCCCGCTGATCCCGGGCTTCATCATGAGGCGTCGGTGCGCGGCTTCGTCGTATAGCGCCACCTCGGCCGCGCGCTGGGGTCTCGGGCCGACGAGGCTCATGTCCCCACGCAGCACATTGAAGAACTGCGGCAACTCGTCGAGTGAGTAGCGACGGATGTTTCGGCCGACGGTTGTGATCCGCGGGTCGTCGTTGATCTTGAAAAGCGGCTTGTCAGACGTGCCCTGCGCGTCGAGCAGGCTCTTGAGCTGGTCGTCGGCGCCCTGCACCATCGAACGGAACTTCAACATGCGGAACGGCTCGCCCCGGAGTCCGACCCGTTCCTGCGAGTAGAACACGGGCCCCGGGCTCGAGAGCTTCACGGCGATCGCGACCGCGATCATGATGATGCTGCTCAGGATGATGAGCGCCAGGGATCCGACGATGTCGAAGATGCGCTTCGTCACCTGCTTGCGGCCCTCGAACGACGGGTACTCGACGTGGATGAGCGGCAGACCGGCCACGGGTCGTGCGTGGATTCGGGGGCCCGCGACATCCGTCAGCGCCGGGGCAACGATGAGGCTCATCGAACGCGCCTCGAGGTCCCACCCGAGTTGGCGCATGTCCTGAGGATCGATGGTGTCTGCTCCCGTCAGGATCACGGTGTCGACATCCGCGGAGTCGATGGCGTCGAGTACCTCGGCGTAGCCCCCGATCACGGGAATGCCCGAGAAGAGATCTTGCGATGTGGTGCCGTGCTCGGTGATGGCTCCGACGATGTGGATGCCCGACGCGCCGTCGCGCCTCATCTGCTGCGCCACGTGCTGCGACTTCGCACGATCGCCCATGAGCACAGCGCGATAGAGGTACTGCCCTTGGGCTCGTTTGCCGTTGAGCCACTGGCGCCACGCCCAGCGACTCACGAGAAGGAGGATCAGGCCGACGGGCAACGCGATGAGCAGGTAGCCGCGGCCGACCTGAGACTGCAGCAGGAAGGCGAGGATGGCGAACGCACCGAACACTCGCACGGTCGCATCGGCGATGCGCTTGTACTCGAGGCTGCCCGTGCCGATGATCTTATGGTCGCGGGTGGCGAAGAACTCGAGCGAGAGCATCCACGCCAGCACCAGAAGGAGGGAGACCAGCGAGTAGCTCACCACGAAGTCCTGCAGTTTGTTTCGCGGGATCTCCAACTCGACCAGACGCGTACCGAAGCGAACGAGTTGCGAGCCGTAGACCGCCACCACGATGGCGACGAGGTCGGTGACGAACAGGCGCACAGCGAAGTCGCGTTGCCACCGTGCCACTCGAGCGCTCGGCGTCAACGTCTCATTCAGGCTCATCAGAGCCACGTCGCACCTCCGTCCTGCGAACGCGCGAGCGCGTCGCCCGCCCACAGCCAGGTGGTGCCGTCGTCGGCAGAGGAGAGCGCGGCTTCGCCAGGGCCGACGGTGGCGGGCAGGCATCCGCCGGCCGAACCGAGCGCGAGGCCGGCTGCGGCGACGCCGATGCCGATGAGTTGCCCACCGACGCATCCGTTCTGATTGATCACCGCGACTCGGTATCCGTCGGCACCGACACCGATGGCAGCGACGCCAGGCACCGACGCCGGCGGCAGCCAGCTTGCGCCGGCGTCGACGGTGGCGTGCACCGAACTGTCGTCGCAGAGCAGAGCGGCCGAGTTCTCGTCGACCACGGCGAGCTGAACCACTGTCGCGCAGGGCGCGGCGCGGTCACCGGCGGGTGCATGTACGACCGCACGGTTGGCCGGGTCGACAAACCACGACGCGGCGAGCTCATCTGGTGCAGGCTCCCACTCTGCTCCCCCAGTGAACGATCGCTCGTAGGTTGGCGCACAGCCCTCGGCGGCAAGCCCGATGAGTGCCACGAACGAATCGGCCCCTGTGGTGATGCGCTGCACGCTTGAGACGGTCGTGGCAGATGCCTCCCAAGTCGCGCCGGCATTGGACGTGAACTCGATGCTGGAGGGCTCGGGACATGGACTCGCGAGAGTGCGCACCGCCGTGTCGACGTCGATGGCGGCCACGGCACGAGTCGGCGCACTGACGGTCTGTGGGGCCGCCGCCGCAGGTTCGGAGGGGACCTGCTCTGCGACAGCGGCAGGGGGCTGCGTTGCGCCGGGCGTCGCGCCGGCCTCGGGCACCGACCGGTTGGCGGTCAAGGCGACGATTGAGAGCGCGCTCACGACCACGGCGAGCACGGCCAGGCCCACTCCGGCCCACACCGCGCGCCCCCCGCGCGCCGCGCTCGACCGCCGATTGAAAGCCATGACACCGATTTCTCCTACACCCTGTGCGCCGCGCGAGCGAGCAGCGCGACCGTGGCCTGCACGGCGGGCACGAGCTGCGCGGCGGACGCCTCGTAGACGTCGGCAGACCGGCGGTAGGGATCGACGACATCGGCGTCGTCGGGTGAATCGAACGGGGTGACGACACCGCGCAGTGACGCGGCGGCGACGACCGCCTCTCGGAGACGGCTCCGCAGGCTGCCATCGCCGAGCGGCGATGCGGCGTCGTCGAGGTCGTCATCGGTGACGGATGCCGCGAGGCGTGCGAACTCTCGAAGTGTGAACGTGCGACGAGTCGCCGCCGGAACCAGCTCGACGACCGACCGACGGTGCTCGCGAGCGAGACCCAGCACGAGGTCGGCGTCGAGGATGAGCTGCTCGTCGACCTGACGTGCGACGTGGGCTGCGGCATCCGTCGCTCCGTACCGTGCAGAGAGCGACTGCGCCTCGGGAGGCATGCCGTACCCGACCATCGCCATGGTTCCAGCGCTCCGAACCGTGATGCCCTCGACGCCGGCGAGCCCGGCTCGGAGCAACTGTTCAGCCAGCGGCGAACGGCAGATGTTGCCCGAGCAGACCGTGAGAATCGAAAAGGTCATGATGCGCGTCGACTCCGGGTTCGTTCGTGGGTGTCGTCGTCGCCGAAGACCTCGTCGAAGTCATGGGTGACGCCGTAGGTGTAGTTGCCGTAGCCGTAGCTGTCTGGGCCCTTCGTCGGCAGCATCGTGACCACAACCCCGAGCAATCGACTGCCGATCGCGTCGAGGGCTCGAACGGCGCCGGCGAACTCCTGCTTCTTCGTCGCGCCAGAGGCCGCCACGAGGATCGCGCCGCCGGCCAGCTTCGAGACCACCGCGGCATCCGTGACGAGCAGCAGCGGGGGCGCATCGATGAGCACGTAGTCGAACTGCTCGGTGAGGGTGGCGAGCACTGTGGCCATGGCCGCCGACCCGAGCAGCTCGCTCGGGTTCGGCGGGATGCGCCCCGACGGAAGCGCGTAGAGCCGCCCACGACCCCACTTCTGCAGCACGTCGACGAGCTCCGCCCGACCGATGAGGACATCCGTGAGCCCGACACCTCCCTCGATGCCGAGATACTCCGCGACCTTCGGCAGGCGGAGGTCGCCGTCGATCAGGGCGACGCTCGCGCCCGTCTCGGCAAGGGAGATGGCGAGGTTCGCCGTCGTGGTGGACTTGCCCTCACCGGGGCCGGCGCTCGTGACCACGAAACTGCGCGGGCCACCTTCGTAGTTGACGAACTGCAGGTTCGTACGGAGGCTGCGGAACGACTCCGCCCGCGGATTGCGCGGATCGGCGTGCACGATGAGGGGTCGACTTCGCGCATCGGGGTCGAGAGCGATGCCGCCGAGGAGCGGCTTGTCGGTGACCTGCGAGATGTCGTGCAGCGAGTGGATTCGCGTGTCGAGCACGCTGCGGAGCACCGCGATGCCGACGCCGAGCGCGAGGCCCACCAGACCCCCGAGCGCGAGGTTCAGCGGCACGTTCGGGCTCGACGCGCCCTCGGGAACGGTGGCCGGCTGGATCGTCTCGATCCTGACCAGGCTGGGGGCATCGCCCTCGGGCTTCTCGAGATCGTTCACCACGACGTCGGCGAAGTTGGTGCCCACCGAGTTGGCGATCTCGGCAGCGGTGGCAGGGTCGCTGTCGGTGGCGATGATGTTGATCAGCACCGTGTTGAGCGGCGAGCTCGCCTCGATCTTCGCTTCGAGCTCGGCGCTCGTCGTGTCGAGCGCCAACTCTGCGATCACCCGGTCGAGCACGATCGCGCTGTCGACGACGTCGACGTAACTCGTCACCGCTTGGCGGGCGAAGTTGGTGCCCTGCACGAGGTCACCGGTGGCGGAGCTGTCGCCGGAACGCACTGAGACGTAGAGCTCGGTGGTCGCCTCGTACTTCGGCGTGACCATGATCGAGTACAGGGCAGCCAGACCGATTCCGAGGAGGAGACACGCGACGATGAGCACCCAGCTCTTGTGCAGAATGCGCACGTAGTCGCGTAATTCCACGAATGTTTCCTTCCGGTCGGTGCAGCCCCGCTCCGCGCAGCGGACGTCAGTCTCGCATGGCCGCGTTACGGACCTGCGACGCCGGAAGCGGGGCGCCGTCGTCGGCGCGCACCCGGACATTGACCCTACTCCCCCAGCGAAGAATCGAAGAAATCTCCCCGGCCTTCCTGTGGAGAACTCCCGACCCCGACGTCAGGATTCGGGCGGGAGAAATCTCCCCGGCCTTCCTGTGGAGAACTCCCGACCCCGACGTCAGGATTCGGGCGGAGCGCACACCGTGTACCCCGGTGCCCGGAGCAGCACGTCGCAGGCTTGCGGGGGCTCGCCCGGCCAGACCCGGGGCTCGCCCTCGACCGCGTCGACGGCATCGATGAGACCGACATGCGCGCCCGACATGACGATGACGCTCACCGGGCCGCCCCACGGGCTCGCGAGCTCGTCGTAGCCGAGCTCGGCGATCTGCCGAGCCGCCTCACGCTGGCCTGCGAGGGTTTCCCACGTGGTGTACGGGAACGCGACGACACGACCGGCGAGCGAAACCGTCAACAGCACGAGCCCCGAAACGGCGAGCACGACGGCCAGGATCCGTGTCGGGTTGGCTCGCCGAGCGCCCCAGCGCTGCAGCGCGAGGCGTGCGAGCACGACGGACGCCGCGACGACCACCGGCAGGAACGCGAGCACGCCCGGTGCCGGATGCCGCAGCCAGACGGGCGTGTGCGAGGAGACCAACCACCACGCGAGGTAGGTCACGAGTGCGACCCCGGCGGTCGCCGCGATGACGACGAACCCACGCGGGTCGGTGCGAGCGCCGGCCGTCGCGAGCGCCTCGGGTTGCCGGGCCGCAGCCCTGGCGCCGGCCGCCGCGAGCGCCACGACGACGACGATCGCGGCGCCGACCACCCACCACGGCAGGTGCCACGCGCCGAGGAGCGCCGCGAGTTTCTCGAGGGGCGGCACACGGTAGCCGTCCTGACCGCCCGACAGCAGGAAGCCCCCGAAGTCCCGCACATTCTCGACGTACCCGCTCGGCCCGAGTGCCACGAACTTCCACGCCTCGAACGCGATCGTCGGCGCCGCGGCGCAGGCGGCTGCGGCGAGGACGCGCGGCATGGTCGCACGGAGACGCTCACCGAGCCCACGACCCGGCGCATCGAGCAGTGCGACGATCGCGAACGCGGGCAGTGCCAGGAGCGCCACGAACTTGACCTGCACGGCCAGGCCGACCAGCAGTCCGGCGAGCCAGGGGCGTCGATGCAGCGCGACCAAGCCGGCGGCGAGTAGGCCCGCCGCCGTCACCTCGCCGAGGATGTCGTACGGCGACTGGATGGGCGACGGCGGCAGGTCCGCCGAGTAGGCGAGCGGCAATGCGGCGGCGATGAGCGCGATCCAGCGCCCGCCGAGTCGTCGGCCGAGCACCCACAGGCTACCGAGCAGCACGGAGTAGCCGACCCCGGCCACCAGGCGCCCGGCGATCACCGGATCGACGCCGAATGCGGCCAGCACGGCGATCGGCAACAGCATCACCGGCCCGGTCGAGATGCGCGCATCGAACGGCGTCAGCTCACTCCCCGAGAGGGTGCCGTCGCTCGTGTAGCCGAGGCCGCGCACCACGTTCAGCGGCACGGTGAGGTTGAACGCCTCGTCCTCCCAGAGCCGAACCGTCGTGAACGCCGGCACGAGCACGGCGACGTTCGCGAACACGACGGCGACCACGCCGAGCCAGAAGACGACGTCGAGCAGGCGGATGCCCCGACCGCGCACCTCGACCGCGGACACGACTACCGACCCGGCCTCAGCGAGACGCGCCACAGCTCCACGGCCGCAGTGCGGGTGAATGCTCGTAACCGCTTCGGTGGAAGGATGGGGGCGCGTTGCGTGTCGACACCCCACATGGTGCCCTGCTCGTCGCCGCCGCGGCGCGGCTGGCTGCGCACCCGCACGTAGCGCACGTCGTACCCGCGTCGCACCTCCGCGAGCGAGAAGTGCACGTGCGGGACCTGCGCGTCGGGGGGCACCGCCGCAATGAGCACCTCGAGCACCGCCGGCCGGTAGGAGCGGAGCGGCGTGTTGACGTCGGGGATGCGGCGCCCTGCGACGAGCGCGATGAGCACGCCGACGCACGCGGTGAGCGCCCGCCGGAACCACGGATCCGTGCGACCCACGCGCACCCCGTGCACGACGTCGGCGCCGGTCGCGACGGCGGCCGACACGACCCGGGCGAGATCGTCGCCACCGAACTGCCCGTCACCGTCGACATGCAGCACGAGGTCGGGGTGCTGATCCAGCCCGGCGCGATATGCCGCGAGGGCGGTGGGTCCGTGCCCGCGGTTCACGTCGGCCGTGATGACGGTGAGGCCGGGAAGCTCGCCGCCGAGCTCCCGCAGCACGTCGGCCGTGGCATCCGTCGACCGGTCATCGACGATGGTGATCTCGAGACGCCTCGCGAGCGGCGAGAGGCTGGCGTGCATCTCACGGATGAAGCCGGTGATGCCCGCCGCTTCGTTGAACGCCGGCATGACGACGGCGAGGTGATCGAGGCTCACGCCGTCTCCCAAGCAGCTGTCCGTGTGCGGGTTCACACAGATCCGAGTAGTAGCGTAGTCGAGATGTCGAAACGAGCCCGCTGGCGTCGTCTGGCCGGGCTGGGGGCCCGGTTCCTCACCGTGGGTGCCATCAGCACCCTCATCGAGATCGCCGTGTTCAACCTGCTCTTCCTCGCCTTCGGGTGGGATGTGGTGTCGGCGAAGGTCGTGGCGTCCCTGGTCGCACTCGTGAACGCCTACTTCGGCAATCGCGAGTGGACGTTCCGCCACCGCGACCGACGCGGGCGGGTGGCCGAAGTCGTCCTGTTCGTCGTCGTGAACCTGTTCTGCACGGCACTGGGCGCGGCGATCGTCTGGGGCGGCGTCGAGGTGGCGGAAGTGATCGTCGAGCGAACCGCCGGGCCGTTCATCGTGAACGGCGTGAACCTGGTGAGCATCGCGATCGTCGTGCTCGTTCGCTTCTGGCTGTACCACAGCCTGGTGTTCCGAACGGCACCGCGCGAGGCGGAGCCGAGGTCGATCAGCAGCCGGGAGTCGTGACGGTCACATCGGTGGGCTGCACCATCGGCGTGTGCCACACCTCGAGCGGGCCGTAGTCCCCCGCTGCGCCGGTGAAGGTCGCGACCACGGTGTGGCTGGTGCCCGGTGGGTTGACGATGTTGACCTTGACCGCGGGCCGACCCAGGTGCGGCAACACCGCTGGAGCGGCCGGGGCGCCATCGACGGTCGCCGAGGCGAAGGTCGATCCGACCGGCCCGTAGAGCACGAGATCGGTGCTGATCCAGCCCCTGGGGAAGAAGCGGGCGGGCGAGATGTACTCGGCGAGATCGTCGACCGCAGCCGGATCGAGTGTGGAGGTGAACGTCGCCGTCGTGGTGACGGTCGGCGCTTCGACGGTGCACTGATCGGAGGTCACGCCGACGCCGAGCTTCGCGTAGTAATCGAGCTTGCCCTCGGTGATGTCGTCGACGTACACCCCGACGGCCGTGCGCTCGGAGTTGTCGACGGGTGGCACGCCGGCGATGCGGGTGCCGGCGATGTACGCCGCCTCCTCCGCATCGGACGGCGAGTAGAGGAGCCGCCCCTCGTCGACGGCCTGCACGAGCGCCTCGACCAGTGCGCGGGAATCGCCCGCGCCCGAACTGATGACCTTGAAGACCGATGCAGCCACCGTGGCGAAGTACTCGTCCTGCTCTTCGGGGTCCTCGAATCGGAAGTACACCCGGTTGAGCACCTCGGAGGCGGCGTTGTCGGCCGTGAGCTGCTCGCCGGTGGGCAGTGAGACCGGCCCGGTGGCGCCGAGCAGGTAGCCCAGGGCAACCGGGTCGAAGGAGACGACGGCGTCGATCGGCGTGCCGAACGTCTCCGCCCACCACGCGCGCATGATGTCGGCCGACTCTGTGAAGTCGGGCGTGAGCATGATGTCCTGCATGTAGCGACCGACCTTGTCGCCGTAGAGCGCCGTCGTTTCGGGGTTGAGCGCTGTGACCGGCGTGGGGCGCGCGTTCTGGAAGTCGGTGCTCGACGCCTGCTGGGCGATGCTGATCCGGCCGTCGGTGACGTTGACCAGCAGGATCGCTGCCGGGTTCCCGCCGGCTCCGCGCGCCTCGGCATTGTTCTGGAACAGCATCAGGTAGTTGCGCGGGCCCTCCGCTCCGAGCGCGCCCGGGAGCAGCTCCAGCGTCGTATCGGCTGCGGTGAGCGCCGGCTCGATCTTCGCGACGGCGTCTTCGAGCTTCACGACGCCGGACTCCACCTGCTCGATGAGCGCACCGCGATCGATCGTGTCGAGATCGGTGGCGACCTGCTGCACGGTGCTGGAAGCTCCGTCCACGATCGTCGCGAGTTGCTGCACTGCAGCGACGTCGATTGCGCCGTCCTTCGGCTTCAGGGCGTCGAGGCTGAGCTGGGTGGCGGGCAGGACTGCCCCGGCCACGAGGTCATCCACTGCGGCGGACGTGACACGGACCGCGTGGAGGTTCGGCCCCGCGACCGGAACCCACTCGAAGGCTCGCCAGAGCCGGCCGTTCGTCTGGGTGCGCGCCTCCGCCGCGTGCACGCCGAGCTCAGCGGCCGCCGCCTTGGCGCCCTCGGTGTCGCCGGCCGTGAGGAGCTCCTGCGTCCGCTGAGCGAGCGGAATCGCCGCCTCCAGCGAATCCTTCGCCGCGAGCGCGCGCTTCGCGAGGACATTCCCGACGACGACGAGCCCGATGACCACGAGGATGATGGCGAGCAGGATGCCCACCGGCACCCACAGTCGTGCACTGCGGATGAGGGGGCGCTTCGTCTGGGGGGCGTGCGTGCTCACCCAAGCCATCGTAGGGGGCACTGCTGAGGAAGCATCGTCAGTACGCACCGCTCGCCCGGGCGACCGCCCGGATCGTGCGGTACAGGACGATGATGTCGCCGGTCAGCGACCAGTTCTCGACGTAGTAGAGGTCGAGACGAACACTGTCCTCCCACGAGAGGTCGGAGCGGCCCTGCGTCTGCCAGAGTCCCGTGATACCGGGTCGCACGAGGAGGCGGCGGTGCGTCCACTCGTCGTACCGCTCGACCTCGGATGACAGCGGCGGACGCGGCCCGACGAGCGACATGTCGCCGACGAGCACGTTGATGAGCTGCGGGAGCTCGTCGAGGCTGTACCGGCGAAGCACCGCGCCGACACGGGTCACGCGGGGGTCGGACCTCAACTTGAAGAGCACGCCGTTGCCGTCGGATCGGTCGAGGAGCGACGGCAGCTGCGTCTCCGCATCGACCACCATCGAACGGAACTTCAGCATGTGGAACCGCTCGCCGTTGAGGCCGACGCGCTCCTGCAGGTACAGGGCCGGCCCAGGGCTGTCGCGCCGCACGAGGAAGGCGATCACGAGGAAGACGGGACTCAGCACGACCAGCGCGAGGAGCGATGCCACGACATCGAAGGCCCGCTTGAGCGCGAACTTGCGGCCGGTGAACACCGGGTAGTCGACCTGGATGAGCGGGAGCCCGGCCACCGGGCGAGCGTGGATGCGCGGGCCCGCGACATCCGTCAGCGCCGGAGCGACGATGAGGGTGGTCGAACTGCTTTCGAGCTCCCAGCCGAGCTGCCGCATGGCGCGGGGATCGATCGTGTCGTCACCGGTGAAGACGACCGTGTCGGCCCGGGCCTCCCGCAGCACTCGCGACACGCTGCCGTGGTCGCCGAGCACCGGGATGCCGTCGGCGATGTCGGGTTCGTCCGCTCCCCCGCGGGTCACGGCTCCGACGATGGTGATGCCCGACGCGGTGTCCCGCATCATCTGCTCGGCCACGTGTATCGACTTCTGCCGCTCGCCCATGAGGATCGCCCGGTGGCAGTAGGCCCCAGCCGCCCGACGGCGGAGGAGCCACTTGCGCCACATCCAGCGCGAGAGCAAGAGCATGCCGAGTCCGAGCGGCAGCGCAACGAGGAGGTAGCCGCGACCGATCTCGGATTGCAGCAGGAACGCGGCGAGTGTCAGCACGACGAAGACGCGGATCGTGGCATCCGTGATGCGCTTGTACTCGGTAGTGCCCGCGCCGATGATGGTGCGGTCGCGGGTGGCGAAGATGGCGAGCGCGACGATCCAACCGAGCGACAGAAGGGCCGACACCAGCACGTAGCTCAACTCGACGACTCCGCCGTCTTCGCCCGGGATGCGCAGCTTCGCACCGCTCGTGCCGAATCGGATGAACTGCGACGCGTAGACCGAGACCACGATGACGACGGCGTCGGTGACGAGCAGGCGTGACGCGTACGCGCGCTGCCATGCCGTCACGATCGCCGACGGTGAGTCGACCGACGACTGTCGCGTCAGGGTCATGATTCCCTCCGACTGCCCGCCCCTCGGGTCGGCGGACCCCCATGCCCGTCGTTCGGGCGACGGGCCATGGGCTAGGCTACCCCGCTCGGGGGCGCCGGCGGGAGGATCAACCCCAACTGACCCCTGAAATGGGGTCGTGAGGTGTCCTCAGCTCCGGTCGGCGGGCGAGTCCGCGCCTCCGGGAGGGACCGCCGGCGCCGGCTCGGCGATGTCGCGGTCGCGGTCGCGGTCGCGCCCGCTCGCCCACCGGAGCACCTGCTCGAGCGGCCCTCGCCCCAGGTACCGCCGCCACAGCCACGCGAAGAGCATCGACCCGACGACGAATCCGATGAGCAGCGGCCACGAGTCATCCGTCGCCACGCCGTTCTCCTCGCGGATCGCGAGTCCCAGCACGACGAGGTGCATCGTATAGATGCTGAGCGGCATTGACCCCATCGCGGTCACCGGGGAGAGGAGGGTCGATGCGACTCTGCGCACGGCTGGCCGCGCGAACGCGGTGAGCGCGAGCATCGCCGCGACGATGAGGGCGCACACTCCCACGTTGCCGACCGTCTCGAGGGAAGCGCGAAGCGGCACCGACCACTCGGCCTGACTCACGAGCTCGGGTGCCGGCAGCTGCGCCGCCAAGGGGAGGAAGACGGATGCCGCCGCCGTGCCGGCGAGCGCGGTGACGCCGACCGCGCGCGGCGATTCGAGGCCGAGGCGCGCCAGCGCCAACCCGATGAGCATCACGGCCACCCAGATGATCACCGGATACGCCCCGGCCACTGCCCAGTCGGCGAGGAACTTCAGCGGGGTCTCGAGCACGGTCTGGACGAACTCCGTGCGGGCGCCGACCGCGGTGAGCGCCGGCGTCACGGCGAGCAGCGCGACGCCCAGGCCCAGCACCACCCACGGCGGCAGGAAGAGCATCGGCAACAGCACGAGGAACGCGATGCCGTAGACATCGAGGATGATGAACACGAGCGGGTCGAGCGTGAACCAGATGAACATGCCGAGTGCGATGAGGATGACCGCACGAATGGCGATCTGACGCCGAAGTTCCCCGCGCCCGGCGGCGATCGGTCGCACGCCGCCCGAGATGAATCCGAGTCCGATGCCCGCCGTCAGGGCGAAGAGCAGGCGTGGTCGCTCATCGGCCAGCGCGATCAGCTCCGTCACCTCGGCGTTGGCGACGGCCGGAGACACATGCGCCACGAACATGCCGATGAGCGCCAACCCGCGGGCGGCATCGACGCCGACGACGCGGTGAGGCATCCGCTGCGCATCGACCGTCATGCTGCCAATGCTCGCACCTCGGCGACCGCGTGTCAGCGGCATCCTTCAGCTGCGCTCGCGGCGACGCCGGCTCGCGGCATCCGCTCAGTGGCGCCCGTTCAGCACACCGCCGCTCTCTTCGAGGTAGCACACGCCGCAGAGCGACTCGTACGTGACCTCCTCGCCGTCGATCGCGACCTGCTCGCCGTCGAAGACGAACCGGCCGTTCACGAGCCGGGCGTTGAAGATCGCCTTGCGTCCGCAGCGGCAGATGGTCTTCAGCTCCTCGATGGCGTGCGAGATCTCGAGCAGGCGCCGGCTGCCCGGGAACGCCACCGTCTGGAAGTCGGTGCGGATGCCGTAGGTGATCACGGGGATGTCGTCCATGAGCGTGATGCGCAGCAGGTCGTCGACCTGGTCGGCGGTGAGGAACTGCGCCTCGTCGACGAGCAGGCAGCTCACGTCGCGCCCCGACGCCTCGATGACCTGCGAGCGGTGATGCTGGAAGCGCTCGAGTGCACTCGAGTCGTGCTCGATGATGAAGTCGACGTCGCGCGCCATGCCGAGCCGCGACACGATGCTGCGGTCGCCCTTCGTGTCGATCGCAGGCTTGGCGAGCAGCACCTGATGCCCGCGCTCCTCGTAGTTGAACGCCGCCTGGAGCAACGCCGTCGACTTGCCGGAGTTCATCGCCCCATAACGGAAATACAGCTTCGCCATCTACTCGAGGAACCCATCCTCCGCCGCACGGCGGATCAGGTCGGCCTTCCGGCTCGCCGGCCGGCCGACACGTGCATACTTCTCGCGCACCCGCCGGAGGTACGTCTTCGCCGTCTCGTAGCCCACGTCCATGCGCTGCGCCACCTCGAGCGTCGAATGGCCCTGCGCATAGAGGCGCAGGGCGCGCTCCTCGGCGGTGCTGAGGTGTGCCGAGCCGGGCTCCGCAGACGCCGGGCCCGAGGTCGCAGCGGTGTCGCTGCCGGCAGTGTTCGAAGGCGACGGATGCCGCCGCAGCCGCTCCCCACGGGCTGCACGCCGAGCGAGCTCGGCCAGCTCCCCCGCGGGCAGCGTCTTGGGCACGAACCCCGCCGCGCCGGCGGCGAGGCACCGTGCCCGGGAGTCCTCGTCGTCGATGGCCGTCACGACCAGTACCTTCGCCCCTGCGGCCCGGCAGGCCCGGATGCGGGACTCGATCGAGACGCCGTCGCCGAGCTGGAGGTCCATGAGGACGAGATCGACCGGGAACGCCGGGTCGCGGATGAGGTCCATCCACGAGGTGGCGCGCACGGCGACCTGGAAGTCGGGTGCGTGGTCGGCGAACCAGGTGGCGAGACTGTCGACGATGAGGCCGTGGTCGTCGAGGAGTGCGAGGCGCACGGCCGAGGTCGGCACCTCACTCGACGACATGACGCAACTCCACCTTCACATTCTCCCCCGTCAGCGTCGCCTCGGCGCCCATCGCCATGGCGCGCGCGACCGCCGTGAAGCGGTCGAGCTCGCGACGGCCCGGTGGTGTCGAACCGTGTGCGGCCACGATCGAGATGCCGTTGCGTTCGGGATCGCCGCGAAGCTCGAGGCGGAGCTCCGACGAGCGGCCCGCATCGGCGAGCCACACCAGCAGTGCCGTGAGCGCTGAGCGCTGATCGTCGTTGAGGTCGTTCGCGGCCCCGGTGGGATCGTCGACCACCACCGGCATGCCCTTGGCGAGTTGGAGATCGGCGCCGAGCTCATCGAGCCACGTGGATTCGATGCCCGCCTTCAGCGCATGCCGCAGCGTCTCGGCGAGCTCGCGCGCCCGGTCGGCATCCGCCACGGAGATGCGATCGGCGGTCATGACTCCCGCGAGGAATGGGAGCACCTCGCGGCCGAGCACCGACACGCGGCTCTGCTGCACCGACCTGGCGATGCCGGCGCGAAGCTCGGCGTCGCGCTGCAACGCGGCACGGTTCGCCGACCGCTGCCAGGCCAGCGTCTCATCGACGATCGCGTACGAGTATCCGGCGGCCGCGGCCGCCAGCGCGAGCACCGCGGCCGAGTTCAGCGCGACGAGGGAGATGACGGGGGCATCCACGGCGATCTCCGACGCCGACCCCACGACGAGGAGCGAGAGCACCGCCGCCGAGAGGACTCCGGCGAGGAGCAGCGCGATCCAGGTGCAATACGGCGCCAGGCAGAGGATGAGCGTGCCCACGACGATCGAGCCGAAATCGTCGTACAGCGACGTGTTGGCGCCGATCGTGCTGATGTACTCGGCGACCGCCGCGGCGACCGCGAGCGCCACGACGAGCCACAGCCGTTCGGAGGTGAACGGCGCTCGCGATGGCGCCACCGATCTCGCCGCCGTGAGGCAGGCCACCCCGACGAGCCCGATGGCGAGCAGGGCGGCCAGCGGCCGCACGACGTCGTCCCAGTGCACGATGGTGAGCACCACCGACGTGCCGAATGCGAGTGCGGCGCCGATTGCCACGAGTGGTGCGGCCGTGATGCCGCCGAGTGGGTCGGCCTCCTGCTGGGTCAGGCGCATCCGCGTCATTCGCCGCCCTCGGGCACGGCAAGGACGACGGTGGTGCCGACCCCCTTGGTCGACCACACGCGAACCGTGCCGCCCTCCTGCTCGATGCGCGCTCGAATCGACGTGCGGAGTCCGATGCGGTCGGCGGGCACATCGTCCTCGTCGAACCCGACTCCGCTGTCCATCACCGCGACGGTCACCTCGCCGCCGCTGAATCCGATCGCCACCTCGGCCTCCCGCACGTCGGCGTGCCGCGCGACGTTGACGAGGCACTGCGCGACCGCGTCGTCGAGTGCGGCGGCGCGGCGAGGCCCGAGCATGCCGAGCACCGCGAGGTCGCCGCTCATCCGTACGTCGAGCCCGGTGTGCGCGGCGGCGGCGAACGCGGCCTCGAGCGTGGGCGGTTCGTCGGTGACGGATGCCCCGGCCGCGGGTCGGGCGAAGGTGGCGGGCGGTCGCGAGGATTCGGCGGGGTCGGATGCGCCATGGTCGACCGCCCAGTCGCGACCCACGATGAGCCCGAGGTCCTGCCGGATGCCGAGGCGGAGACGCTCGTCGACGGGGCCCGACCCTGCGGCGGCGATCG
Organism: Agromyces sp. NPDC052230; assembly: GCF_040679595.1. NCBI lineage: Bacteria > Bacillati > Actinomycetota > Actinomycetes > Micrococcales > Microbacteriaceae > Agromyces > Agromyces sp. NPDC052230. The sequence continues at coordinate 74,433 of NZ_JBFAVC010000004.1, read as the reverse complement.
CGACGAGGTGGCTCAATGCGGTGTCGTGCAGGCGGGCGGTCGCGCGGAGCTCGTAGTCGTGGCGGATGGCGAGTTCTCGCGTGTGCTGGCTCGCACGGTGCAGTCCGGTCTCTCGCCGCGCGTCGGTGCGGCGGCTCAGTCCGTCGAAGGTGCGGGCGAGGACGAGCATGGCGAGGGCGGTCACCGCGGCGACATTCGGCGTCCACATCGCGCCCATCAGCGCCGCGCCGAGGAACGCGGCCGCCTCTCCCAACCCGTAGCCGAGTGCACCCCAGGTGATCGCGAGCACGGAACCGATGCCGGCGCCGCCCACGAGGATGAGCGCGATGCGCGGCAGCGCGAGCACGACGTTGTCGGTGGAGCGCACGCCGTAGGCCGGGTCCATGACGATGACGGTGAGGGCGAGCACGACGCCGGTACCCGCGACGAGGTACACGAGCGTGAGCGTCACGGTGGGGTACCTCGCGACGAGCGCCAGGATGCCCGCGAGCAGGGCCGCGAGGGCGGCCGTGGTCCAGCCGGCGCCATCACCTTCGACGGTGGCTCCGATGACGCCGACGGCGACGGCGATGCCGAGGCAGACCCCGGCGGCGCAGTGGCCGCCGTGGGCGAGCGCCCGGCTCAGCGAGTCACGCGCGAGGTGTCCCGGCAACCCCAGGGTCATCGTGGTCCTCCACTCGCAAGGCCGGTGGGTGTCGGGGTGCGCCCTCGGCCTTCTGCGGATTATTGCAGTTCCCGCTCCGGGATGTGAGCGTCGGTTCGGCTCAGAACAGCGCCGAGGGGTCGGGTGGAAGTCCGAGCGCGTCGGGCAGTGCCCTCGTGCCGCGCCACGCCGAAGTGGGCGCAGACGCCGACGCCGACGCCGACGACCGCACGCCGCCGGTCACGGGGTCTTCCCGCCCGGGCTGCAGCCCGTGCGCTCTGATGAGCGGATGCATCCGCTGCGCGAGCCAGCGACGGTACTCCTTCGGGGCGTAGGCGTTCCTCCCGTAGTACATCGAGCGGTACTTCGGCACGAGTGCTGGGTGCTCGCGTTCGAGCCATTGCATGAACCACGGCTTCACTCCCGGCTTCAGGTGCAGTGCCGTGTAGAGCACGCTCGTCGCGCCGGCGGCCTTGGCCTGCCGGAGGGCCTCGTCGAGGTGCGCCCTCGTATCGGTGAGGTACGGGAGGATCGGCATCAGGAACACGGCGCAGTCGAGCCCGGCGTCACGCACCGCCGTCACCGTCGCGAGGCGGGCCTTCGTGCTCGGTGTTCCTGGCTCGACCGACTGCTGCAACTCGTGGTCGTACACCGCGATCGACATGGCGAGGTCGACCGGCACCCGCGTCGCGGCATCCGCCAGCTGCGGCAGGTCGCGACGCAACAGCGTGCCCTTGGTGAGGATGCTGAACGGCGTGCCGCTCTCGGTGAGCGCGTCGATGATGCCCGGCATGAGCGTGTAGCGACCCTCGGCCCGCTGGTAGGGGTCGGTGTTGGTGCCGAGCGCGACGTGCTCATGCCGCCACGCCGGCTTCGCGAGCTCGGTGCGCAGCACGTCGGCCACGTTCACCTTCACGATGATCTGCCGGTCGAAGTCGTCGCCGGCGTCGAGGTCGAGATACGTGTGGGTGGGGCGGGCGAAGCAATTGTGGCTCACGACGCCGTTCGCGATGAAGTCTCCGGTGGTGGTCGTGATGTCCATCATGTCCATGGTTTCGCCGAGGTCTTCGATGGCAACGACCTGCAGATCGGCGTGGGTCTTCACTGCGGCCCCCGCGATCTGCAGCTTGCGGGTGATCGCCGGTCGCGCGACGTTGAAGAACGCCTGCCCGGCGGCGAGTCCGCCGCGCACTCGAACGGCGCTCACCCCGTTCTGACGCGGTCGTTCAGCGAGCGCCTCACTATCTGCGAGCGCCAGCCGGAACCGATGCGCGATGTACGACCCGCCCGCTGATCGTGGGTACTCGCGCCTGAGCATCATGCCATCGCCGCGAATCATTCCGGCGAGGTATCCACGCATGTACTCGCCGCTCAGGACGGACGGCGGCGGCCCGGTCGGCCTGAGGCCCCGGCCGAAGCCCTTGAGCGAGTTGCCCGTCGTGAGGTGGGGACGCCGGCCCGGCCCGGACGTGGCCCCGGTAACGTGCTTCCACCCGCGCTCCGTCAGGAATCGATGGTCGCCGCTCGCGATGAGGGAGGTGCCATCGGCGAGCGTCACCCGATACGCCGGCTTGCGAGTGGCCCACTTCGCCACGACCTTCGATTCCACGTAGCGCCGCATGCCGTCGACGACACGGGTGCCGATGACGATGTCGCCGACTTCGACCGACCACAGCGGCGCACTCCTCCCATCGGCCAGGGTGATCTCCGTGTCGGGATGCATGCAATACACGCACGCGTGACTGCAGCCCCGGTAGGGGTTGATCGTCCAGCCGAACGGCACCATCGACTGGCCCGGAACCTTGTTGAGCGCCGACTTCGCCAGCACCTCGTGGAACGTGACGCCGGCGAACTCGGGCGTCTGCACCGAGCGCACGAGGTTGTTGAGCTTCGCGAGCCCTGGCAGCGCGTCGGACTGCTCGACGCCCAGCTCCTGTCCACTCCATCGCATCTGCCCATTCGAACACATGTTCGAATAAGAGGCAAGCGGATGCCCCGGCGCGTCAGACCAGAAGGCCGACACCTATGCGGCAGCGACCGAGGCGTGCGCGACGCGGCGCCCCGCCTCGAGCTCGAGCCGCTCCCCCGCCCAGCGCCGCCGCAGCCACCGGTCGTGGCTGGCGATCACCACCGCACCCGGATACGTACCGAGCGCCTCCTCGAGGTCGGTCGCGAGTGCGAGCGAGAGGTGGTTGGTCGGCTCGTCGAGGAGGAACACGTGCGGCGGCCGGGCGATCACGAGCGCGAGGGCGAGCCGTCGTTGCTGCCCAACCGAGAGCGATCCGACGGGGCGGTTCTCGTCGCGCGTGGCGATGAGCCCCAGGCTCGAGAGCGGCACCTGCCCGGCGCGTCGCTCACCGAGGACGCGCTCGTAGAGGCGTCGCGGGGCGGCATCCGGGTCCGTGAAACGCACGTCCTGCTCGAGCAGCTGCACCCGTAACCCCCGACGCCGGTGCACGACGCCACGATCCACTGCAAGCGTGCCGGCGAGCACGCCGAGCAGCGTCGACTTGCCGGCGCCGTTCGCCCCGGTCACGAGCAGGCGCGTGAGCGGCGCCACGGCGAACTCATCGAGCTCGAGACGACCGTCGACCGCGACATCCGACAACTGCAGCAGCAGGCCGGACGCCTCCTCGAGCGCGTGCGAACCCGACGGGATGCCCGCGAACGCGAGCGGCGCCGGCGGCTTGCCGACCTGCTCCCGCTCGAGTGTCTCGAGGCGCTGCTCGGCATTGCGCACCCGCCGCGAGACGGCCTGCTCGACCCGGCCGCCCTTGAAGTGCTTCAGGAACTTGTCGTTGTCGGTGGCCGCCCGGCCGTGCGCAACACGTCGCGTGACGCCGCCGACACGCTCCCGAAGCTGTGCGAGCTCCTCCTGTTCTGCGTCGTACTGGCGTTGCCAGCGCTCGCGCTCCGCCCCCTTGACGGTCAGGAACTCGCTGAAGCCGCCGCCGAACACGGTGCCGCCGGATGCCGCGAGCACGTCGTCGCGGGTCGAGCCGCCGCCGGTGCCCCCGCCGGTGCCGGCGAGCGCGAGCGCACCCGCACGCCCCGGGTCGAGGTCGAGGAGCCCCGTGGCGACGCGATCCAGGAACTCGCGGTCGTGACTCGCGAACAGCACGGGTCCGCGCCATACGCGAAGGCGCTCCTCGAGGAACGCGGCCGCAGCGTCATCGAGGTGGTTCGTGGGCTCGTCGAGGAGCAGCGCGTCGGGCGCGCGGAGCAGCAGCGCCGCAAGGGCGAACCGACTGCGCTGTCCGCCCGAAATCTCGCCGATGGGACGGTCGAGCCCGACCTCCGCGACGCCGAGGCCCTGGAGCAACTCGTCACGACGGGCCTCGGCCGACCACACCTCGGCGCGCTCGGCCGCGTCGAGCGCGTCGGCGTAGCGGGTGTGTGCCGCCTCGGTCGCGCGATCGTCGTCGGCCGCGGAAAGGGCGAGGGCAGCGGATGCCGCGTCGAGCTCGCGCTCGATCGCGCGAACATCGGCCAGCGCGTCCTCGAGGATGTCACCGACGCGCTCGTGCGGTTGGAAGGGCAGCTCCTGGGCGAGCCGGCCGGTGCGGGCCGGCCGGGTGAGCCGACCCTCGACGACGGCGTCGCTCTCGCCCGCGAGGAGGCGGAGCAGCGTCGACTTGCCGACGCCGTTCTCGCCGATGAGCCCGAGACGCTGGCCAGGGGCGACGGAGAACCCGAGGTCGGTGAAGATGCGCCGATCGGGGTAGGTGGCCGAGAGCCCGTCGGCGCGGAGGTGAAGGGAATGGGAAACGTGTACAGCCATGCGGGAACGTCCGTTCGCGAGTGCTCCCGGGTCGCCGGCCGTCGCCGCACGCGGCGCGCGGGCACGATCGATGCACCGAACGGCGCGCACGCAGCACGGCGGCGCGGTCGGCGACCCGGGAGCGGATGGATGGATCCCGCCGGGCATTCGCCGTCACGAAGAGGGTGCGCGTGACACTGTCGCGATCAGTGGAGAGGGCACACCCGGTGTCGACGGCGCCTCAGGCGCGGGACGATGGGATGTGCTCACTTCATAGCGGGGTCGACCGTAGCAGATCTGCGCGCGGGAGGGCAAGCATTTCGTCGGGCCAGCCCCTGCCACGACCTGAGCGGATGCCGCGGCGAAGCTGCCGCGGCATCCGCTCACGCTCAGGCCGGCACGGGGTCGAGCTTCGCGAGCCGGAGCCAGGTCTCGACGACGGTGTCGGGGTTGAGCGACATCGACTCGATGCCCTGCCCGACGAGCCAGTCGGCCAGGTCGGGATGGTCGCTCGGGCCCTGGCCGCAGATGCCGATGTACTTGCCGTTCCGCCGGCAGGCCTCGATCGCCATCGCCAGGATCTTGAGCACGGCCGGGTCGCGCTCGTCGAAGGCCTCGGCGACGAGGGCGGAGTCACGGTCGAGGCCGAGGGTGAGTTGCGTCATGTCGTTCGACCCGATCGAGAACCCGTCGAAGTGCTCGAGGAACTCATCGGCCATCAGCGCGTTCGAGGGGATCTCGCACATCATGATGACCTTGAGGCCGTTCTCGCCGCGACGCAGCCCGTTCTCGGCGAGCAGGTCGACGACCGCCTTCCCCTCGCCCACGGTGCGCACGAACGGCACCATGATCTGCACGTTCGTCAGGCCCATCTCGTCGCGAACGTAGCGCAGCGCCTCGCACTCCATGTCGAAGCAGTCGCGGAAGTCGGCCGAGATGTACCGCGACGCTCCGCGGTACCCGAGCATGGGGTTCTCCTCGTGCGGCTCGTACTGCTCCCCGCCGAGGAGGTTCGCGTACTCGTTGGACTTGAAGTCGCTGAGCCGCACGATCACCGGCTCGGGCGCGAAGGCCGCGGCGATCATCGACACGCCCTCGGCGATGCGCTTCACGAAGTAGTCGCGCGGCGACGGATAGGCGGCGATGCGGTTCGCCACCTCCTCCTTCACGTCGGCCGGCAGCGTGTCGAACTCCAGGAGCGCGCGGGGGTGGATGCCGATCTGCCGGTTGATGAGGAATTCGAGGCGCGCGAGGCCGACGCCCTTGTTCGGGAGCTTCGCGAAGGAGAAGGCCTGGTCGGGCGTGCCGACGTTCATCATGATCTTGACGGGGGCCTGGGGCATCCGATCGAGCGCGGTCTCCCGCTCCTCGAACGCGAGCCGGCCCGCGTAGACGAAGCCCTCGTCGCCCTCGGCGCAGGAGACCGTGACCTCGGTGCCATCGGCGAGGGCGCGGGTGGCGTCGCCCGTGCCGACGACGGCGGGGATGCCGAGCTCGCGCGCGATGATCGCGGCGTGGCAGGTGCGCCCGCCACGGTTCGTGATGATCGCGGAGGCGCGCTTCATGATCGGCTCCCAATCGGGGTCGGTCATGTCGGCCACGAGCACATCGCCGACCTGGAACTGATCCATCTCGGCGAGGGTCGTGAGCACCCGCACCGGACCCGCGCCGATCTTCTGCCCGATCGCCCGGCCGACCGCGAGCACCTCGCCGCGCTCCCCGAGCACGAACCTGCGCATGACGTTGCCATCGTCACGCGAGACGACCGTCTCGGGGCGGGCCTGCAGGATGTAGAGCCGGCCGTCGACGCCGTCCTTGCCCCACTCGATGTCCATCGGACGGCCGTAGTGCTCCTCGATGGTGAGCGCCTGCCGTGCGAGTTCCTCCACGTCCTCGTCGGCGATGCTGAACCGCACACGATCCTCCAGCGGGACATCCCGGAACACCGTACTGCCGCCGACGTGGGTACCGTCGGTGTAGCGCATCGCGATCGCCTTCTCGCCGACCGATCGCTTCAGGATGGCCGGACGGCCGGCGCGCAGCGCGGGCTTGTAGACGTAGAACTCGTCGGGATTCACCGCTCCCTGCACGACCGCCTCACCGAGGCCGTACGAGCTCGTGATGAACACGGCGCGGTCGAAGCCCGACTCGGTGTCGACGGTGAACATCACGCCGGAGGCGCCGACATCCGACCGCACCATGCGCTGCACGCCCGCGGAGAGGGCGACGTCGTGGTGCTCGAAGCCGTGGTGCACGCGGTAGGCGATCGCGCGGTCGTTGTAGAGCGACGCGAAGACGCTGCGGATCGCGGCGAGGATGTTCTCGATGCCGGCGATGTTGAGGAAGGTCTCCTGCTGGCCGGCGAAGCTTGCATCGGGCAGGTCCTCCGCGGTCGCGCTCGACCGCACCGCCCAGGTCACGGCGTCGGGATCGGGGTCGTTCTCGAGCAGCTTCGCATAGGCCGAGCGGATGTCGCGCTCGAGGTCGTCGGGGAACGGCTGCGCCTCGATCCACGACCGCACCGAGGAACCCACCCGAGCGAGCTCGGCGACATCGTCGGTGTCGAGGCGCTCGACGGTGGCCTTGACGCGGTCGTAGAGGCCGTCGGCGCTGAGGAAGGAGCGGTACGCCTCGGCCGTCGTGGCGAACCCGCCGGGGACCCGGACGCCGGCGTCAGACAGGTGCGAGACCATCTCGCCCAAGGAGGCGTTCTTGCCGCCGACCTGGCCGAGGTCGGCCATTCCGATCTCGTCGAACCAGAGGATGTTGCTCATTTCGTGTACCTCACTCGATGGGTGATGCGCGCAGGTGCATGGTCTGCATGATGACCGCCGACATCTCCTCGACGCTTTTCGTGGAGGAGTTCAGGAAGGGGACGCGGTTGCGTCGGTAGAGGTCTTCGGCGCGCCGCACCTCGAGCGTGCACTGCTCGAGGCTGGAGTAGCGCGAGTGGGGGCGACGCTCATGGCGCACCTGGCTGAGCCGCAGTGGCGTGGTCGTGAGGCCGAAGCAGCGATCGGCGTACTTGGCGACCGATCGGGGCAGCCCATCGGTCGGGAAGTCGTCGTCGGTCAGCGGATAGTTCGCGACGAGGAGACCGTACTGGAGGGCCAGGTACATCGTGGTAGGCGTCTTGCCGCAGCGGCTCGGGGCGATGAGCACGACGTCGGCGATGTCGAGGGCGCGGCGGCTCTGCCCGTCGTCATGCTCGATGGCGTACTCGACGGCGCGCATCCGAGCGAAGTAGCTCTCCGCATCGCCGACCGCATGGTACTGGCCGAGCTGTGCCGAGGCGGTCGTGCCGAGCGCCCGTTCCAGCTCGACGAGGTGGCCCGCGAGGAGATCGATGATGACCGCGTTCGCGCCACCGATCACGGCGCGTACCTCGGCGGCCTTGACCGTGGTGAAGACGATGGGGCGACCCCCGTCGACACGAGCGCGGTCGATCTCGGCGACGACGTTGTGCGCCCCCTCGACCGTGTCGACGAACGGGATCGTCTGGCGCACGAACCTGATCGTGGGGAAGTTCGCCAGGAGCGCGCTGCCCAGGGTCTCGGCGGTGATGCCGGTGCTGTCGGAGACGAAGTACGCGTTCCGCTTCGCGGTCTGGATGGGGATCGCGCCGGTGGCGATCGGGACCGTGGGGTCGATCATGTGGCGCATCCGTCGTTGCATGTGCCGCGGCGAGAAGATCCCGTCATGATTCGACCTTACGCGTGGCACGCGGCGTTCTTCAGCGAATCACCACTGAAAGAAGTGCGCTTCTTGTAGTCGCGTCAAGAAGCCGCGTTCGGAGTGCGCTCGTCGAACGTGCACTCGCGTCGATGCGCCCATCGAGCGGATGCCGCCCCTACGCCGTGAGCTGCAGCACCCGCGCCGTCTCGGCGAGCGACGCCTCCGCCGCGGCCGGATCCTCCGACAGCGTCGTGCCATAGCTCGGGATCATCTCGCGAAGCTTCGGCTCCCAGCCGGCGAACCGGTCGGGGAAGCACCGCGCGAGCACGTCGAGCATGATCGGCGCGGCGGTCGACGCGCCCGGCGACGCGCCCAAGAGGCCCGCGATCGTGCCGTCGGCGCCGGTGATGAGCTCGGTGCCGAACTGGAGCACGCCGCCCTTCTCGGGGTCGCGCTTCATGACCTGCACGCGCTGGCCGGCCGTGATGAGCTCCCAGTCGCGATCTTTCGCCGTGGGCATGAACTCGCGCAAGGCGGCCATCTTCTTGGCGCGCGAGGCGAGCAGCTCGGTCACGAGGTACTTCACGAGATCGAAGTTCTTGAGCCCGACCTGCAGCATCGGCCCGAGGTTGTGCGGGCGGATGGAGAACGGCAGGTCGAACCAGGTGCTCGTCTTCAGGAACTTCGGCGTGAACCCCGCATAGGGCCCGAAGAGCAACGCGGTCTCACCTTCGACGACGCGCGTGTCGAGGTGCGGCACCGACATGGGCGGCGCACCGACGGCGGCCTTGCCGTAGACCTTCGCCTGGTGCTGCGCGACGATCTTCGGGTTGGTCGTGCGAAGGAACTGCCCCGAGATCGGGAACCCGCCGAAGCCCTTGATCTCGGGGATGCCCGAGTGCTGGAGCAGCGCCAGCGCGCCGCCGCCCGCGCCGACGAACACGAACCTCGCGTTCACGGTCTTGGGATACTGCCCCACCAGCTGGCGCACGCGCAGCTTCCACCGTCCGTCGCGACGACGCTTCAGCCAGGTGACCTGGTGGTTGGTCAGGATCGCAGCGCCCCGGCGGGACATGTCGTCGAAGAGGTAGCGCGTGAGCGCGCCGAAGTCGACGTCGGTGCCCGAATCGATGCGCGTCGCGGCCACCTTGTGGTTCGGGTTGCGCTTCTTCGCGAGCATCGGCGTCCACTCGGCGATGCGCTCGAGGTCTTCGGTGTACTCGAGGTCGGGGAAGAGGGGCTGATCCTTCAACGCGGCGACGCGCTTGCGCAGGTACTCGACGTTCGCCTCGCCCTGGACGAACGTCATATGCGGCGCGGAGTTGATGAAGTTGTGCGGCTCGGGAAGCGCCCCGGTGGACACGAGGTGCGCCCAGTACTGCCGGCTGACCTGGAACTGCTCGTTGATCGAGACGGCCTTCGACGCGTCGACCGTGCCGTCGGATGCCTCGGGCATGTAGTTCAGCTCGCAGAGCGCCGCGTGGCCCGTGCCGGCGTTGTTCCACGCGTTCGACGACTCCTGAGCGACCTCGCCGAGGCGCTCGTAGACGCGGATGCTCCAGTCGGGCTCCAGTTGGGAGATCAGGGAGCCGAGCGTCGCGCTCATGATGCCCCCGCCGATGAGCACGACGTCGACGGATTCCTCTGAAGTCACGATTTCCAGTGTAGATGCGTTGAGATGGTGCCCTTGACCGCGTATCATGCCGCGGCCGCGGGCTCACTCCACCTCGCCGCCATCGAGGTGCGGCATCCCCCGCTCGTCGAGCGGCCAGAACGGGTTGTGCGCGAACTCCCACAGGTTGCCGTCGGGGTCGGCGCCGTATCCGCTGTACCCGCCCCATTCGGTCTCTTCGGCGGGCTTGGTGACCGCGCCGCCGGCCGCCTGCCAGTCGGCGAACGCCGCGTCGACCTCCGCTCGGGAGTCGAAGTTGATGGCGAGCGCGACGCCTCGGAACGCCGGTGTCGCGGGCGCGGCATCCGTCGGCCTCGCGAGGCCTGCGTCGACGGCGAGTTCGGGACTCGTCCAGAGCGCGATGATGGGGCCCGGCGTCGAGAAGAACGTGATGCCGTCGGCGGAATGCGTCGACTGCCGCCAGCCGAGGCGGCGGTAGAAGTCGGTGGCGGCGTCGACGTCGACGACGCCGATGGTCGCGAGGGTGAAGCGCTGCGGGATGGCCATGGCGAGACGATATCGCGATCGGATGACATGCCGCCGCGGCATCCGTGGCTCAGAGCGCCGCCACCCCGCCCGCGATCAGCCCGATCCCCGCCGTGATGAGCGCAGCGGTGAGCGACACGACCCCGAGCCAGAGCAACCAGATGAGCCGGTTGGGCCGCTCGGGCTCCTTGCCGAGCACTGACAGGAAGAATCCGGCGGGCATCAGGATCGCGGCGATCGGAACACCGGTGCGGGCCAGCCAGAGCCAGAACCCGTCGAGCGCGGCATTCGAGATGACGGCGAGGATCGCGATCGACAGCACGAGCAGTACGGCGGCGTGCGCGTGACCGGCGCGGAAGAAGTTCTGCTGCAGGCGGTTCACAGGGACGTGGCCGCGAACCACGCGGGTGAGGAAATACCCGCCGCTCTCGACCGTGACGAGGGCGAGCAGCAGGATGCCGATGGTGATGAGGTCTTGCGGAGACGTCATGGCCGGCCCTTTCATTGAGGTGGGTATGGTTAGATAGTGGAACTCCCCAATACTAGAGAGTGATGCTATCTAATGCAAGGTGTCCGCATGCGAATCTCCGCCCTCGCCGACGCGGCGGGGCTCCCCCTCGCCACCGTGAAGTACTACCTTCGCGAGGGCCTGCTGCACTCCGGGGTGGCGACCTCGGCCACCCAGGCGACCTACGACGAGTCGCACGTGCGGCGCCTCCGGATGATCCGGGCACTGACCGGTCCGGTCGGGCTCAGCATGCAGCAGGCCCGCCAGATCCTCGCGCTCGTCGATGATCCGGGCGACGACCTCTACGCGACCCTCGGCCGCGCGGTGAGCGCTCTTCCACCGACCGTGCCCGAGGCATCCGCCGACGACCCCGACCCCTATCCCCGGGCCCGCGCGGCCCTCGAAGCGCTGGGCCAGGTCTACGACCCGCGCTTCGCCGCCGTCGCGCAACTCGAGTCGGCCCTCGCGAGCGTCGAGGCGGCGGGCATGCCGATCAGCGAGGAGCGGCTTGTCGAATACGGTCGCCGGTTGCGCGAGATCGCCGAGTTCGATCTCGAGCGGATGCCACGAGAGCCGCATGCCGCCGTGGAGTACACGGTGCTCGGCACCGCCCTGTACGAGCCGGTGCTGCTGGCACTGCGTCGACTCGCGCACCAGGACGTGGCGGCGCGACGGGAGCTCGCGGACTGACGGGATGCCGCGGCGGCACGCGGCGCGGCCGATGTCACAGGCCGAGCCGCTCGAGTTCCTCGTCCATGCGCCGGGCGATCTCGGCGTAGCCCTCGTCGTTCGGGTGGATCCCGTCGGCCGCCATCCATTCCGGATGCCCCTCCAGCCATCTCGAGGCACCGTCGATGTGATCGGCACCGACGCGTTCGGCGGCCTCCTCGACCCACTCGATGATGCGCTCGACAGAGCCTGGGCGCTCGTCGGTGTGCCAGAACGGCTCGACCACGACGAGACGGGCGTCGGGCAGCTCATCGCGGAAGCGCTCGAGGTCCTCGCCGATCGCCGTCTCGATCTCATCGGTCTCGTCGGGCATCACGAAGTTGTCATTCAAACCCATCGTCACGATGACGAGGTCGGGCGAGGGCTCGAAATCGACGATGAGGTCGACAAGGTCGACACCGCTGAGCCCCCGGTTGATCACGTACCCGAGCCCGTCGACGCTCGGGTTGAACTCGTACCAGCCGCGCTCTTCGGCCACGATCGACGACCAGCGCCGCTCGGGCGAACTGGCGCCCGTGCCTCGCGTGTACGAATCGCCGTAGAACGCGGCGACGGTCGCGCCAGGGGTCGGTGCCTGGTCGGGGCCTCCGGATGCCACGGCGCACGCGACGAGACATCCGCTGAGCGTTGCGGTCACGACGGATGCCGCGACCGACCCCCAACGCGAACGCCCCCGCATCCCGCGATTGTAGGCCGCCGCCTCGCAAGACGCCGGAGACGGGAACGGCCCGTTCCGATCGTCGGATCGGAACGGGCCGCTCGGCGGCGTCAGTCGACTCAGCGAGCTCAGCGGCGCTTGGCCACCATGCGGGGCACGACGAGCGCGGCGCCAGCAGCGAGGGCACCGACGCCCACGAACGCGAGCCAGCCGTTCTCGAAGCCGGTGTCGGCGAGCTTGGCGCCACCGTCACCGCCGCCGACCGGCGGCGTGGTCTCGACGGCCGGGGTCGTGGCGGGCGGGTCGGTGACCGGCGGCTCGGTCGTCGGCGGCTCGGTGGTGGGCGGCGGGGTGGTCGGCACCTCGGAGGCGAACGAGTAGTGGCTGATGGTCCTTGCCCGTCGAATGCGAAATCGTCATCGAGTTGGCTGGCGGTTCGAACTGGGCTTCGGGCATCGAGAGAGCGGCAGCCCGCAGGCCGCCGCTCGTCGATGAAGGATCGTCAGCAAACGGTAGCTGAAGAGCGCAACCCAGCCACGCCCCCCGATCGGGGCGTACCCGCGAGTGAGCTCAGACCGCGGCGGGCAGCTTCGCCGCCACGAGCTCCGCGATCTGCACGGCGTTGAGTGCCGCGCCCTTGCGCAGGTTGTCGTTCGACACGAAGAGCACGAGACCGGTGCCGTCGGGCGCGGACTGGTCCTGCCGGATGCGTCCGACGAAGCTCGGGTCGGCACCGGCGGCCTGCAGCGGCGTGGGCACGTCGGAGAGCGCGACGCCCGGGGCATCCGCCAGCAGCTCGGTCGCGCGCTCGGGCGTGATCGGGTTCGCGAACTCCGCGTGGATCGACAGCGAGTGCCCCGTGAACACCGGCACGCGCACACAGGTGCCCGCGACGCGGAGGCCCGGCAGCTCGAGGATCTTGCGGCTCTCGTTGCGGAGCTTCTTCTCCTCGTCGGTCTCGTTGTCGCCGTCGTCGACGATCGAGCCTGCGAGCGGGATCACGTCGAACGCGATGGGGCGCACGAACTTCTGGGGCTCGGGGAAGGTGACCGCGGAGCCGTCGTGCACGAGGCCGATGGCGTCCTGCGCGACCGCGGCCCGCGCCTGCTCGAGCAGCTCCTCGCCGCCGGCGAGGCCCGCGCCCGAGACGGCCTGGTACGTCGACACCATGAGGCGCTCGAGGCCCGCCTCGTCGTGCAGCACCTTGAGCACGGGCATGGCGGCCATGGTCGTGCAGTTCGGGTTCGCGATGATGCCCTTCTTCGCCTCGTCGATGGCGTGCGGGTTGACCTCGCTCACCACGAGCGGCACGTCGGGGTCCATGCGCCAGCCGCTCGAGTTGTCGATGACCGTGACGCCGGCCGCGGCGAAGCGCGGCGCCTGCGCCTTGGAGAGGGTCGCACCCGCGGAGAAGATCGCGATGTCGAGGCCCGTCGGGTCGGCGGTGGCCGCGTCTTCGATGACGATGTCCTCGCCCTTCCACGGCAGCGTCGTGCCGGCTGAGCGCGCCGACGCGAAGTAGCGGATCGACGCGACCGGGAAGTCGCGCTCCTCGAGGAGCCGCCGCACGACTGCGCCGACCTGCCCGGTGGCGCCGACGACGCCGATGTTCACTCCGTGTGCCATGTGGTTCTTCCTGTTCCCGGGCCGAATCGCCCGTACGTCTCATTCCAGTGTGCAGGACATCGGCCGATTCACAGGACGGAATCCGCTGAAGACGCCTGCGCTGGCAGTTTTCTCCTGCACGGCGGCAGGCGTGGATCCCCCGTGCTCAGCGCCCGGTGCCGGCGTGCACGATCGCCTCTTCCTCGGCGTCGAGCTCGAACGCGGAGTGCACGGCCCGCGCGGCGGCATGCACGCTGTCGGCCCGCGTGACGACCGAGATGCGGATCTCGCTCGTCGAGATCATCTCGATGTTGATGCCCGCCTCGTAGAGCGCCTCGAAGAGCCGCGCCGAGACGCCCGTCGCCGAGCGCATGGCGTTGCCGACGAGCGAGAGCTTGCCGATCTGGTCGTCGTACTGCAGCGACGTGAACCCGATGGCCTCCTGCGAGTGCGACAGCGCCGTGAGCGCCTTCTGACCGTCGGACTTCGGCAACGTGAACGAGATGTCGGTGCGCCCGGTGGAGGCCGCCGAGACGTTCTGCACGATCATGTCGACGTTGGCGTTGGTGTTCGCGACGATCTTGAAGATCTTCGCGGCGACGCCCGGCACGTCGGGAACGCCGACGACCGTGATCTTCGCCTCGGTCAGGTCGACCGCGACTCCGGCGATGACGGACTCTTCCACTTCGGCTCCTTCGGGAAGGCGCGAGGGGTCGTAGACGATCGTCCCCTCGTTGTTGTTGAACGACGAACGCACGTGCAGGGTGACGCCGTGGCGCCGGGCGAACTCGACCGCTCTGATGTGCAGGACCTTGGCTCCGGATGCCGCGAGCTCGAGCATCTCCTCGCTCGTGATCTTCGACAGCTTGCGGGCCTTCGTGACGATGCGCGGATCGGATGTGAACACGCCGTCGACGTCGGTGTAGATCTCGCAGACGTCGGCCTCGAGCGCCGCGGCGAGGGCGACGGCGGTCGTGTCGCTGCCGCCGCGTCCGAGCGTGGTGATGTCGCGCGTGTCCCGGTTGAAGCCCTGGAACCCGGCGACGATCACGATCGCACCCTCGTCGAGCGCCTCGCGGAGGCGCACCGGGGTGACGTCGACGATGCGGGCGGCGCCGTGCGTGGCATCCGTGATCATGCCGGCCTGGCTGCCCGTGAACGAGAGTGCCTGGTGGCCCATGCTCTTGATCGCCATGGCGAGCAGCGCCATGGAGATGCGTTCACCCGCCGAGAGCAGCATGTCGAGCTCGCGGGGTGCGGGGATCGGCGTGACCTCGTGCGCCAGGTCGAGCAGTTCGTCGGTGGTGTCGCCCATCGCGGAGACGGCCACGACGACATCGTTGCCGGCCTTGCGGGTCTCGACGATGCGCTTCGCGACCCGCTTAATGCTCTCCGCGTCGGCGACGGAGGACCCGCCGAACTTCTGCACGATCAAGCTCACGTGGTCTCCCGGGGTGGTGGCTGGCGCCGGGGATTCGCGTCCGGTCGCCGGAACATCAATCATACGGCGGGCCGTATGCGCGCCCGGAAATGTGACGCTGGCTGCGAACCGGCGTGAGCGGCGTCACGGCACGGGACGTCCGACCTCATCGCGATAGATGGGCGATTCGATCTTGATCGACCCGTAGGTGCCGGCGGATTGGTAGCCGACGCTCGTGCTGCCCGAGGAATTGATGCGCGAGCCCGACGGTGCGGTAATCAGGCTGGTCGCCGCGGCCTGGCGGTCCATGATCTCGAAGAACGTCTTGTTGCTCTGGGAGTTCGTGACGGCTTGGACCGCCAAGTCATTGGCACCGCCCGTCATGGGCCCGCTCGACATCGCCGCCAGTTGGGCGCGGGAGCGTTCCTGCCGCGCAGCGATGACGGCGGTGAGCGGATTGTTCGCGGCGAAGGCATCTGCCGAAGCGGACGCTCCCCCGACGATCGTCGGGCCGAAGACCGGGCCCGTCGGTTCCGGGAAGTAGACACCTCCGGCACTGCCGGTTCCGCCGACGATCGTCGGGCCGAAGACCGGGCCCGTCGGTTCCGGGAAGTAGACGCCTCCGGCACTCCCGGTTCCGCCGACGACGGCCGCGCCCCCGATGATCGCGGCGCTCACCGAGCCGACCGTGCCGATCATCGACGCGGCCTGTTGGTCGGCGAGCAGACGGTTGGTCCGCGCGAGCATATCGCTGCCCTGGTCGATCCACGACTGGGTGTGGCGCACGATGCTCGCGCGCGCCGCCTGCAGCTCTGCGTCGACTGTGCCCGCATACGCTCCGAGCCCGGCGGTGCCCGCAAGTGCAGTGAGGCGATCGAGGGCCTGATTGCCCCTCAATCCGCCCTCGAGCATCTTCAGTCCGACGAACAAGGCCTGACCCGGGTCGATCCTGATCCAGGTCATGGCTGGTCCTCCCGCCCCTGTTCATGGTGTGCGTTCGCGCCACCGTCGCGTGGCGCGGACTCGAGCACGCTCCGCAGCGCACTCGACACCGCTTCCCGATCGACCGCGGTGAGTCGCACCGCGCCGGTTTCGAGCGACGCCTCGACGGCCCAGGCTGCGCCGACGTCGTCCAACAGCCAGGTGTACTCCGCCATCTGCAACCCGTCGACGGTGCGCCTGACCGCCTGCACCCCGGTACTGCCCCGCCAGCGCGAGGAATCGTCGGTCAGGCTCCGGCGGAGCTCGACGATCGACGTGGGTCGATCCTGGTCGCTCAGCTGGGCATGATCGTGTGCGGCGAATCCGCCTGCTCCGGTCAAGCGCTCGAGCTCCTCGCCGATGTTCCGGAAGACGGGGCTGAGTCTCAACATGCCGTCGGGTTCGGCGCGCAGCAGTATCCATACGCCATCGGCCGAGCGCGCGAGCACGATCGTCTCCCGGCCCGGCCGCTGGGGCTCGTCGGATCCGGATCCACCGACCTCGACTCCCGCAGCGCCCGTGCGCGTGAGCACGACGATCTGATCACCGTCGAGAACGGCGCGCACCAACGGGTCGGCGGCGGCCGACAGCACGTTGCCGGTTTGGCCGACGTCGTCGCCGCGCAGGACCCCACGTCGGAGCAGACCGGCGATGATCTCGCTTCCGATGGCGAGCCGGCTCTCGGAAGACAGCTCCGGGTACCAGGCGGCGCCGATGAAGTTCACAGCAGGGAGCTCGAGCAATTCACCGAGCACCCTCACCTCCAGGGCACTCAGCAGCACCGTCGCCTGCGCCGCGAGCCACGCGTCGACGACTCCGAGCAGAACGCTGTCGCCCGCGGTGACTCCGTCATCCACATCCGGTGTCGCTTCGGCCACGACCCAGTGCAGCTCCTCACCGAGTCGGGCGTAGGCGGCGAGGCCGCGCCGCGGGGCACCCCGGTCGAGATACTCGAACCATCGCGTGATCGTGCCTTCCGGCCCCACGAGGTCGACCTCATCCGCGCCGACACGCAGTGCACGTCGCTCATCGGAGGCCTGACCCGTGTGCCACTCGGCGAGCTCGGCAAGCCCGAGCCCCTCGATCGCCGGCAACGAGGAGTGCTCGATACGGATGCCCCGCCCGACCAGTGCGGCATCGTGCACGGTGCGGATGCTCCACGGCGGCGCCGGCCTCCCGGCCGTCTGCGTCTCGTTCGGCGGGCTCATGTCATCATCTCCGCCTGGATGCGCCGTTCAGCCTCGTCGGCCCCTGCGTCCAGACGTGCAGCCAGTCGGAACAGCGATTCCGCCTCGGCGTGCACGCCGTTGTGCGCACGCTGCAGCACGTCGTAGAAGACCTCGGCTGAGGGGCCCTGATAGCCGAGGCCCTGCGACACCCTCACCACTTCGGATGTGTAACCGCACAACTCATCGGCGAGCGCCCTGATCGATGCAGCAGTCGCCCGCATCGAGCCGGGATTCTCCTGCACGGTCGTCATGTCGTCGTCCGCTGGATTCAGCTGCCGGCCTGGGCCAGCGCCTCACGACGGCGACTGACCTCGGTGGCGGCATCGTCGATCGCCTCGCGGAGGCGACGCAGGCTCGGTTCGAACTCGCCGCTCCAGGTGGCCCGGAATCGATCGGCGGCGGGGCCCTCCCACTGCACGTTGTTGAGCTCGTTGCGAATGGATGTGGTGAGCGCTTCGACTGCGCCGCTGTTGCGGGTGAGCGTGTTCTGCAAAGCGAAGAGCTGTTCGAGGTTTCCGCCGATAGCCATGATGTCTCCTTCGTTGGATGCGGCTCCGACGCCTTGCGGCCGTCGCTCCGGCAGACGAACCTGCCTGAGGTTCCCAGTGCACGCCTCTGCGCTGAAGGCTCGCTTAAGTCGTGCCGGCCGGTTCAGTAGACCGCCGTGACCGTCGGCGGTAGTGTCGACCCACCGTTGCGACGGATGGGGGATGGCAGTGCCGAGTGGTCCGTTGGTCCTACGTGTGGTCGAGGGGCCGGATGCCGGCGCCCAGGCCCCCGTGGACGGGCGCCTGCCGATCGGCCGCGCCGGCGGCGGCCTCACGCTCAGCGACCACCGAGTCTCCCGATTCCACGCCGTGGTCGATACCAGCACCGACGACGGCAAGCCGGAAGGCGCGATCGCCGTCACGATCGCTGATGCCGGTTCATCCGGCGGTACGCTGCTCGACGGTCGTGATGTCGATGCGCCCGCGCCGTTCGTGCCCGGATCGGTCGCGAGGGTCGGCGACTCCTCTCTGGTGCTGTTGGAAGGTCGGCGCTACAGCCTCGAGACGGGCCTGCGGCTGGAACTGACCGGGCCCGATGGCCGGACGGCTCCGGTGTTCGTCCCCCCCGACGGATCGGTGGTGGTCGGTCGACGCGGCGACGTCGTCATCGACGATCCCGCCATCTCGCGTCGCCACCTCGAACTGCGAGCCGTCGACGGTGACATCGTGGCCCACGACCTCGGTTCGCGCAACGGCATCTCGCTGCACGGGCAGCGGCTCGACCAACCATCCGCGCTCCGCGCCGGAGATGAGCTATTGCTGCGCGGGTCGGGCTGGATGCTCCGTGCCTCGGCCCCGGCCGAGCCGCTCGCCGCGACGATCGAACTCCTGGTCCGTTCGGAGCGCACCCCGTCCAGGTCATCGCAGCGGGCGCGGCCTCGCGCGGCGAGAGTGCGCGCGGAGGCTGCCGCCCGCGTCGGCGACGTCGCGCGAGCGATCGCCGGATGGCTGGGGCTCGACGGCGCGGACGACTTCGCGGGCGAAGTTGCGGGCGCCGCTGGAACCGAGGGAACCGCATGGACGCTCTATCGGGCGGCCGACGGAGTGCTGCTGCACCCCGACGACGCCTGGGCCGCCACACCGGTGGAGCGTGGCGAGACCTGGACGGTCGCCCGAGTCGCGTTTCCGGGAGATCCGGAACCACTGCCGGCTCCCGAGCGTGCCTCCTCGGTCGTGGATGTCGTGCCCCGACTCGCGGCGCATCCCCTTGCGCAGCGTTTCTCCGTGCCACGGCCACCCGAACAGGCCACCCTCCGCGGCAAGGGCCTGCTCTGGCAACTCGGCGGGGGCCTGCTCGGCGTGGCCGGCGGTGTCACGCTCGGTGCAGTGACCGGCAACTGGCTGTTCGCTGTGCTCGGGTCCTTCGCCGGGCTCGGCACGATGGGCTTCGGCATGCTGGCCGAGCATTCCCGCCGTCGCGCGCAGGTGGCGCAGTTCCGCGAACGGCTCGCGTCCCTCGAGCAGTCGATCGGGGCCGCGCTCGACGATGAGGCAGCCTGGATCGCCGCCCAGGCCCCGGACCCGGAGCAGTGGGAAGCGCTGCTCGCTCAGCGGGATCCGCTGCTGTGGTGTCGGCGCCCCGAGGACGAGGACTTCCTCGCGCTCACGCTCGGTACCGGCATCCGTGTCTCGTCGATCGAGATCGATCACACCCCGGGTGCGGAGACGGGCCTGCTTGCAGATGAAGCACGGGCGGCCACCGCCGCTCGACGCCTGCCGGCCGGACCGGTGCCGACCCCGACCACGGGGGTGTTCGGCATGGCCGGGCCCGCTCGAGCCGTCGACGCACTGGCGATGCGGCTTCTGCTGGAAGCCGCACTGGCGCATGCACCATCCGTGCTGCAGGTCGCTGTCGTGGCCACCGACCGAGTCTGGGAATGGGCGCGCTGGTTGCCGCATCTCGACAGTGGCCCATCCGGCGTGCTGCTCAGCCAGGACCCCGGCGGTGCGGTCCGGCTGATCGAGCAACTGCGGGCGGGCGCCACGAGTGCCGTCCACCACGGCACCGATGCCGGCACGAGCGCAACCCGCGCCGCCCCGAGCGTGCGTCGGCTCGTACTCGTTGCACGCGGCGCGGCGTCGATCGCAGCGCGGCTGCTGGCGGAATGGGGCGAGCACGACGGACTGCTGATCGTGCTCGCGGACGATGAGCGAGCGCTGCCGCTGGAGGCGAAGGCGCGCGCGATGGTTTCCGGCGCCGATCCGTCATCCAGCACGCTCACGGTGCTGGGCGACTACGCGGCGGTGCCGATCGGGGCGGTCGATGTGCAGGGGATCGACCGGGACACTGCAGAGCGGCTCGCCATGCGGATCGGCCGGCTTCGTGACCCACGTGCCCCGGACTCGCGCCGTACGGCGGCAGTGACCCTTCTCGACCTCGCGGGATTGCGCGATCACGGCCACCTCGATCTCCAGGCGGCACGCAGGAGTCGGCGCCCTCATGACCTCGCGGTCGAGATCGGCATCGGTGACGATGGCGTGCCGGTCGCGGTCGATCTCGAGCGTGACGGGCCTCACGGCGTGATCGCAGGCACCACGGGCTCAGGCAAGAGCGAGGTGCTGGCATCCCTGCTGGCCGCGCTGGTGGGGACGCACCGCCCGTCTGAGCTGGCGCTGTTCCTCATCGACTTCAAGGGCGGTGCGACCTTCGCCCGATTCGCCGGTCTCCCGCATTCGGCGGGGGTGGTCACCGATCTCGAAGGTGACGAAGCACTCGCCCGCCGCGCGTTCACCGCTCTCGAGGCGGAACTGCGACGGCGCAAGACGCTGCTCAGCCGGACAGGAGTGGCCGATCTGCGGGCGTATCGTGCCGCGGGAGCGCCACATGGGGCGGTGCCTTCGCTGCTCGTGGTGATCGACGAGTTCGCCCTGCTGGTACAACAACAGCCCGCAGTCAAGGCACGATTGGACACCGTCGCGAGTCAGGGTCGCAGCCTGGGAGTGCACCTGCTGCTGGCCACGCAGAGTCCGGGTGGGGTGATCACCCCGGCGATCCGGGCGAACACGAACCTGTGGCTGTGCCTGCGGGTCGTGAGCGAGGCGGAGTCGCGTGAACTGCTCGGAACAGCCGAGGCGGCCATGCTGCCGGTTGACCGCCCGGGCCGCGTTCTCGTGCGACGCGGCGCGGAGGCCCGCACGGTGGCATTTCAATCCGCACGGGTGACGGTGCCGTACTCGGATACCGTGAGCACGGTCACCGTCGAGCCGTTTGCCGACGATGCGCCGTTCTCGAACGATTCGCCCGCCGCAGAGACGAGCGCGCGAACCCAGCTGGCCGCACTGATCGATGCCGCCAGCGTCGCCTCGGAAGACGACGGCGAGCCGCCGGTCACGCCGCTGTGGCTGCCTCCGCTTCCGAACCTCCTGTCACTGGACGCACTTCCCGCCGCCGACGACCCGACCGACGTCCATGCACCCGTGGCCGTCATCGGCCTGGTCGATCTCGTCGCCGCGCAGCAGCAGCGCCCGCACTCGGTCGACCTCGCCACCTCCAACCTGATGATCACCGGTGCGCCGGGTCGCGGTCGCTCGACCGCGCTCCTCACGGTCGCCGCCTCGCTGGCCCGCGTCACCCCGCCGACGCGACTGCACATCTACGGGCTCACCTCGGAACGGTCATTGACACCGCTCGAGATGCTCCCGCACACGGCAGCGGTGGTGGGCGTGGGGGACCAGGAGCGAATCGACCGCCTGCTCGCCCGGCTGAACCGGATGATCGAAGTCAGGCGAAGCGAGGCGGCCGAGCCGGGGGAAGAGCGCCCGGCGGTGCTGCTGCTCGTCGACGACTATTCCCAGATTCGTGAGGTGCTCGGTGACGGCGACGCGTCCCGACTCGAGCAGTTGCACCGAATCATCACGAGCGGCCGACCCCTCGGCATTCACGTTGCCGTGACCGCGGTGCAGCCCACCGATCTGCGGCTCAGCGTTTCCGGCGCATTCGGAAACCGGCTCCTCTTGAGCGCGGTCGATCGCGGCGACTATCTCGCGATCGACTGGCGACCCCCCAACGACGAGCTTCCGCCCGACGTCCCCGGGCGGGCCATGGCGGCGGGGCCTGCTGAAGTGCAGATCGCGCACGTGGATGAAGGCATGCTCACCGATATCGCGGATCGGTGGACCGGGCAGTCTCGACCACGACCGATCGAGCGGATGCCGCGCAACATCCGGCACGCCGAGCTCGCGTCGACCTGGCCAGGCCTTGCCGTGATCGGCGTCGGTGGGCCTGAACTCGAACCGGTGGTGGCCGACACCCGCGCCGGCGCGCACCTGGTCGTGCTCGGTGAGCAGGGCAGCGGCCGAAGCACGGCGCTGGCGACGCTGATCGCAGCCGAGTCCGCCGCAGGCGGCGGGTCCTTCATGATCGCCAGTGCCCGTCCAGGCCCGCTGGATCCGGTCGCGAGCCACCGGGGGTGTGCAGCATTCGCCCGCAGCCGACCCGAGCTCGCTGAGATGCTCGACAGGCTCGACGAGCACGGCACGCGGCACCCGCGGCTGCTCGTGATCGATGACGCCGACGAACTCGTGGGCGAACTCGGCGATCGGCTGGAGCGGCTCATGCGAGCCGCTCGCGACACCGGTCTGCGCGTCGTCGTGTCGGCGCGCGCGGCCGACTGGGTACGCTCCTTCGACCCGTGGGTCAGGTACCTCACGAGCCTGCGCTCCGTGTTGATGCTCACCAATCACACGGAGCTCGCCCCGATGTTCGACGTGCGGCTGCCGTACGGTCCGTCGGCGCCGGCACCCGCGCCCGGTCGCGGATACCTCGTTGCCGCCGGAAACGCCACGCATGTCCAGGTCGCGGCCGCGGAACCTGCAGAGCTGCGCGGCGAACCCTCGCCTCAGTCAGCCTCCGACGGCTCGGACCCCATGCGATAGAGCAGCCGGCAGCGGCCGAGACCGATCTCGTCGCCATCGGCGAGCTGGGTACGTGACACGGCCGCACCGTTCACGAACGTGCCGTTGGTCGACGCGAGGTCTTCGAGTACGTGGGAACCGTGAACCGAACGGACCCGGGCGTGGAGCGCGCTTACCGAGGGATCTGCCACAACCACATCGCAGCCGGGTGCGCGCCCCAGCAGCACCGGTTCCGCGGCGACGATGGTCCGGCGATCGTCCGCGAACACGAGCTCGGCCCTCGGAGCGGACGAGGCGTCGGCCGGCAGGGTCACGGTGCGCGCGATTCGCCCGACGAGGTCATCGCCGGGCGCTGTCGCATTGGAGCGATGCTCGCTTGCCGAGACGACAAGCCCCGGGTCGTGACGCACCACTGCCGTCTCCAGCATGCGCAACCTCGGCCCCGGACTGACGCCGAGTTCCTCCCGCAGCGCTGTCGCGATGCGGCGCAGGCTCGAGAGTGCCCCCGACTGATCCCCCGCTTGGTACTGTGCGAGCGCGATCAGAGCCCACAGCGATTCACGGAGCGGTTGGCGTGCTCCACGCAGGAGGAGACTCGGGAGCATCTCGCCTGCACGTCCGAGTGCGAGCTCGTTGGCGGCGGATGCCTCGAAGGTCGCCAGTTCGAGTTCGTCGAGGTGCTCGGCTTGTGCACGCACGGAATCCACGGCCCGCAGATCGCTCAGTGCCCGGCCTCGCCAGACAGCGAGGGCTGTCGCGTATTCGTGCGAAGCGATGTCTCGCCGCCCCTGGGCGACCGCCGTCGACGCCCGTGACCTGGCCGCGAGGAATGCGTCGCGATCGAGGGCGCCATCGGGAAGGTCGAGTCGATAGCTGTGGCCGGCAGTGGTCAGCGCTGAATCGAGTCCTGTCTCGCGGAGGGCCTTCCGGATGCCGGCGATATACACCTGAATCGCGTTGCCGGCTGTCGGCGGCGGTGACTCCGCCCACACTGCGTCGATGAGGTCGGATGCCGGGATCGATCGCCGGTGATCGAGCAGTAGCAATGCCAACACCGCGCGCTGTTTCTCGCCGCCGAGCGGAATCGTGCCCTGAGGTGATCGCAGTTCGAGCGGCCCGAGCAGCGCCACCGGAGGCCCGTCGACGATGGGATCAGGCGCCTCGGTCACCACACCACGTCCTCGGTGTCGTCGTCGCTGAACTGCGGCGTCGGCGGCCGATCGATCCAATCCGCGAGCGTCGACGCGAGTTGCGTCGCACGTGAGGTCGCCCAGCGAAGCGCCCGAGCGAGTTGCTCCGGGTCACTCGCGGAGAGCGGCGCCGCGCCGCCCATGAACCTCGAGAGCGCCTCACGATCGGCGTCGCGCCCGATCGCGATCGCGACTCTCAGCGACTGCGCGCCCCACTCGGTGCCCAGCAAGGCGTCGAGGCTCGGCTCGTAGTCGTCGGTCGGCATCCCGTCCGAGACGAGAACCAGCGCGGGCGGGAGGGCATTCGGCGGCATGGGCGGAGATTCGAGCTCGGGCAGCAGCAGGTCGAGCGCGGCTCCGAGGTCGGTGTAGCCGGCGGCCACGACCGACCGCCACTCGAGCCGGCTGACGGGAGTCGGCTCGGCGAGGTGCCACGTGGCATCCGTCGAGAACGCGATCGCACGGATCAGCAGCTCTGCGTGCGGGTTCATCGCCTCGACGTCTTCGAGATGTGGCAGCGCTTCGCGTACCGCGGCGTTGAGCGCTTGGATCTTCCCGTCGGAGGCCATCGATCCCGAGCAGTCCAGGAGCAGGAAGCAGTGCAACGGCTGCCGTGCCATGGTCGGAAGTTCATCGGCCATTGCGCTACGCCCCGGTCGGGGTATGTGTCATGCTGACGCCATGCTGCAGGAGGGCACCGTGATGTCGCTGCGCGGGCTGGGCGGTGATTGGCGCGTGGGGTCGCTCATCGGCGAGGGCGGTCAGGGCTCGGTGTTCCGGCTCGACCCCGTCAACCGCGAGACGGCCGGGGACGGATCCACGATGACCGCTCCCGAGGCCCTCGCGATCAAGTGGTACCACGAACGATCCGCGAACCGGCACCAGCGGGAGGCGATCGCGCGGCTGATTGCGCGCGGCACACCCGGATCGATGTTCCTCTGGCCGCTCGCGCTCGTCGAACACAGCGGCGTCGACGGGTTCGGCTACGTGATGCCGCTGCGCGCTGACGAGCATCGGCCGATCGGCGAGCTGTTGCTGGGCCGGGTGGAGGCTTCTCCGAGGCTCGCACTGACCCTGTGCATCGGCCTCGCACACGCGTTCCTGCTGCTGCATGTCGAGGGACTCTGTTATCGGGACATCAGTTTCGGCAACGTGTTCTTCGATCCTGCCACCGGCACACCGATGATCTGCGACAACGACAACGTGGGCGTCGATGGGGATTCCTTCTCGGCGGTGCTCGGCACCCGGAAATTCATGGCTCCCGAGGTGATTCGCGGCGAGGCGATGCCGTCGGCGCAGAGCGACCTGCACTCGCTCGCCGTGCTGCTGTTCTATGTACTGGCGCGGCACCACCCGCTCATCGGACGCCTCGAATCCCGGTGGCGCGGAAAAACCGGTGAGGAGGAGATGCTCGGCACGCACCCGCTGTTCATCTTCGACCCGTCCGACGACCGCAACCGCCCCGACGAAGCCACCCAGCCCGCCCCGATCGCGCGCTGGGCGCGACTGCCGCGTTCGCTCAAAGTGCTCTTCGAGCAGAGCTTCACGACGGGACTGCATGATCCCAGCCGGCGCGTCCGGGAAAGCGTGTGGCGGGCCACCCTCACCCAGCTGCTCGACAGCCTGCATCGATGCGGCTGGTGCGGCGAGGAAAACCTCACCGAGGGCGGAGCCTCGACTCGCTGTGTGGCCTGCCGCCGGCACCTCGACCCGCCCGTGCGGCTCCGGAGCGAGCGTTGCACGCTGACCCTGAACGACGGTACCGTGCTCACCGCGCATCACGTTCATCACAACTACGATCTCGCGACCGGCATCGGCCGAGTGGTGCATGACGAGACACGAAACCGATGGGGGCTGCGCAATCTCAGCGCAGGCGCCTGGCGCCTCGAGCGCGTGGGGCGGGCCCCGATCATCGTGCAACCCGGACAGGCTGCGTCGCTGCTGCGGGATGCTGAACTCATCATCGATCGCACCCGATTCGTCTTCGAGGCTTCGCGATGACCAGCGTGTCCTCCGCGCTTCGCGACTGACCGCATTCAACCATCGGCCCACGCCTTCGCCACAGCCTCAGCACGCTTGAGCAGTCGCGATTGCAGAGCAGCCGAGACCTCCGCCTCGGCGGCCTCGTCGAGCAGGAGACCGGGCTCGTACACGCCGTAGCGGAAGATGGTGTTGCCCAGCACGGTCACTTCGGCGCGCGATTCCTCAGAGATCGGCGTCCCATCGAGCGTGTACTCGATGGTCTCCGCGCGTTGATACCCCGGCAGTCGGTCGCCGGCACTGCGCGTGAGCGTCGTCGTAGCGGTGTACGTCGTGGCGGAGCCGATCGAGCGGTCTTCGTGGCTCGCACACGCCTCATACGCGGCGACTTCCGATTCGAGGGCGCGGCGTGCGGCTTCCGCGCTCCTGAACACGATGGCACGGCTCCAGACGCTCGCTGTGGCATCACCTTCTCCCCAGTACTCACTTCCGATATCGGCCACCGGGGGGATGGTCAACCAGTGGATCGGATGGCAGCGCGCATCGAGACTTTCCAAGTCGACCCAGGTCGGGAACGTGTCGATCGTCGAGACGGCGGCATCTCTGCTGACCGCGACGAGCGGAGTGAGCTCGGGCTCCTGGGGCAGGAGCCGTCGGGCGTCGTCTGGAGTGAGCAGGACCTGCTCCCCGGCCTCCTCGATACTCAGCGCCGGCCGGTTGTTCGCTGCCACAGCCCACGTCACCATCACCGCGACCACGACGATCGCGATGATCACGGCGACGATGTTGACGATCGGCCACAGGAGTCTGCCCGGGGTCCGACTCGCGTCGGGGCTTCCAGTGCTCACTGTTCGTCTCCCATCACCGGCGAGTGCTCAGCGACAGCTCGTTCGAGTTCGTCCAGTAACTGTGCCGAGGTGGCCGCGCCGCCTTGGTAGGCGCTGGCGCGAAGCAGAGAGTGACAGACCACGAGATTGAGGTCGCGGGCGCAGGCGCGGCTCTCTTGACGGGTATCGAAGGTGAGTTCGGTTGCGAGGAACGCGGAGCCCTCCTCCTCCGGCGGTGTCGACACCTGGACTCGTCCGGTCTGCGTGATCCCGCCTCGCGATGTGACTTGGAGGCTCGCCGTGCATTCAGCCGGCACGAGCGCTCGCAGCGCCTCTTCAGCGTCCTCCTCTGATCGGTACGTGCGACCGTAGGAGGTGACCGACCCGTTGTCGCCATTCCAGGCGTAGCCGCCGAACACCTGTCCTGCGCCTTCGAGATACCCCGTCGAATACCACAGCACGGGGAGGCAGGTCTCGGGGCCGACCGTCGTGTCGGGAGGCAGGATCTCGCCGTAATCCAGCTGAGCCGGCGCCGACACCTCAGTGGCCTCGGGTGCGAACGCGCGAAGCTGAGCCTCGGTCAGTACGAAGCGCGAGAGCTCGCTGTTCGTGAAGATCCGAGGCGCGCTCTCGTCCAAGGTGCGCGGTGCCGCGGCTCGGGGAGGCTCCGCGACGATCATCGGCACCGTGATCGCCAGCGTCGCCGCGATGACGGCCACCGCTGCCGCGCCGATCCAAGGAGAACCGAGCCGACGCACGAGCCGCCCAGTGGCTTTCGGACCGGGCACCCCCTCGGGTGACGCGGGGCGCTGTGGTCCCGCGCCCAGTCCGCGATCGCGTCTCGGGCGAGCGGGGCGCCCTTGAGGAGGTGACAGCTCCGCGAGCTGTTCGAGGGTCGGTGGCGCCACGCGGGAGTCCTCGGCTGCGCGAACCGGCGGATCCGGTCTTGCCGCGAGGAGCGACTGATCGACGCCGATCGTGCGCGACTCATCGAACGTCATGCCGAATTCGGTCTCGCCCAGCACCTGTTCGGAGCTGGCGGGTGCGTGCTGCACGCCGCCGCCACCGTCATTCGCGGCCCCGTCGGTTTCCGAGAGAATCCCCTCGCTCACCGATGCGGTCATCTGCGCCGTCGCCGATGCGTTGAATGCCGTGGCCCAGGTGCGGGTCGCGAGCGCGGCATCGCGCAACGACAGCCCTGCGCGCACCAAGTCGTCGAACCAGCCTCTGATCTCGTCTTCGGTCGCCGACGTCCCGGGGTCGGAGTCGCGGATGTCCGACGCGACGCCGGCTCGCGACGCCGTGACGACGGCATCGATGCGAGCTCGCATCGATGCCTCGTCGTCGAGGTCGCCGCGCGCACCGCCGACCGTGTCCGCGAGTGCGGCTCTGAGCCGATCGGGGCGGTCGACGATGCGTCGTCCGAACTGCGCGATCACTTCGATCAGGACCCCGTCGATGTCGTCGCTCGCTGGTCCGGTGCGGTTTCGTTGCTCGGTCACGTCGGTGCGCCTTGCTCGGTCGGCTCGGGTGCCGAGGTCGCCGGTCGATCCGTCGGCACATCCGAGACGCCGGTCGTCCATGCCGCGCCACTCCACCATCGGAACGCCCGCTCGCCGATCGGGTCGGCATACCAGCCCGCCCGAGGTGCGGAGGGTGTGCGAAGAGCCTGCGGAGTCACCCTCGTACTGATGAACATCGCGGTTGCGAAGAGCAGGAGCACAACACCGATGCCGCCTGCCGCGAAGAGCGGATCGTCCGCGAAGGTCACCGACAACGCCAATATCCCGGCGAAGCACGCCAGCGGCACCGTTCTCACGCGGTGCGGCAGAGCGTCGGAACGGAGCATCGTCACGCCGAAGACGAGCCCGGCGACGATGATGACGAAACCCAGCGCCGGGAGGGCCACGGCCAGCTGCGGCATCCATGTGCCGGCGGCGGCAACAAGCAGCGTGACGAAGTAAAGTCCCGCGAGCACCCACGCTGAGAGACGCGCCAGTCGGCTGGGCGCGGTGAGCCCGCCGAACGCGAACCCTGCGAACGCAACGGTCATCGCCGCGGCGTCGACGACCGAGAGGACCGTGAAGAGCGCGGGCATCGAGTCGAGTACGACCACGCCGACGATCCGCGCCACGCCGGCAACTGCCAGGGCCGAGCCGATGACCGCCGGCGTGCCCAACGCTGCGAATGCGGCTTCGAGCCTCGGAGCCCCGGGCGATGTAGCGGAACCGGCATGACCGGTCGCGATGTCATCCATGTACGGCCTCCATCGGGTGCATCGTTGCCACCGGGTGAACACAGCATAGACTTGCGCCCCGCACCGTACGAGCCCTCCCGTGCGACGTCTTCGGGGGTCAAGGCGCCGGAGGCCGCGCCCCGGCCTCCGAGGGGCGTCGACCCATCTCGTTCGCGAGCGCAACACGATTTCCACTGAATGAACGACCACTTCCCGCGACCGAGCGGCGGGTCTAGCGTTGGCCTCGCCATCGGCGGCTTGCGCCGCGGATGACACGATGCGGCATTTGTGCCGCGGGCACCGTTGCTGCGCATCACTACGCAAGGGAGCGTCGGATGATTCCAGTGTTCAAGCGAGCGACGGCGGTGTCGATGGGCATCATCGCCGCGTTCCTCATCACCGCGGGGGCCACATCGGCTGCTGCGGCACCGGGCGGCAAGCATGGCGAGCCGCCCGTCCTCGCCGAGGCGGACTGCGCGCCGCTCGCCGAGCTCACGATTCCTGCCAGCGACATCGGACTGCCGACGAGCGGGGCCGACATCGATACCGCGGTCTGGGACGCGGCGGGGAACTACTGCGCCGTCACCGGCTGGATCCGCGCGGTGTCAGCGCCGCAGGACATGCAGTTCCGCGTCAACCTCCCCGCCGACTGGAACGGTCGCACGCTGCAGTTCGGCGGCGGTGGCTTCGACGGCTCGCTCGTCACGGCGACCGGCAACTACACGGCGCAGCCGACGGGCTCTCCCACCGCGCTCTCGCAGGGCTGGGTCACGCTCGGCTCCGACGGCGGGCACCAGGGCGGGCCGGGCTTCGACGGAACCTTCCAGCTCGACGAGGAGCTCTTCCTCAACTACGGCCAGTGGTCGGTGAAGAAGGCGCACGACGCGGCGTACGCCGTCATCGACGCGGCCTACGGTGCCGAGCCGCAGTGGTCGTACTTCATCGGCGGGTCGCAGGGCGGTCACGAGGCCCTCGACGCCGCAGCGCGCTACCCGAAGGACTACGACGGCATCATCGCCAACTACCCGGCGTACAACGTGACGATGATGCACGTCGGCGCGGTGAACTTCCGCGACGCGCTCCTGCTCGACGGCGGCGCAGGGCATCTCAACGCCGCCGAGACGGCGACCATCACGAACGCCGTGTACGCGACCTGCGACACGCTCGACGGCGCGGCCGATGGCATCGTCAGCAACGTCGGCGCGTGCGACGAGGCGTTCGACGTGCAGACGCTCGCCTGTCCCGAGGGCGTCGACCCGGCGACGGTCGACACCTGCCTCTCGGAGGTCGAGATCGCAGCGGCCGTGAAGATCACGACCGACTACGACCTCGGCATCGAGATCGAGGGCAACTCGGTGTTCGCGAAGAGCGCGCTGTTCCAGGGGGCGCTGTACCAGGGCTTCGCGGGCTTCGGCTCCGGACCGCTGTCGCAGGGCCTGCAGTTCCAGGTGTTCAACGCGACGATGCAGTACGGCGTGGCGGGCAATCCGCCCGATTGGAACGGCTACACCGTCGACCCGCTCGACTACGCCGACCGCGTGCAGGAGGTGGGCGAGATCATGGATGTGACGGATGTCTCGCTCAACAAGTTCCGCGCGTACGGCGGCAAGGTCATCCTCACCCATGGCACGATCGACGACTTCATCACGCCGCACAACACGCTGCAGTACTACGCGGCGCTGCAGGACGAGTTCGGGAAACGGCTCGACTCGTTCCTGAAGTTCTACATGGTCCCGGGGTGGGGTCACGGGCAGGGGCGCTTCGTCGCGCAGTACGACGGCCTCGACACGATCGTGGACTGGGTGGAGCAGGGCGTCGCGCCGTCAGGGCTCATCGCACGTGACGGTAACGCGGGCGCGGACCGTACTCGTCCGATGTGCGAGTACCCGTCGTGGCCGAAGTATCAGGGGTACGGCTCCCTCGACCAGGCGAGTTCGTACGAGTGCGTGACGGAGTGATCGACCGCCCCGCTCGTCGCGGCGGCGGCGAGCGGGGCGCCCGTCAGGCCTGATGCTTGCGCGGCATGTACCACTCGGTGAACTCGGTCGCCCGCCCGGCGGCATCGAGGCGCACGACCCAGAGGTTCAGGTAGTCCTTCTCGGCCGGGTACTGCGTGCGGCCCTGCACGAGCACGAAGCCGTCGTCCTCGTGGATGATGTTCCAGTCGAACGACCAGGCACCGGGCTCGTTGCGATCCTCGAGCCAGCCGGCGACGATCTGCCCGTGACCACGACGGGGCTCGTGGTCGGGAGCGGTGAGGTAGACCCCGTCATCGGCGAACAACGCTCTGATCTGATCGGGGTCGTTCGATTCCCACGCCTGCACGTATCCCTCGACCCAACGGGTTCCTGCGCTCGTCATGCGTCCGTTCTATGCGCGCCCACCGACAGCGTCAACGGTCGGCTCGTGGTTCAGATCCATCCGGCGTCCCTCGCGAGGCGTGCGGCATGATGACGGTCGGATGCGCCCAGCTTGGCCTGCACCGAGGCGAGATAGTTGCGCACCGTACCCGGGGCGAGGTGGGCTCGCGCGGCGATGCCTGCGTTGTCCCACCCCTCGGCAACGAGACGGAGCACCTCCAGCTCGCGTTCCGTCAGCGGCGAAGGCGGAATGGCGAGGGCGGCGGCGGCAAGCGCAGGATCGACGTAACGTTGCCCGTCGTGCACGCGCCGGATCACGTCGGCGAGCGCCGAGGCGGGCGCACCCTTTGCGAGGAAGCCTCGTGCGCCGGCCGCGAGCGCCTGCTGCAGGTGCGCGGGCCGGCCCCGCCCGGTGAGGATCACGACCGAGCACGTCGCAAGGGAACGGCTGAGTTCTGCCGCGACCTGCATGCCGTCGAGGGCCGGCATTTCGAGGTCGACGACCGCGACATCGGGACGGTGTCGCAGCGCTGCGTCGAGCGCGTTCCGCCCATCGGTCGCCTGGGCGACGACCTCGAGGTCCTCCTCGAGGTCGAGGAGCTGCGCGAGCGCGACCCGGATCAGTTCCTCGTCGTCCGCGACGAGCACGCGGATCATCCC
This sequence comes from Agromyces sp. NPDC052230, assembly GCF_040679595.1. Classification (NCBI taxonomy): domain Bacteria; kingdom Bacillati; phylum Actinomycetota; class Actinomycetes; order Micrococcales; family Microbacteriaceae; genus Agromyces; species Agromyces sp. NPDC052230. The sequence continues at coordinate 42,412 of NZ_JBFAVC010000004.1, read as the reverse complement.
ACGACTCCGATCGTGGCCCGGAGTACGAATTCCCTGCCGTTCGTTTCGACCTCGAGCGTGCCGCCCGCCTCCCGGAGACGCTCGCGCATGCCGATCAGGCCACTGCCGGCAGCGTCGCCGCCCGCACCGACGCCGTCGTTCTCGACCGTCAGGATGATGGCGTCGCCGGCGCGCCGGAGCGACATCCCGCAGCGGGAGGCGCGGCTGTGGCGCATCACGTTAGTGACGGCCTCGCGCGCGACCGGCGCCAGCACCCCGGCCGCCTTCGGTGGCACGTCGATGGTCGCACCGTCGGGCGCGTCGACTGTACAGCGCACACCGGATGCCTCGAGCACGCCACGGAGGGCCTCGAGTTCGCGACCGAGGTCGACCCGCCGCGAGTCGGAGACGGCAGAGCGGACCTCCCCGAGGGCGGTCGCGGCAAGGCGACGGATCTCGGCTGCCTCGCTCGCCGCGGCATCCGGGCGATCGACGGCTGTGCGGCTGACGAGCTCGGCCTTGAGGGCGATGATCGAGAGGCGGTGCCCGAGCAGGTCGTGCACGTCGCGGGCGAATCGCAGCCGTTCCTCGGTGACGGCGAGGGCGGCACTCGACTCCCGGCCGGCGTGCGCGTCGGCGACGAGGCTCCAGAGCCAGACGGGGCTCCAATTCACGAGTGCGATTCCGCCCCCGAGGCCGAGGATGATGAGGAGGGTCTGGAGCGGCGAACCGCCCATCGCGAGGGCCACCCCGACGCCGACGCAGGCGGTGACCGCGGCAACCGCGACGGCGCGGACCGGTGAGAACAGCAACGGGACGGTTCCCACGATCGCCGCGCCGATCCACGACCACGTCGCCCAGTCCCCCGGTGCCACCGGGGCCACGAGCGCGAGTGAGAGCCCCGCCGCCGCCCCGAACGCCACGAGCCAGCCGCGGGCGGCCGCGACCGACCTTCCCGGGGTGACCGCTCCGTACAGGACACCCGCCTGGGCTGTGGCGAAGACGACGATGCCGAGCGTGCCGAGCAGCACCCACAGCGACCGGGTCTCGCGGAGCACCCCGACCCCGGGCATGAGCACGCTGCTGAACACGGCGGTCGCGAGCCAGACCAGCGTGAGCACGCGGGCGCGACGAACCCGCAGAGCGCTGCGTTCGGCATCGACGGTGGCGCTCACACATCGGAGTCTAGGCGCTGAGGGTGCACGGCCGACCCGTGCAGAACGCACATCGAGCGATGACATCCTGCCTCGCCTCCCACGCGCCTACCCGGCAGAGGCTGGCCTCATGAGCGAACACACACAACACCTCGTCGCCGAGCCGGCGACCACCCGCCCCGTCGGGCCATCCCGGCAGGTCATGGCGCGCGTCGCACTCGGCACGCTCGAGCTGCTCCTCGTCGCGACACTCTCGATGTTCCTCGTCGATCAGGTGACCTCGGCGTCGATCGCGGCCCTCGACCTCACCACCCTCCTGCTGCGACCCGAGGGTGTGGCTGCGGTGATGACGATCGACATCGCCCTCGGCACCGCGATGTGGATGCTCCACCGCCGCCGCACCACGCGATCCATCATGGCGGTGCTCGGGGCGATCGCAGCGGCCTTCGCTGCACCGCTCGTGCCGTTCTGGTTCGGAGCGGTCTCAGCGATGGATGCGGTGCTCCTCGGACATCTCCTCGTCATCCCCGCCGTCGCGGCGGCCGTCGCGCTTCGTGCTCGGGAACTGGGTCCGGTCGGGCATCCTGCGGCGATCACGGCGGCGGAACCCGGCGCGTCCCGTCGGCAGCTCGAGCGGATCGCACGGCGTTGGCCGACGGTGCTCGCGTTGCTCCTCACCTTCGGCAAGATGCTGGATCCGAGCATCGTCCCTGCACCGATCCTGATCCTGCTGGGCGTCGAATACCTCGTGATCGGGGCGCTCCGCCGCCAGTTCCGCGATGGTCGGCTCCTCGCACTCCATGTGCTCGGCGCGATCGCCTACACGGCGCTCGCCGCGCTCGCGATGGTGGTCGACCCCTTCGTCGCCGGCATGCTGATCGCCGCGGGATGGATCCTCCACGCCGGGTGGGACGCCGCGCTGCACCGGGCGAACGTCGTGGTCTGGCGCTGGTACGCCGAGGCGTGCGCGGTCTTCGATGTCGTCGTCGGCGTCACCGTGCTCGTCGCAGTGCTGCGTTGAGCAGGCCCAATGCGGGTCGTCACGCGGCCCGAGCCGGCCTTCCGCGTTCACATAGGATCGTGCGAATGATCCCCAGCCCCACCGCCAGACTCCGCTTTCGCGAGATGTCCGGTGCCGACCTCGACGACATGGCCGGGTTGCTCGGTGATCCCGAGGTGATGCAGTTCTACCCGGCTCCGAAGATGCGTGATCAAGCAGGCCAGTGGATCGAGTGGAATCTCCGCAACTACGACGAATGCGGCCACGGACTCTGGATCGTGGAAACCGTCGACGGTGAGTTCGTGGGCGACTGCGGCCTGACCTGGCAGCCCGTCAACGGGGTGCGAATGCTGGAAGTGGGATACCACGTACGCAGCGACCTGCAAGGACTCGGGTACGCCACTGAAGCAGCGGCCGCGTGCCGGGACTTCGCTCGCGACGAACTCGGCGCAGCCGAGCTGGTCGCGATCATTCACCCCGACAACGCCGCGTCCCGCCGCGTCGCCGAGAAGATCGGAATGACCCGCACTGACGACGACCTCGTCGGTGGGATCGTTCGAACCGTCCTCAGCATGTCGTTGCGTTGACGGCATGGGGGCCGGGACCGACAGCTCGGCCACCGCCGCGCGGCGGGTGCCGCGGCTCAGCCGACGACGCGTCGGCCCTCGAAGGCGCGACCGAGCGTGACCTCGTCGGCGTACTCGAGGTCGCCGCCGACGGGAAGGCCCGACGCGAGCCGCGTCACCCGGATCTCGAGGGTCGTGAGCAGCCGGCTGAGGTATGTCGCCGTGGCCTCGCCCTCGAGGTTCGGGTCGGTGGCGATGATGACCTCGGTGACGGTGCCGTCGGCGAGGCGCTGCATGAGCTGCCGGATGCGGAGCTCGTCGGGACCGATGCCGTCGATGGGGCTGATCGCGCCGCCGAGCACGTGGTAGAGGCCACGGAACTCGCGCGTGCGCTCGATCGCGACGACGTCTTTGGCCTCTTCGACGACGCAGATGAGGTGCGGGTCGCGTCGCGGATCGCGGCAGATCGAGCATGTCTCCTGCTCGGACACGTTGCCGCAGATCTCGCAGAAGCGCACCTTGTCACGCACGTCGGTGAGGATCTCGGCGAGTCGACTGACGTCGAAGTGCTCGGTCTGCACGATGTGGAATGCGATGCGCTGCGCGGACTTCGGCCCGATGCCGGGCAGGCGGCCGAGTTCGTCGATGAGTTCCTGGACGATGCCTTCATACACGGGTCAGCCACGCTCCCCGAAGCCGGTGCGCCCGGGCGCCTCGACCTCCTCGAGGAAGGTCGCGCCGAGCACCTCGCGCACGACGGCCTCGCCGTACCGCTGGATGCCGCCCTCGGTCGGCGTGGTCGACGGCGCGATGTCGACGACGATCTCGGGCGGTGGGCCCGGATCGAACGGTGGTTCGACGTCTTCGGGAGGCGCCTCGATATCGTCGGGCACGTCGACGAGGTCGGCGGATGTCGCGGCCGGCGGCTCGGCCACCGCGATCGCCGTGGCGCTCGGCGCGACGCGCATGCTCTGCACGCCGGCGGCCGGAGCGGTCGCGGATGCGTTGGACCCGGCCGGCGGTACCGGCACGTCGGGCTCGTCGGTCGGGATCGCGACGGTGGCCCAGGAGTCGACGGGCGCGGCCGGGGCCGATGCAGGCCGTGCGGATGCCGGCTTCGCGACGGCCGGGGCGGACTGGGCGGGCGCGACCGGGTCGGGCGCGGGCATTCGGTCGGCCGCCTGCACCGACGGGGCGGGCGAGGGCGCAGACGGCGCGTCGGGCTGAGGGGCCCCCGCCGGTGCCGTCTCTGGTGCCGTGGCCTGCGCCCCGACCACCCGCGGCAGGAACTTCACCTGTACGCCCAGCACGTCAGCGATGGCCCGCCGCAGCAGCTCGGCAGGACTCTGCACGCCCGTGCCTCCGCGGAGGTCGTTCACGTCGTTCTGGCTCGGGAAGCCGAGGACGAGCACCTCGTCGGCGCGGTAGTCGATGACCTTGGCGGTCATCGCGGCCATCCACGCGGTGCGCTTCGTGCGTTCGAGCACGCCGAGGATCTCGGGCCACGCATCGCGGATCAGCTGCAGGGTGACCGGGCCGACCGGCGTGGGGGCGGGCGGGGTGGGCTCGGCAGGTGCGGGGCTCTCGAGACGAGACTCCGCGGCTCCCCGACCAGCGTCACGAGCCGCCACGGGCGGTGCGGGCGTCTCGATGCGCGGTGCGCTTCGCGTGGCGCCACTCGACGACCCGACCTCCTCGGCGTCGGCCGCGGCATCCGTCACGCCGACGCGGCGCTCGAGCCGCTCGACGCGAGCCAGCGCGCCACGCTCGGTGTCGTCGCTCGAGGGCACCAGCACGCGCGCGAGCATGAGCTCGAGGTGCAGTCGCGGCGACGTCGCCCCGGTCATCTCGGTGAGCGTCTGGTTCACGAGGTCGGCGACGCGGGAGAGCTCGGCCGGGCCGAACGCCGCGGCCTGCGTGGCCATGCGGGTGAGCTCGTCGTCGGGGATGCCGCGCAGCACGGCAGCTGCCGCCTCGGGCGACGACGCGGCCACGACGATGAGGTCGCGCAGCCGCTCGAGCAGGTCTTCGACGAAGCGCCGCGGGTCTTGACCGGTCTGCACGACCCGGTCGGCCGCGGCGAACGCCTCGGCGGCGTCCTTCGCGCCGATCGCGTCGACGACCTCGTCGAGCAGCGCCCCGTGCGTGTAGCCGAGCAGGGCGACGGCCCGCTCGTAGTCGATGGTGGGCCCTTCCGACCCGGCGATGAGCTGGTCGAGCAGCGACAGCGTGTCTCGAGGTGAGCCGCCACCCGCGCGGACCACGAGCGGAAGCACGCCGGGCGCCACCTCCACGCCCTCTTCGGCGCAGAGCTTCTGCACGTACTCGAGCATGGGCCCGGGCGGTACCAGCCGGAACGGGTAGTGGTGCGTGCGCGAGCGGATGGTGCCGAGCACCTTGTCGGGCTCGGTGGTGGCGAAGATGAACTTCACGTGCTCGGGCGGCTCCTCGACGAGCTTGAGCAGCGCGTTGAAGCCCTGCGGCGTCACCATGTGCGCCTCGTCGAGGATGAAGATCTTGTAGCGGTCGCGGGCTGGTGCGAACACGGCGCGCTCGCGCAGGTCGCGGGCGTCGTCGACACCGTTGTGGCTCGCGGCGTCGATCTCGACGACGTCGAGCGAGCCGCCGCCACCACGCGAGAGCTCGATGCAGCTCGGGCAGACGCCGCAGGGGGTGTCGGTCGGGCCCTCGGCACAGTTGAGACAACGGGCGAGGATGCGCGCCGAGGTCGTCTTGCCGCAGCCGCGCGGCCCACTGAACAGGTACGCGTGATTCACCCGGTCGGTGCGAAGCGCGGTCATGAGCGGCTCGGTCACCTGCGACTGGCCGATCATCTCGGCGAACGTCTCAGGCCGGTAGCGGCGATACAGGGCGGTGACCACGTGTCAATCGTAGTTCCCGCGTGTGACACCGCCTCCGGATATCCGTGGCGTAACATGCTCTGAACCGGAAGGGGGGCGAGATGACGGCGACGACGATGACCCCGGCGCAGCTCGCACGGTTCGAGGCACGGCTCCGCGCTGAGCGGGCCGATGCAGAGGAACGGCTCGCGGAGTTCGGCGATGCGATGGCCGAGGTGCGCACCGCGAGATCGGATGCCACTGCCGACGACGAACATGACCCCGAGGGCCCGACCATGACGCAGGAGTGGTCGCAGCGCACCGCGGTGCTCGCCGACGTGAAGTCCGAACTCTCCGAGGTCGATCGAGCGCTCGCCCGCATCGCCGACGGCAGCTACGGCGTCTGCACCCGCTGCGGCAAGCGCATCATGGTCGGGCGCCTCGACGCGCGCCCCACCGCTGACCTCTGCATCGACTGCGCGCGGCTGGTGCGCTGACCCTCACCCGGCGGTCTCGACGAGGCGGGCCTCACGCCGTCGCGCGAATCGTGTCAGCCGGCCCACGGCCGCGCGAAGCCGTCGGGCGCGGGTCGCCCGGGCGCGGGCCCGCGGGAACCCGCGCAGCCGTTCGCGATCGGCGAGTTCGGCGAGCAGCGCCTCGTGCTCGGCCTTGATCACCAGGTACATCCCCAGTGCGTCGTTCATCTCTGTCCTCTCGTCTCGGGCGTTCCGCCCTCGAGACGACATGCTGTCGACGCGGTCTTCCCTCACGATGCCCCGCACGGGGAACTCGTGGGGCGCCTCATCGGCGCGAACGGGCGAACCGCACAGTTCGATGCAGCCCTCGCCGGCCGCGTGGCGGCCGCCGATCGCGTCATGCGTCGTACCCTCGACCGCATCGACGCGGTCATCTCCCGCGACGGGCTCGACGCGGGAGTGCCCGATCGACCCACCCAGTTCAGTCCGCATGAGGCGCCCACGTCGCTCGACCTCGTCGGCGGCGGCATCCGCACCGTCATCTGGGCCGGTAGCTACCGGCGGGACTATTCGTGGCTGCCCCCGTTGCTGCTCGACGACCGCGGCGAGCTTCGCCATCGGCACGGGGTCACGGGGATCCCGGGGCTCACCGCCGTCGGCCTCCGCTTCCAGCGCACCCGCCGATCGAGCCTCATCGACGGCGTCGGAGCGGATGCCACGATCGCCGCCGAGCTCGCACACGCCCGCGCCTCGGCCGCCGTCACCGCCGCGTGACTGTGCAGCACCCGCGCACGCTGCTGCGGAGATACGATCCGCCACGCCGGGAGGTCACCGCACAGCACGGTGTGGCGGATCGTATATCCGCTGGGAGGGACACTTCGCGCGCATCGAACGGCAGCACCTGCCGACCCGTCGGTCGCTACCCGCGCGTCGGCGACCCCGCCTCCACCACGGCGAGGGTCTCGCGCGCGATCTCGAACTCCTCGTCGGTGGGCACCACGAGCACGGTCACCTCCGAGGCATCCGTCGAGATCCTCCGGGTCTGGTTCGACCGCTCGGCGTTGCGTTCCTCATCGATCTCGATGCCCAGGCGCTCGAGCCCCGCGAGCGCGGCGGCGCGCACGGGCGCTGCGTTCTCGCCGACTCCCGCCGTGAAGGAGATGGCATCGAGCCGGCCAAGCTGTGCATAGTAGGCGCCGACATAGCCCTTCAGGCGATGCACGTACACGTCGAATGCGAGCGTCGCCGCCTCGTCGCCATCGGCACGGCGCTCCAGCACGTCGCGCATGTCCCGGGTGCCCGACAGGCCGACGAGGCCGCTGCGCGTGTTGAGCAGCGTGTCCAGCTCGTCGAACGAGAGGTCGGCCTTTCGGTGCAGGTGGAACAGCACCGCGGGGTCGAGGTCGCCCGATCGGCTGCCCATCACGAGTCCCTCGAGGGGCGTGAGCCCCATCGAGGTCTCGACCGATCGGCCGCCGTCGACCGCCGTGATCGAGGCGCCGTTGCCGAGGTGCAGCACCAGCTGCTTCACCGCCGCGAGCGGCATGCCGATGAACTCCGCGGCCTGCTCGGACACGTACTTGTGCGAGGTTCCGTGGAACCCGTAGCGCCGCACGCGGTACTTCTCAGCCACGTCGGCCTCGATCGCGTACGTGTAGGCGGCCGGCGGGAGCGTCTGGTGGAACGCCGTGTCGAACACGGCCACGTGCGGGACGTCGGGGAACATCGCCTGGGCAGCCTCGATGCCCTGCAGGTTCGCGGGATTGTGCAGCGGCGCGAGCTCGGCGAGATCGTCGATATTGATCTTGACGAGGTCGGTGATGATCGTCGGCTCGAAGAACCGCTTGCCACCGTGCACGACGCGGTGGCCGATCGCGACGGGCTGGTGCACCTCGAGCGACGGGCCGCGCTCGGCGAACGCCTCGAGCATCACCTGGAACGCCGCGGTGTGGTCGGGAATGGGCAGCTCGCGGGTCGACTGGGAGGGGGCATCCGCTCGCTCGACCGATGGTGTCGAGGAGACGGGCACGGTGTGCGTGGCGCGGCCGGCTCGCTCGCCGATGCGCTCGATGAGGCCCGACGCGAGCGTCTCGCGCGCATCCACGTCGATGAGCTCGTACTTCAGCGACGAGGAACCCGAGTTGATGACGAGGATGACGCTCACGAGGCATCCGCCGCCTGGATCGCCGTGATCGCCACGGTGTTCACGATGTCCTGTACGAGCGCGCCCCGGGAGAGGTCGTTGATCGGCTTGTTGAGGCCCTGCAGCACCGGGCCGATCGCCACCGCGCCCGACGAACGCTGCACCGCCTTGTACGTGTTGTTGCCCGTGTTGAGGTCGGGGAAGATGAACACCGTCGCGCGGCCGGCGACCGTCGACTCGGGCAGTTTCGTGCGGGCGACGGCGGCATCGGCGGCGGCGTCGTACTGGATCGGGCCCTCGACCGGCAGCTCGGGGGCGCGCTCACGCACGAGCTCGGTGGCCCGTCGCACCTTGTCGACATCGGCGCCCGTGCCCGACTCCCCCGTGGAGTACGACAGCATCGCGATGCGCGGCTCGATGCCGAACTGCGCCGCGGTGGCCGCGGAGGAGATCGCGATGTCGGCGAGCTGCTCGGCGGTCGGGTCGGGCACGATGGCGCAGTCGCCGTAGACGAGCACCCGGTCGGCGAGCGCCATGAGGAACACGCTCGAGACGACCTCCACGCCCGGCTTCGTCTTGATGACCTCGAACGCGGGCCGGATCGTGTGCGCGGTCGTGTGCATCGCGCCCGAGACCATCCCGTCGGCGAGTCCCAGGGCGACCATCATGGTGCCGAAGTACGAGACGTCCTGCACGGTCTCGCGTGCCTGCTCGAGCGTGACGCCCTTGTGCGCCCGCCGGCGCTGGTACTCGTCGGCGAAGCGGTAGACGAGCACGTGGTCGTGGTTCGAGAGGACGGTTGCCCGCGAGATGTCGAGGCCGAGCGCGATCGCACGGGCCCTGACCTCGATCTCCTCGCCGAGGATCGTGAGGTCGGCGACGTTGCGCGCCAGCAGGGTGGCGGCGGCGCGGAGGATGCGGTCGTCGTACCCCTCGGGCAGCACGATGTGCTTGCGCTCGCGTCTCGCGCGCTCGAGCAGGCCGTACTCGAACATGAGCGGCGTGACGACCTCGGGACGGGCGACGTCGAGCAGGTCGAGCAGGTCGTGCCCGTCGACGTGCTTCTCGAAGAGCGCGAGGGCCGTGTCGCGCTTGCGCTGCGATTCGGCGGCGAGGCGTCCACGGGTGTGCGTGATCGCGAGCGCGGTGTCGTAGCTGCCGAGCTCGGTGCGGATGATCGGGAGGTCGGCCTTGAGCCCGTCGACGAGCCGCTCGATGGCCTCGGACAGGGGGAACCCGCCGTTCAGCACGATGCCAGAGACCGAGGGGAACGTCGCGGCGTTCTGAGCGGTGAGCACGGCGAGCAACACCTCGCTGCGGTCGGCCGGGACGACCACCACCGAGCCCTCGATGAGCCGGGTCAGCACGTTCTCCATCGACATCGCGGCGACCACGACACCGAGCGCCTCCCGGTTCAGCAGGTCGGGATCGCCGGCGTAGAGCTCGCCGTCGACGGCCTCCATGATGGTGCGCATCGAGGGGGCGACGAGGAACGGGTCCTCGGGGATGGCCCACACGGCGACGGATGTCTCGGAGTCGGCCATGGCAGCGAGCGCATGCCCGCCGCCGGGGTTCGGTAGGGCCGCATCCTGCACCGAGGCGACGATCGCGTGGAGCGCCTCGGGGTCGGCCCGGTTCACGACGATGCCGAGCAGGGTCGCGTGTTCACGCGAGAGCTCCTCGAGCGCGAGCTCGGTGATCTGTGCGAGGTCGCCCGGCGTTCGGGCGTCGGAGTACCCGAGCCGCTCGGACCGCCCCTTCCCCTGCGTGACGCGACCTCCGAGCACGAGCAGCACGGGCGCACCGAGGTTCGCGGCGATGCGCGCGTTGAATCCGAGCTCGGTGGGGCTTCCGACATCCGTGTAGTCCGAGCCGATGATGACCACCGCGTCGCAACGTTCCTCGACGTCGTTGAACCGCTGCACGATGGTGGCGAGGGCGGCCTCGGGGTCGGCGTGCACGTCGTCGTAGCTGACCCCGATCGCGTCCTCGTAGTCGAGCGGCACGACGCCGTCGTGCGCGAGGAGCAGGCCGAGCACGTAGTCGCGTTCCTCGGTGGACCGCGAGATCGGGCGGAACACCCCGACGCGCGTGGCGCGCCTCGTGAGGGTGTCGAGCATGCCCAGCGCGACGGTGGACTTGCCCGTATTGCCCTCGGCGGAGCAGATGTAGATGCGGTGCGCCACGCGTCCAAGCCTACCCAGCCGCCTCCGCGTGAATCCGACGACGGATGCCTCGAGCGGAATCCGATGTCCGGTTCGCCTATGCTGATCGGGCACATCGCCGTGCCCGATCCCTCGCGCGCGAACCCGTCCCAGGAACCATCGTGAACCCCATCGCCCTCATCGGAGCGGGCCCCTCCGGCCTCGCCGGGGCCCGCGCCCTCTCCCGCGCCGGCCTCCCCTTCGTCGGATTCGAGGCCGGCCCCGACGTGGGCGGGCTCTGGAACATCGACAACCCGCGATCGACCATGTACGAGTCGGCACATCTCATCTCGTCGCGAACCACGACCGAGTTCGCCGAGTTCCCGATGTCGTCGACCGCCGACTACCCGGGTCACCGCGAGCTCCTCGCGTATTTCCGCGCCTACGCCGACGCCTTCGCGCTGCGCGAGCACTTCCGGTTCGACACGCGCGTGACGGCGGTGGAGCCGGTCGGGCCCGTCGGCGCCGACGGCGCGAGCGGCGCGAGCGGCTGGCGCATCACCGCCGTGACCTCCGCCGGCGAGACCATCACGGGCGAGTACTCGGCGGTCATCCTCGCCAACGGCACGCTCGCCGAGCCGAACGTGCCCGCCTTCCGCGGCGAGTTCGCGGGCGAGGTCATGCACACGAGCGCGTACAGGTCCGCGAAGGTGTTCGACGGCAAGCGCGTGCTCGTCATCGGCGCGGGCAATTCGGGCTGCGACATCGCGGTCGATGCGGTGCACCACGCGGCATCCGTCGACCTCTCGGTGCGGCGCGGCTACTACTTCGTGCCCCGGTACCTGTTCGGCCGCCCGGCCGACACGCTCAACCAGGGCCGGCCGCTGCCCGCCCGGCTCAAGCAGTTCATCGACACCCGAGTACTCCGCGCGTTCACGGGCGACCCGACGCGATTCGGGTTCCCGAAGCCCGACTACCGCATCTACGAGTCGCATCCGATCGTGAACACGCTGATCCTGAACCACCTCGGGCAGGGCGACCTGCGGGTGGTGCCCGACATCGACCGCTTCGACGGGCACACCGTGCACTTCGTCGACGGCACCGCGGCCGACTACGACCTCGTGGTGCTCGCGACCGGCTACACGCTCGACTACCCGTTCGTCGACCGCACGCACCTCGACTGGACCGCGGCGGCGCCGAAGCTCTTCCTCAACATCTTCCCGCCGTCGTTCAACGGGCTCTTCGTGATCGGCATGATCGAGGCGTCCGGCATCGGCTGGCAGGGACGCTACGAGCAGGCCGAGCTCATCGCCGCCTACCTCGCGGCCGAGCGCCGGGCTCCCGATGCCGCATCCCGATTCCGAGCGGCGGCGGATGCCCCGTGGCCCGACCTCACGGGCGGCTACCGCTACCTCGGACTCGATCGCATGTCGTACTACGTGAACAAGGACGCGTACCGACGCACCATGAAGCGGATGCTCCGCACGCTGCCCGCGGCGACGGGCGCTGCGGCGGCATCCGGAACCCCCGCGACATCCGGCACCCCAGCGGCATCCGACCAGCCCACCTCGACCGCAGGGACCCGAGCATGAACATCGACGACGTCGTCCTCAACTTCTCGCCCGGCTCGCTCATCGCGCTCAACATCGTGCTCGGGCTCATCATGTTCGGCATCGCGCTCGACACGTCGCCGTCGGACTTCAAAGCCGTCGCGCGGGCACCGAAGGCCATGGTCATCGCGCTCCTGGCGCAGATCGTGCTGCTGCCCGCGGTGACGTTCGGGCTCACGCTGCTGCTGAACGTGCAGGCGTCGATCGCGCTCGGCATGATCCTGGTCGCGTGCTGCCCGCCCGGCAACATCTCGCAAGTGCTCACGTACCGGGCTCGCGGCAACGTCGCCCTCTCGGTGTCGATGACGGCCGTGGCGAACGTGATCTACATCTTCCTGCTGCCGGTGAGCCTCGCGTTCTGGGCCAGCCTCCACCCCACCGCGAGCGAGCTCGTGCGGGCCGTGAGCCTCGACGGCTGGCAGATGCTGCTCGACATCTTCCTCATCATCGGCCTGCCGTTCCTCGCGGGGCTCGGCATCCGCGCGCTCTGGCCGCGCTTCGCCGGCCGCGTGCAGCCGTACGCGCGCTGGGTGAGCCTCATCGGCCTGGTGGGTTTCATCGTCGCTGCCCTCGCCGGCAACTGGGCGACCTTCATGGCGTACATCGGCATCGTGCTGCTCGCGGTGTTCCTGCACGACGCCGTGGCGCTCGGCCTCGGCTACGCGAGTGCCCGCATCGGCGGCCTCCGCGTGCCCGAGCGCAAGGCGATCACGTTCGAGGTCGGCATCCGCAACGCGGGCCTCGGCCTCGGGCTGGTGTTCTCGTTCTTCGGCGGACTCGGCGGCATGGCGATCGTCGCCGGCTGGTGGGGCATCTGGGACATCATCGCGGGCCTCACACTCGCGACGCTCTGGGCGAGGCGAACGAAGCGAGCGGATGCCGCGGCCGGGGTTGCGGCGCCGGCGGCACCGGCGGCCGCCTCGGCGCCCGAACCCGAGGCCGGCGCATGAGGCGCGTCCTCGTCACGGGCGGCAGCGGGTTCCTGGGCTCGAACGCCGTGCGCGCGCTCGCCGCGCACCCCGAGGTCGGGCTCGTCGTGTCGGGCGATGTGCGTCCGCCCGCGGCATCCGTGCCCGACGGGGTCGTCGTCGAACCGTGCGACGTGACGGATGCCGCAGCCGTCGCCTCGGTGGTCGAACGCCACGCGATCGACACGATCGTGCACCTCGCCGCCATCGTGAATCCGGGCGGGCTCAGCGAAGAGCTCGAGTACCGCGTCGACGTTGAGGGCACGCGCAACGTGCTCGACGCCGCCGTCGCGGGCGGCGTGACCCGGATCGTCGTGTCCTCGTCGGGCGCGGCGTACGGCTACCACGCCGACAACCCCGAGTGGCTGACCGAGGACGACGCGATCCGGGGCAACGAGGAGTTCAGCTACTCGCGGCACAAGCGACTCGTCGAGGAGCTGCTCGCGACGTACCGCACGGAGCATCCGTCGGTCGGGCAGGTGGTGCTGCGCATCGGCACGATCCTCGGGCCGACCGTCGCGAACCAGATCACGGCGCTCTGGGACGGGCCGCGCATCCTGCGCATCGCGGGCTCGGAGAGCCCGTTCGTGTTCGTGTGGGTCGACGACGTGGTCGGCGCGATCGTGCGCGGCGCGACGGGTGACGTGACCGGCGCGTTCAACGTCGCAGGCGACGGGCGCGTCACCGTGACCGAGATCGCTGCCGCCCTCGGCAAGCGCACGATCACTGTGCCGCCCCGGCTGCTGACCGCGGTGCTCGGCGTGGCGCACGCCCTCCGCCTCACCGTGCACGGCCCCGAGCGCGTGGGCTTCCTCCGGTATCGGCCGGTGCTCGACAACACGCGGCTCAAGCAGGTGCTCGGCTACCTCCCGGCGAAGACGAGTCGCGAGGCGCTCGACGCCTACCTGGCGGCGCGCGCCGGCCGGTGATCGGGCGTCGCCGACGCGACGCCCGATCCATCGAGCGCTACCCGCTCACCGCGCCGGTGTCGTGCACCACGTCACCGCCGATGATCGTCATCACCGGACGGATGTCGCGCATCTCCGCGTCGCTCACCGAGAAGTAGTCCTTGTCGAGCACGACGAGGTCGGCGAGCTTGCCGACCTCGACCGAGCCGAGGTCGTCCTCGCGGTTCAGGTACCAGGCATTGCCGCGGGTGTACGCGCGGAGCGCTTCCTGACGGGTGAGTTGCTGCCCCGGGTTGATCTGCTGGCCCGACACGTTCAGCCCCGTGGTGGCGTAGTGCAGCGCGAACCACGGGTTGTGCGGCGCGATGTGCACGCCGTCCTCGTGCAGCCCCATGGCGATGCCGCTGTCGTGGATCTGGCGGAACAGGGGGCCGACGGGGAGGCCGTCGGCGCGGGGCGTGCCGCCGAGCCAGCGGAAGCCCGACGTCGAGACCCCGCAGTTCAGCGCCTTGAGGCGAGCGAGCTGGTCGGGCGTCGCGAAGTCGGCGTGCTGCAGGCCCCAACGCAGGTCGGTGATGCCGAACTCGGCCTCCATCTGCTCGTAGGTCGCCACGACCTGCTCGATGTTCTGCGTGCTCGTCGGGCTGCCGCCCTGCGCGTTCTCATTGCGCCAGCGCGCCTTGGCGACGAGTCGTTGCGATTCGAGCCAGACCGCGTAGCCGTTGGCGTTCGTCGGTGCCGCGAAGGGTGCCGCCCACTCGCCGATGCCGCCCGTGCGCAGGAGGTCGTCGCCGAAGAAGGGGAACTGGTTCTTGAGCCGCTCCTTGAGCTCGGGCAACTGCTGCTCGAGGCCGCCGAGCTCTGCGATGTATCCCTGGTTGTGCAGGAAGTTCATCTGGAGCCGGAGGAACGCGCGACCCTCGGCGTGCAGCGAGAGCCAGGCGTCGTACATGCGGAAGTGATCGAGCCGGAAGAGCGCGTCGGTCGGCTGCGGCGGCAGGAGCGACGGGTCGAGCGTGGCCCCCGCGGTGGCGGGCAGCACTTGGTCGAGCACCGTCGTCACGCCGACCGCCGCGGAGAATGCCATCGCGTCGAGCGCACTGCGTCGCTTGTCCTCGAAGGTCTGCGCGAGCCGCAGGTGGTAGAGCGCGCGGTTCGCCATGCTCGGGTTGCCGCCGGCGATCGTGCCGTCGGCCCCGACGGTGACCGGCAGATCGACGATGGCCTCGAAGTACTGCTTGCCGAGCGTGTTGACCCGAGCCGGACCGAACCCGCTCTGGTAGAGGAAGACCGGTCGGTCGGGGATGACCGCATCGATCTCGGCGAGGGTGGGCAGTCGCTGTTCGGCGAACATGCGCGGAGTGCCTGCGCCCATGGCGGTGATGAACTGGCCCTCGGGAACCTCGGGACGGCGCGCGGCGAGGTAGGCCAGCACCTCGTCGATGTTCTTCGCGAGCTCCCACTGGGCGACGTGGTAGCCGGGCCGGTTCGCGAGGCTCACGAAGTGGGAGTGGCTCTCGACGAGACCGGGAACGACCGTGCGCCCGCGGAGGTCCACGCGCGTCACGGCGTCGCCACGAAGGGCCTCGGAGCCGACCGCTGTTAATCGGCCGCCGCTCACGCGCACCGCCTCGACCACGGCGTCGCCGTCGTCCATGGTGTGGATGCGGCCGTTCACGAGGAGCAGCTCGCCGACCCCGGGTCGGCTCGAGGTGTACGCCGGGATGGACGCGGCCACGCCCGCGGCGATGGGTGCGGCTGCAGCCGCGACGGCGGCCGGGGAGCCGGCCGCGAGGACCGCGGCGGCCGCCGCGCCGCCGCCACCGAGGAGGAGTCCCCGCCGGCTGATCCCACCGGCCGATTCTGATGGAGTGGTCTCGCGGTCGTCGCCGCGCTTCGATTCACGTGTCATGTCTCTGCTCCTCGTTCCTGTCGTGGTGTGGTGCAGTCGGGCAACGGTGCCGTGCCGGGATCCGCCGAGGTCAGTTGCCGCGCCCGGGAACCACCCCGGCGTCGTGCACCACGCGTCCGCCGACGACGGTCATGACGGAGCGCACCTGCGGGATCTCGGCCTCGGGCACCGAGAAGAAGTCGCGATCGAGCACGGCGAGATCGGCATGGTTCCCGACCGCGATCGGGCCGAGGTCGTCCTCGCGCAGGAACCAGGTGTTGGCCGCGGTGGCGAGCCGGATCGCCTCGTCGCGGGTCACGGTCTGCCCCTCGTTGATGAGGTCGCCGCGGAGGTTCCGGCCCGTGACCATGGTGTAGAAGTTCAACCACGGATTGATGACCGTGATGTCACCGCCGTCGGAGTGGTACCCGACCGGGATGCCCGTGCCGAGGATCGTGCGATAGGCGGGTCCCACCCCGACGCCGCTGCGCACTGGCCCCCAGCCGACCTTGAGCCCGCCGCCGAGCGCCTTCAACCGGAGCACGTACTCCTCCGACATGAACGGCACGTGGGCGATCACCCAGCGCAGTTCGCCGATCGGGAACTCGGCATCGACCTGCTCCCAGCCCTGCACGATGAGCTTGTAGTCGTTCTGGGTCAGCGAGTGGTTCTCGTTGCGCCAGCCGGCCCTGGCGACCTCGCGGGTGCCGAGGAGCCACACGGGGCCGCCCTCCTGGCCGATCCCCTGCGCCGTGAACTCGCCGATGCCACCCGTGCGCAGCATGTCGTCGCCGAAGAACGGGAAGGAGTTCTTGAGGCGTTCCCGGAGTGTGGGCAGCGTGTCGACGACGTCCTGGTGCAGGAAGTCGATGCGGACCCGAGCAGGGAGCGATGCTGCGGCGTTGAGGGCGAGGAACGGCTCGTGCATCGTGAACACGTTCTCGCCGAAGATCGCGCCGTTCGGTGGGTCGGCGTGGAACGCGCCGGCATCGAGATGCGTCGTGACGCCGAGCCCCGTGTAGTACTGCAGGGCGTCGAGCGCGGTGCGCTGCCGGCTCTCCGGGGTGAGGAACTCCTGACGCAGCGTGAGGAGCGCCGCGCCCGCGGCGCCCGTGCCGAACGGGCTGCCGGGCACGGTGCCGTTCGCGGCGATGCCCGTGATGCCGCGGCTCTCGAAGAAGGCCTTGCCGAGGCTGTTCGTCACGGTGCCGCCCTGCGCGGCCATCAGGAAGACCGGACGCGGCACGGCATCGAGCTCGGTCAGGTTCGGCAGCCGCCGCTCGGCGAACTGCATCGCCGAGATCGGCCCGATGGTCGTGACGAATTCAGCGTCGGGCACCGATTGCGCACGCGACACCAGGCGGGCGACGGCGTCGGGGATCGTGAAGACGTCCTCCAGTGCAACGTGGTGCCCCGGCCGGTTGCCGACGAGCACGATGTGGTTGTGCGAGTCGATGATCCCCGGGATCACCGTTCGACCCTGCAGGTCGACGGTGGCCGCCTGGCCGACAGCGCCCCGCTGCGCTTCGGCGCCCACGGCGACGAAGCGGCCGTCGCGGATGCGGACCGCCGAGACGACCGAGCCCTGCTCATCGAAGGTGTGGATGCGGCCGTTGACGAGCAGCAGGTCGCCCTCGCGATCACCGCCGGGGTCGCCCGGGGCTGCGGGAAGCACGGACCGCGGGTCGCCGACTGGTGCGGCCCCCGCGGCCGCTCCGTGCCCGAACGCCACAGATGCGGCCGACGCCGCTGCGGCACCTCCGCCGAGGATGAGCCCGCGGCGTGAGAGCCCCGATTCCGACGGACGTGGTTCGCGCCCTTCGCCGTCATCCGATCGATTGCGCATGGAATCTCCCCGATCTGTCGACACTGACGATGCGCATGCGTCATCGCACGCGTAGAGAGCGGCCGGTGCAGTGGCCCGTGGACCATGGACGGGAGTGGTTCGACTGCATCGACCTCGCTGGACGACCGGCGTCCGCTTGGGGCTGAGGCTAGCAACGATTGCAGTCAGACTGCAATCGTTTTAAGTGTCGGCATACGAAATCGTCGAGGAGGACTGCATGGCATCCGTTCATTGACGGCGTTCCGGTTCGCGGCGGGGGCGCACGGGTGCCCGGGAAACAGAAAAGACTCCTCACGCACCCCTGCGCGCATGAACGCAGCCCCGGTTGCCTCGGGCCCGGGAACAGAAAAGACTCCTCACGCACCCGCCAGAGCCCGGTTACCCTTGCTGCGTTTCCGCCCTGGGGGAGTTGGCCTGGATGGCGCCACGTGAGGAGCCGTCGTCCAGTCTACCCGCTCGGCGCGGCGGCGTGCACGCCGCCCCCGTCACCAGAACATGGCGGCGCGCCGCCTCGTCATCGGAATCAGGCGTGTCCGACCTGACGCCGGACGCACAGCATGTTCCCGCGATGAAGCGGCGGCGAACTTCGCCGCTCCCGAAGTCGGGTACGATTTCATGAGGTCGCGCGCGTTCCCGGATGCCGCGCCCACGGAGGATTCGCCTAGTGGCCTATGGCGCACGCTTGGAAAGCGTGTTGGGTGAAAGCCCTCGGGGGTTCGAATCCCCCATCCTCCGCCAACGTGACACCACGAGACGACCCGGCCGATCGAGTCGTCTCACCCACGGGCACAGCGTCAGAGCGAGTCGTGTCCCAACTCCGTATCGCCGTTCCCGCGGCTCTCGTACTGATCGAGCGCGGCGATCGCGAGTTCCCGCCCCTGCTCGATGAGCTCGTCGGCGCGATGGAAGTCGAGCATCCGCGCCGAGCTCTTCGGCACGGTCACGTAGACATCGGCCGGGTAGCCCGCCAACCGGTAGTTGCCCACGATCGCCTGCATCGCCTCGAGGCTCAGCTGCATGACGTCCAGCATCCGCAGCCCCGCAGGCAGCTCGCCGAACACCTCCTCGACGGCCTGGTCGGCCGCCGTCGCCGGCTCGGCGGTCTTCCCGCCCGAGAAGCGCTTGGTCACCATCCGCACGATGTCCCGGTCGAGGACGCCCGCGGCCGTTCGCCGGAACCGGTCGAACCAGTCCTCCGGCGGCTGGATCTCGGCAGACACGCGCTGCGGCACGGCTGCCTCCGACGTCGCGTCGCCCGAGAGGATCACCGCGACCGTGAGATCCGCCCGCGCAGCGGCCGTCGGGGCGACGGGCACCGGATTGAGCAGCCCCCCGTCGGCCAACAGCCGGCCGTTCAGCATCACGGGCGTGATGAAGCTCGGCAGCGCGATCGAGGCCCGGATCGCGACATCCACCGGCCCTCGCTGGAACCACACCTCACGTCGTGCGATGAGGTCGGTTGCGACGGCCGTGTACGCGATGGGCAGGTCTTCGATTCGGGCGCCGCCGAGGAGTTCGCTCACATGCGTCATGATCTTCTCAGCGCGGATCGCGCCGGGCGCCTTGAGTCTCGGGTCCAGCAGGCGCAGCACGTCGCGCTGGGTGAGCGTGCGCACCCACTGGCTGTACTCGTCGAGCACGCCGGCGGCGTAGAGGCCGCCGACCGCTGCGCCCATGGAGCTGCCCGCCACGGAGACGATCTCGTAGCCGCGCTCCTCGAGCTCCTCGATGACCCCGATGTGCGCGTACCCGCGCGCGCCTCCGGAACCGAGCGCGAGGGCCACACGTCTGGGCTCTGGCATCGGCTCCGCTCCTCACGCGTTCACCGGTGCGAACCCGCTCGGCAGGGCTTCCCGGCTGCCTGCCACGCTACCCCCGTGAGCGGCTCGCGGCCGCGGCATCCGCCCGCGTTCCGCCGGCATCCGGGCCGTGTCCTCATTAATGCCGAATAGCGCGCACCGGCGTCCGCGCGGATGATGTGAGAGATGTCAACGGCACCGATGGACACGAGGAGCGGGGACGCAGGGGGCTCCTCCCCCGGACCGACGACAGCAGGGGGCGACGGCCTCAGGGTCACGACCCTGAGGCCGCGTCGCACGCTCGGGTGGAGCATCGGATTGCCCGTCGTGGCGCTGGTGCTGCCCCTCCTCGCCGCGGAACTGTGGCTGCTGGATCCGCAGGGCGGCTGGCCCGTCGTCGCCGTGACGGCGGTCGTGACGGCGTCGCTCATCATCGCCGCGTGGGTCTCGTACCAGCGTACGCAGGCTGAGGTGAGCGGCTACGGCATCGTCGAACGCGGGTTCTTCGGCGGCACCTACACCGTGCCGGCGCGGGACATCGTGGGCGTGCTGCGCATCCAGCTGTACCGCGGCAACAGCCTCGACACCACCCAGGAGCTGTTCGTCGTCAATCGCGAGGGGCGGGGTGCGTTCCGCATGCGCGGCCGGTTCTGGGACACCGAGACGATGGATCGGGTGGCCGGCATCCTCGGCGTGGAGGAGACGGTGCGGCCCGAACCGGTGACGCTCGCCGAACTGCGACGCACGGACCCGAAGCTCCTCTACTGGTTCGAGCGACGCGCGGGGTTCCTTCCGGGTTCCTGACGTCCTGAACGGGCGAGCGACGCTGCGAAGGGTCGACGAGATCAGCGCGTGGCGATGCCGAGCAACGGGACATCGGGCCGGCTCGACGGCAGCTCGTGGAAGCCGAGGCGGTCGTAGAACGCCCGGGCGCCCGTGTTCGCCGCGTCCATGCCGAGGTGCACGGCGGGCACACCGCGTTCGGCGAGGGCGGCGCGAAGGGTGTCGATGAGCCGCCGCCCGAAGCCCTGCCCCTGCAATTCGGGCAGCAGGTCGATGTGCAGGTGCGCCGGGTACGCGTCGACCTCGGCGATGAGCATGCGCTCGGGATCGTAACCCGCCTCGAGCAGCTGCGCTTCGGTGAACCCCGGGTTCCGCCCGCTGGGCGCGCCGGGTTGCGGATGCCGCGCGCGGAACCCGGGGGCCCATTCGCTCTTCCACCACTCCACGAAGACGCGCGTGTCGGCCACCCCGATGACGTAGCCGATCGCTCGCTGCCCGCTGCCGGCGTCGACGACGAACGCGAGTTCGGGTGCGTACTCGACGTACGGCATCGCGAACACCTCGGGCATGAGCGCATCGTCGGAGTAGACGCCCGTCGCGTCGCCGCCGCCAGCCGCGGTGCGCAGGCAGATCTCGAACACGTCGTCGCGGTCGGCAGGGCGGTACGGACGGATGAAGGGCACGCTCATCGGCGACGCCGCGTGCCGAAGATGCCCTCGAGGACCCCGGTGAGCACCCGCTGGGTCGTGCGCGAGCCGAGCACCTCCTCGAGCGGCGACTTCTCCCGACGGCTCGACGTGCTGCGCGACCGCGACGACGACCTCGACGAGCCCGACGTGCGCTTCATGAGCCGCTCGTACTCGGCCTGCGCGGCCTTCTGCTCCTTCTCGCGCTGCTTCTCGATCGCGGCCTGCTGCTTCGCGAATTCGGCGTCGGCCTTCGCCCTGGCCTCGGCCTCCTCCGCAGCGGTCGCGGCGGCCGCGGCAGCATTCATCTTCGCGGTGAGCAGTTCGTGCGCCGACTCGCGGTCGATCGGGGTGCCGTACTTCGCCTGCAACGCGGATGCCGCGACGGCCGTGTCGATCGCCGCATCCGGGCTCGGCGACATCGACGCCTGTGGCGCCCGTAGCCGCGTCCAGGCGACGGGGCTCGGCGCGCCCTTCTCGTTCATGACCGTGACGATGGCCTCGCCCGTGCCGAGGATCGTGAGCGTCTCCTCGAGGTCGTAGCCCGAGTGGGGGTACGTCGACACCGTGGCACGCAGGGCCTTCGCGTCGTCGGGCGTGAACGCGCGCAGCTGATGCTGCACGCGCGACCCGAGCTGGGCGAGCACGTCGCCGGGCACGTCCTTCGGCGTCTGGGTCACGAAGAAGACGCCGACGCCCTTCGAGCGGATGAGCCGCACGGTCTGCACGACCTGCGCGAGGAAGTCCTTCGACGCGTCCTTGAAGAGCAGGTGCGCCTCGTCGAAGAAGAACACGAGCTTGGGCTTGTCGAGGTCGCCCACCTCGGGCAGGTCGTTGAAGAGATCGGCGAGCAGCCACATGAGGAACGTCGAGTACAGGGCGGGCCGGTCGGCGACGCCCGGCACCTCGAGCAGGCTCACGATGCCACGACCGTCGGATGCCACTCGCAGGAACTCCGCAGTGTCGATCTCGGGTTCGCCGAAGAACACATCGGCGCCGGCCTCGGCGAATGCGACGAGTTCGCGGAGGATGACGCCGACGGTCGCCTTGGAGAGCCCGCCGAGATGCTCGAGCTCCGCCTTGCCGTCGTCGCTCACGAGGTACTGCAGCACGGCGCGCAGGTCTTCGAGGTCGAGGAGTGCCATCCCGGCATCCTCGGCCCAGTGGAAGACGAGCGCGAGGCTCGACTCCTGCGTGTCGTTGAGGCCGAGCACCTTCGAGAGCAGCAGTGGCCCGAAACCCGAGATCGTCGCGCGGATCGGCACGCCCCGGCCGATGCCGCCGAGCGAGAAGAACTCGACGGGGAAGGATGCCGCGCTCCACGCCTGCCCGATGCCCTCCGTGCGCGTGAGGAGTTTGTCACTGCCCTCGCCCGGCGTCGCGATGCCCGACAGGTCGCCCTTGATGTCGGCCGCGAACACGGCGACGCCGTGTGAGGCCAGTTGCTCCGCGAGCACCTGCAGCGTGCGTGTCTTGCCGGTGCCGGTCGCGCCGGCGACGAGCCCGTGCCGGTTCGTCATCGCGAGCGGGATGCGCACCGGGACATCCGGCATCGCCTCGCCGTTCACGAGCGCCCCCATCTCGAGCGCGGCAGCCTGGAACGCGTAACCGTCGCGGATCGCGGCGACCTGGGTCGCGTCGAGCGGGCCGGATGCCGCGGGCTCACCCCCCGCTTCAGACGCCACGACCTCTTGCGCGGCGGAGGACGGCTGCGACGAGTCGTCACCCGTCGAAAGGTCGTCACGCTCCGTCGCCGCGGCGGCCGACGCCTGCTGCGCCTCGAGTGCGGCCTGCGCGAGCGCGGCCGCCTCCTCCGCCTTGCGGATCGCCTCCTGCGCCTGTTGCTGCAGCGCTGCCGCCGCTGCCGCCGCTGCGGCGGCTGCCTCCTGAGCTTGCTTCACCGCATCGTCGGACATGCCCCGATCCTAGCGACGGCGGCTTGCGGCATCCGTCGGCAGCACCGCGCAGCGCCGATTGTTCAGGGAGGCAGAATGTTGCCGGATTGTTGCCGAAGCCGCCCTTGAACCTTGCATTCGAGGGTAATCGGCAGTATTCTGCCGAAATGCACTGCCCACGGTGGGCGCAGTGGTCGAGGACGTGTGAATCGGCAGTATTCCGCCGGAAGGAGCCGCCTTGAACGCACCACGAGACATCGGCGCCCGCATCCGTGAGGCCCGCAAAGCGGCCGGTCTCACGCAGGAGCAGCTCGCCGAGCTCGCGGACACCTCGACCCGCACCGTGCGCGACATCGAGAAGGGAACGGGTGCGACCGGGCTCGGCGTCGTCGCGCGAGTGGCCGAGGTCGTCGGCCTGAGACTGGTGGCCGAGGGATGACCGAGGAGCTCGAGCGTCTCCGATTCACCGCCGCCGCCGACGTGTTCAAGGCGGGCGTCCTCGCCGGACGCATCGAACGCCGGGCCGACGGCTCCACGGTGTTCCGCTACCTGCCCGAGTACCTCGACGGGGCGCCTGACGGGGCGCCGACCCGGCCCATCGCCACCTCCCTGCCCCTCACCGACGGCGACGTCGTGACGCCCGGCGGCGCCCTGCCGCCCTTCTTCGCCGGCCTGCTCCCCGAGGGCCACCGGCTGTCGGTACTGCAGCGCGCCGTGAAGACGAGCGCGAACGACGAGCTCAGCCTGCTCCTGGCGGTCGGCCAGGATGTGCCCGGCGACGTGCAGGTCGTCGTCGCGGGCGAGGGCCCGATCGACCCCGCTCCCCTGATCGGCGGCGTCGCACCCGACGCCATGGACTTCGCCGAGCTCGTCGAGGGCATCGACCGCCACGCCATCCCGGGCGTGCAGCGCAAGGCCAGCGCCTCGATGATCAGCACGCCGCTCGCCACCCGCGCCGGCCGATACATCCTGAAGGTGTCGCCGCCGCAGTATCCGCTGCTCGTGCAGAACGAGGCGGCGCACCTGCGGGCGGCGAAGGCGCTGAAGGTGCCCGTCGAGCGGTCGACGCTCGTCCACGACCGCAACGACGTGACCGGCCTGCTCGTCGAGCGCTTCGACCGGATGCCGCGTCCCGACGGTTCCTGGCAACGACTCGCCCTCGAGGACGCCACGCAGGTGCTCGCGGTGCCGCCTGCCTCGAAGTACTCGATTCCCGCCGACGAGGTCGTGCGGTCGCTGGCATCCGTCACCTCGGCGCCGCTCGTGGCGACGCGCAACCTGTACCTGCAGTTCCTGTTCGCCTGGCTCACCGGCAATGGCGACCTGCACGCGAAGAACCTCTCGGTACTCGAGTCGCGGCCGGGCACCTGGACGGTGGCGCCGGTCTACGACGTGCTGTGCACGCTCGTGTACGACGATACGTCGATGGCCCTGCCGATCGATGGCCGCACGCGCAAGCTCCGTGCTCGGCACTGGCACGCCTTCGCCGAGGCCATCGGGCTCCCCGAACGTGCGGCGAGATCGGCCGAGGCCCTTGCGCTCCGAGCCTCGGCCGACGTCGACCTCGCCGGGGTCGGGTTCGAGGGGTCACCGCTCAACGGCGCCGTGCGCGAGCTCCGGCTGCGCCGCAGCGAACTCGCCTGAGCGCTGGGGCCGAACCCGCCGCCGCGGCATCCGCTCGCCTCACGACGGGTCGATCGGCGGAATCGCCTCGCCCGTCTCGATCCACGACTTGAGGCTCGACAGCACCATCGGCCAGCTCTCGACGGTGTCGGCCTGCGACGGATGCCCCGGGCTCCACTCGTCGTTGGTGAACGTGAGCTTCGTGAGCCCGATGGCCGCCTGCTCGAGGCGCCACGTCATGCGGCTCGAGAGCTCGGCGTGGTTCTCGCGGTAGATGGGTCCGGGGTGCTCGATGAGCTGCAGGATGTCGCCGGGGTCGGCCTGCAGCACGTCGCCGTAGACGTGCACGGTCTCGTCGCCGCCGGCGCCCGGACCGACGTATTCGAACTGGCCGCCCGACGCGAGATCGCCGCGCAGCATCGTTCCCCACATGACGGCCCGGTTGCCCTCGTCACCCGTGATCGCGTCCCACACCACCTGCGGGTCGGCCTTGATGTAGATGATCATCTCGAAGTCGTGCATGGGCCCCACGATACTGACGGTCTCCGACACCGCAACGCGCGGGCGCAAGGGGTCCCGAATCCGCACCCGCCGCCCTAGGGTGAACAACGTGAGCCCCACGACGAGCAAGGCCACGACACTCGAGGTCGACGGCCGAGAGGTGCGCATCTCGAGCCCCGACAAGATCGTCTTCCCCGAGCCCGGCATCACGAAGCTCGATCTCGTGCGGTACTACCTCGCCGTCGCCGACGGGGCGGTGCGAGGTGTGGCCGGAAGGCCCATGGTGCTGAAGCGATTCGTCAAGGGCATCGAGGCCGAGGCGTTCTTCCAGAAGCGGGTGCCCGAGAACCGACCCGAGTGGCTCGACACCGCGACCTTGCACTACGCGTCGGGTACGTCGGCCGAGGAGGCGGTGGTTCGGGATGCCGCTGGGCTCGCCTGGGTCGTGAACCTCGGATGCCTCGACCTCAACCCGCACCCGGTGCGCGCCGAGGACCTCGATCACCCCGACGAGCTCCGGGTCGACCTCGATCCCATGCCCGGCGTGGACTGGGCGCAGATCGTGGACGTCGCCATGGTCGTACGCGAGGTGCTCTCCGATCACGGCCTCATCGGCTGGCCGAAGACGTCGGGATCACGGGGCATGCACATCTACGCACGCATCGAGCCGCGCTGGACGTACCGCGAGGTGCGGCTCGCGGCCGAGACTCTGGCGCGCGAGGTCGAACTGCGTGCGCCCGGCCTGGCAACGGCGCGGTGGTGGAAGGAGGAGCGCGGCGAGAGCGTGTTCGTCGACTTCAACCAGAACGCGAAGGATCGCACGGTCGCGTCGGCGTACTCGGTGCGTCCCCTTCCCGATGCGCGGGTCTCCGCGCCGCTCGAGTGGCACGAGGTGCATGACAGCCGGCCCGAACGGTTCACGGTGACGACCATGCTCAGGCGCTTCGCCGAACGCGGCGACGTTGCGGCAGGCATCGACGACGCGGTCGGCAGCCTCGATGGCCTGCTCCGGCTCGCCGAGGAGCTCGGGCCGGCGGAGAAGGCGCCGAAGTCGTCCGACGGCAGCGGGAGGCGGCAGTCGACGATGCCCCTCATCGAGATCGCTCGCGCGAAGACCAAGCCCGAGGCGCTCGAGGGCCTCGAACGCTGGAAGGCGAAGCATTCCGAGGTCGTGCCGCTCCTGCAGCCCGCCGATGTCCTGGTCGACGGCATGCGCGGCTCGAGTTCGCTCTGGTACCGCATTCGGGTGAACCTGCAGCACGTGCCCGAGGCGCAGCGGCCCGCGCAGGAGACGCTCGAGGTCGACTACGACCCGTGGGCGGCGTACCGCGACGCCGAGAACCCCGAGCCCGGGGAGCGCCCTCAGTCGTGAGCGATCTCGGACCCGTCGACCCCGGACACGCGGCCGACGCCGCCTGGCTGCGTCGCTGGCGGCTGCGCCCCGTGGGCGATCTGCACACCACGTCCTCGAGCTTGCTGATGCCCGTGCTCACGGAGGAAGGCGGCCCGGCGATGCTGAAGATCGCGCACACCGAGGAGGAGGAGCGCGGCGGGGAACTGCTCGCGGCACTCGACGGCCACGGTGCCGCGCGAGTGCTGCGACGAGAAGGCGAAGCTGCGCTCATCGAGCGGGCCACGGGCTCCGGCGATCTGGTGCAACTCGTCAGAGCGGGTCGCGATGACGAGGCAACGCGCATCATCTGCGCGGCGGCCGCGGCGATCCACGCGGCATCCGCTCAGGTCCTCGGCGCCGATCCGTCACCGCGCCTCATCGAGTTGCGCACCTGGTACCGGCACCTGTTCGCCCACGCCGACGAGCTCGGACCGCTGCATCGGCGTGGCGCCGAGTTCGCGTCGGCGCTGCTCGACGATCCTCGCGATGAGGTCGTGCTGCACGGCGATCTGCACCACGGCAACGTGCTCGACTTCGCCGAACGCGGCTGGCTGGCGATCGACCCCAAAGGGCTTCTCGGCGAACGGGCCTTCGACTACTGCAACCTGCTCTGCAACCCGTCGCACGAACGAGCGCTCGAGCCCGGTCGCCTCGAGCGCCAGTTCGCGCTCGTCGTCGACTCGGCCGGCTTTGATCGCGATCGTCTGGCGCGATGGCTCGTCTCGTGGTGCGCGCTCTCGTCGACCTGGTTCACGCTCGACGACGACGCCATGCACGCCGAGTCCGCCGCGGCGATCGGCGAGCTCGCGCTGACGCTCGTGAAGTGACGGCCGGGCGCCCGGGCCCCAGGCCCCCAGTCGTCTCAGTCGGCGACGCGGTCGACCCGGTCGACGCGGAACACCGGGTACTCCCCCGCGACGCGCTCGACCTCACGGCGCGGCGAGTTCCACCGCACCTTCATGTGCGGCCGCGCGCCGAGCGCGACGAGCAGGTACCGACGGAGGATGGGCGCACGCTCGGTCACCGGCACCTCGGTCAGCACCACCTCTTCGCGGTGGCGGCGGATGATGGCGGCGCGGCCGCCCGCGGCGTGCACGTTGCGCACCCAGCCGACGTCGTGCCCCAGCATCGACACGAGGTAACGGATGCCCCGTCGCCGCACCATCACGAGCGGCACGCGTCGCGGCTGTCCACTCGTGCGACCACGGGTCTCGAGCACGACCGAGAACGGCGCGAGCCCGCGCTCGACGATCCGCATGAACCGGCGCTGAATGTCGAGCGCCTCCTCGTTGGGCCGGCCCCCGGGGTAGCGGGCGCGAGCGCGTTCGAAGAATCCCACGTCGCCGATTCTGGCACCTTCGTCAGAGCGCGATGACCACGGGCTCCGCGGTCGCCCACTCGCGCACGAGTTCCTGGCGCACGGTGACGCCGGTGCCCGGGGCATCCGGAACCCTGAGCTGCCCGCGATGCTCGCCCTGGCCGAGCTCGAACGGCTCGGTGAGGTCCTCGGCGAAGTACCGCGACGAGGCCGACGTGTCTCCGGGCATGGTGAAGCCTGGCAGCGCGGCGAGTGCCACGTTGGCCGCGCGACCGACTCCCGTCTCGAGCATGCCGCCGCACCACACGGGCACGTCGCGGTCGCGGCACGCGTCGTGCACGCGCAGCGCCTCGAGGTAGCCCCCCATGCGGCCCGGCTTGATGTTCACGATGCTGGTCGCGCGCCGCTCGATCGCATCGATCGCGGTGGCCGTGTCGAGGATCGACTCGTCGAGGCACACGGGCGTCTCGCACGCCTCGGCGAGGCGCACGTGCGTGGCGAGGTCCTCCTCGGCGAAGGGCTGCTCGATGAGCAGGAGCCCGAACGCGTCGAGGCTCGCGAGCAGCGGGATGTCGTCGGCCGTGTAGGCGGTGTTCGCGTCGACCTGCAGGAGGCCGTCGCGGCCCATGAGCTCACGCACGGCGCCGACGGGCACGAGGTCCCAGCCGGGCTTGATCTTCAGCTTGATTCGGCGGTAGCCCTGCTCGAGGTACCCCGTGACCTCGTCGAGGAGCTCCTCGAGCGTGGGCGCGATACCGACCGACACGCCGCAGTCGACCCAGTCGCGCACGGCGCCGAAGCACTCGGCCATCGACCGGCCCTGCGTGCGCAGCTCCGCGTCGAGCACGGCGGCCTCAAGCGCGGCCTTGGCCATGCGATGGCCGGCGACGAAGGCGAGGGCCGGGGCGACGGATGCCGCGATCGGCACGCTGCCGATCGACGCCGCCGCTCCGACCGACGTCGGCCCCGGGGCATCCGGAACCTGCTGCTCGCGGTCGTCGACCCAGATGTCGGCCTCGTGCGCCGGGTCGTCGATGAGCACGCCCGACATGTGGCCGTCGTCTTCGACGTGAGCCGCCGGCGCTCGCAGCAGGGCGGGCGCGAGGTAGTGCTCGATGACGGATGCCGCACCGCCCACGTACTCCGACGAGTAGAACGGATCACGTCCCGCCACGCACTCGGCCCACCCCTCACCGGCGTCGGTCACGGCCCGCACGAGGAGCACCTCCCGCACCGTCTCGCGTCCGAACGAGGTCTCGAAGGGCCGCACGAGGGGCACCTCGAGGCGATGGAGCTCGATGCGCTCGAGGGTCGGGGTCGAAGTCGCGTTCGGGGTTTGGGTCGCGGCCATCATGCCTCCCGGTCGGGGTCGTCGTGGGTGAAGACGTAGTCGCCGTCGGCATCGAGCTCGACGCGGAGCGAGGCGTCGCGCGCGAGCACCGCGAATGCCTCGCGCGAGGCATCTCGCAGACGCATCGCCGTGTCGGGGTCCTCAGCGCGCACCCCCTCGTAGTCGGCTACGAGTGGGAGCCCGCCCTCGGCGCGCCAGTCCGGCACGGGACCTCGGGCGAGCGCCCTCGTGGTGCGGGGCGAGTCGAGCCGCCAGCGCACCTCGAATCGGTCGCTGCGGTCGGCGCCCGTGATGGCGTCGCGAAGTTCACCGTAGAAGTCGGGCAGGAAGGCCACGACCTCGGCGCCGAGACGCACGAGGTTCATGCGGGCGTTGCGTCGGATGAGCGGATCGTACGTCCACCGCATCTCCGTCACGCCATGCGCGAGGCAGACGACCCGCTGTCGCAGCTTCAGGGCGACGCCGATGCCGCGACCCCGGGCGGTCGGGTCGACGGCGTTCATGTGCGAGTGCACGTGGATTCCGCCCGACCAGCCGAGGAAGCCGAGGGTGGCGCCGAGGGGAATCGCTGGCGGCGGGGTTCGAGGCGCGTCCTTCGTCGGGCGCTCCTCGGCCCGCGGGACCGCCACGAGCAGTGTGTTCCCAGCGTGCTCGAGCGCCTGTACGGTCGCGCGGTCGGCGCCGCGTCCGACGCCCCACGTGGCCTCGAACCGGGCGAGCACGCCGTCGAGCTCGTCGATGCGCGCCGGGCGGGTGTCGATGCCCGCTCGTGCGTCTGCGGCATCCGCTGCCTGCTCGGCCTCGGTGACGATCGATGACGGCACCTCGGACACCGAGACGTTCACGCCGACCGATCCTCCATGTGCCAGGGCTGCCCGTAGCCGCCGAAGCGCTCGGGGCGCGCCATGAGTTCGAGGAACGGCGCGGCGTCGAACGCCTCAGGGCCCAGCACGCCGCGCCCCTGCCACTCGCCGGTGGCGAGCAGCTCGAGTGCGACGACGGGATTCAGGGCGGTCTGCCAGACGACGCACTGTGCGTCGTACTCGGCCATCGTCCACTCGTTGTCGCTCACGTGGTACAGGTACACCTCGCGCGGCGTGCCGTCGGTGCCCGTGCCGGTGACCCAGAGGCCGGCGCACGTCTTGCCCGTCATGCGCGGACCGATGGTCGCCGGGTCGGGCAGCGCCGCGGCCACGACATCGCGGGGCGCGACATGCACGGGACCGTCTTCGCTGCGCACCCGGATCGGGCTCGTCGAGTCGAGACCCAGCAGGTGCAGCGTACGCAGCACGATGATGAACTCGTCGCCGAGTCCGTACTTGAACGTGACGCGCTTCGCGTCCACCCAGCGCGGCATGAGGAGCACCTCCTCGTGCTCGACGTTGACGCACTCCACCGGCCCGATGCCCTCGGGGAAGACGAACACCTCGGGCTCCGAGAACGGCGGCGTGGTGTACCAGCCCCGCTCCTCCTCCCAGACGACGGGCGGGTTCAGGCACTCCTCGATCGTCGTCCAGATCGAGAACGACGGCGCGAAGATCTCGTTGCCCGCCTCGTCGCGCACCACGAGGTTGGCGCCGTCGCGCACGCCGAGCTCGTCGATCTCGCTGAAGAGGTGGTCGGCGGCGTAGCGGGCGAACACGTCGCTGAGCCCCGGCTCGACACCCATGCCGACGAGCGCGAGACGACCGGCCGCATCCCAGTCGGTGGTCTGCGCGAACTGATCGTCGCCGAGCTTCACGCCCGTCTGCGCGTAGGGGTCGGTCGGATGCGGCTCCGACAGGCTCATGGCCATGTCGACGTAGTCCGCCTCGGCGGCGAGCGCCCCCGCGAAGATCGCCGGCACGAACTTCGGCTCGACGGCGTTCATCACGTGGGTCGCCGCGTGCTCGCGGGCGACGGATGCCACGACCTCGGGGTCGCTCGCGTCGATTCGCGCCGTGGCGAACCGGACCGCGACGTCGTCGCCGTGCCGGGCCCGAATCCACTCGACCGTGCGCTCGGCCCTGGACACGTCGTAGTCGCTGACGACGAGGAGCTCGAAGAAGTCACGACGCGCCGCGATCTTCACGATGGCGTCTCCGACGCCTCCGGCGCCGACGAGGAGGATCCGCATCCCTCGACGCTATCGCGGCCGGCGCGGCGTGACGACCGTTCGCCCGGTGGAGGACGCCTGCGAATCGTCGTGGGACGGCAAATGGTCGTCGCGACGCTAGCAGAAGCCGGCGATGCCCTCCCAAGCGGCGGCCGGACTCGCGACACCCTCGCGCGCGACCGTCGCCTCGATGAGACCGTACGGGCGGTCGGCCGCGAAGAACACCTCGTTGGGGTTGTCGAGCCCGAACGGCGCGAGGTCGACGACGAAGTGGTGCTTGTTCGGCATCGAGAAGCGGATCTCGGCGATCTCGGGATGTGCCTCGAGCACCGCACGTCCCATCTCGAAGAGCGTCGCCTGCAGCCCCGGCGAGTACCTCGCCGCGAAGGCCTCGAGGAGCAGCGTCCGCACGCTCGCGTACGTCGCGTTGTAGTCGACGTCGGGTCGCCCGTAGCGCCATCTGGCGGCGACCTCCGTGGCCAGGATGCGGTCGGATGTCTCGGGCAGCGTCGTGTACCGGTCCTTCGGGTAGCCCTCGAACCCCGACCGGGTGGTCTTCAGCACCGTGAGCTCCTTGAGCCCGGCGACGACGTGCCGATCGGCACCGTCGGCGACGACGGCCGCCGTGCGCACCTCCTGCCCGGCGCGCACGAACGCGTGATCGTGCTCGGCTCCATCAACCGGGATGCGCTGCCACACGAACTGCTCGGCCTCCCAGCGCCCACCGGTCACCCACTCGAACGATCCCGTGAAGTGGTCGGCGAGCCGCAGCAGGAACGCCTCGGGTGAGCCGACGCCGTCGCGCGCGAACGCGAAGATCGTGTTCTTCTGGGTGTCGGTGGGCACGACGTGCGCGTTGTCGCCGGCCAGGTGCGCCGCCGCGAAGTCGCCGCGCAGCTGCGACGTGACGTTGAGGTCCTCGATCTCATGCCTGGTCGTGTCGCGCGTGACCTTGACCACGCGCACCTCGGCCTTGCCGTACCGGTTGGGTCCGAGGACGATGCGGTCGGATGCCGCGGACTCGGCCATGCTCAGCTCCCCCGGTAGGTGGAGTACGAGAACGGGCTGAGGAGGAGCGGCACGTGGACGTGTCGCCCGTCGTCGGTCACGAGGAACGTGACGACGGCCTCGGGGTAGAACGTCTCGACGTTCCGTGCGCGGAACCACGCCCCCGTGTCGAAGCGGATGCGGTACTCCCCCGCGGGCAGGTCGTCGCCGCCGAGCCGCATGATCCGGCCGTCGGCGTCGGTCGTGCCCTCGGCGAGCACCCGCCACGCGCTGCCGTCGCGCCCGGAGAGCTCGACGTGCATGCCCTCGGCGGGCACGCCGGTTGCGGCGTCGAGCACGTGCGTCGTGATCCTCGATCTCGTCATCTCGTCTCCGATCTCGTCGGCGCCCCCGCAGGCGCCGTCGTAGGCAACGTCGCAGGCGCCCGCCGCAGCAGCCGACCGCGCGGGGTCGCCCGGTCGACGGGCACGCCGGCCAGGTAGGTGGCGCGCACGACGCCGGTGAGCTCGCGTCCGTCGTACACGCACACCGGATGCCGGTGTTCGAGCGCCGCGGCGTCGACGATGAACGTCTCCTCGGGGGCGACGACGACGAGGTCGGCCGCGGCGCCCTCGGCGATGCGCCCCTTCCCGGTGAGCCCCACGCGACGGGCGGGCGCCCCCGACATCCACTCGACGACCTGCTCGAACCGGATGCCGCGACGACGCGCCTCGGTCCAGACGAGCGCCAGCCCGAGCTGGAGCGACGCGATGCCGCCCCACGCCTCGGCGAAGTCGCCGCCCGCGGCGGTCTTGAGCTCGGCGGGAGCCGGCGAGTGGTCGGAGACGATGAAGTCGATGATCCCGGCCTCGAGTCCCCGCCAGAGCGCGTCGCGATTGCCGGCCTCGCGGATCGGCGGGCAGCACTTGAAGGCGGTCGCGCCCGCCGGCACGTCCTCGGCGCAGAGCGCGAGGTAGTGCGGGCACGTCTCCACGGTGAGCCGCACCCCGTGGCGCTTCGCGGTCGCGATGCGGTCGAGCGCGTCGGCCGAGCTGAGGTGCAGGATGTGCGCCCGCACCCCCGTGCGCGCGGCACGCTCGATCACCGCCCCGATCGCCGCGCCTTCGGCCTCGCGCGGACGGGAGGCGAGGAAGTCGGCGTAGTCGGAACTGTGCGGATGCGGCGCACGCTCGATGAGGGCGGCGTCCTCGGCGTGCACGACGAGGAGCGAGTCGTCGGCGCCGGCGAGCACCGCCATGGCGCGCTCCATCTCGTCGGCCGTCACGGGCGGGAATTCGTCGACCCCCGAGTGCACGAGGAAGCACTTGAACCCGAACACGCCCGCCTCGGCGAGTGGCTCGAGGTCGGCGAGGTTGCCCGGAACGACTCCGCCCCAGAATCCGACGTCGACGAACACGCGGCCCTCGGCGACGCGGCGCTTCTCGTCGAGCGCCCCGATCGTGGTCGTCGGTGGGATGCAGTTGAGCGGCATGTCGATGATGGTCGTGACTCCGCCCGCGGCCGCTGCCCGGGTTGCGGTCGCGAAGCCCTCCCACTCGGTGCGACCGGGTTCGTTCACGTGCACGTGCGTGTCCACGAGCCCCGGGATGAGCACCTCGTCGGGACGGAATCGCGCAACGCGCGCACCCTCGAGCCCTGCTCCGAGCGGCGCGAGCTGCACGATCACGCCGTCGCGCACGCCGACCTCGGCGGGTACGAAGGCGCCGTCGATGAGCACCCGGTCACCCCGGATCACGAGGTCGAGGGCCGCGTCGTCGAGGGCCGCGTCATCGAAGCCCGAGGCATCCGTCATCGCGGCCCGCTCGGTCGAACGCCGCCGGTGAGCCGCACCTGGCGGTTCACGTCCTTGTAGAGGAGGTAGCGGAACGGCCCGGGGCCGCCCGCGTAGCAGGCCTGCGGGCAGAACGCGCGCAGCCACAGGAAGTCGCCCGCCTCGACCTCGACCCAGTCACCGTTCAGCCGGTAGACGCCCGTGCCCTCGAGCACGAAGATGCCGTGCTCCATGACGTGCGTCTCGGCGAACGGGATCTTGCCGCCCGGCTGGAACGTCACGATGTTCACGTGCATGTCGTGAGCGAGGTCGTCGGGGTCGACGAAACGCGATGTGGCCCAGGCGCCGTCGGTGTCGGGCATCGGCTGCGGCTCGACCGCGGCGTCGCTCGTGACGAACGAGGCGGGCAGCCGTACTCCGTCGACGGGCTCGTACGCCTTTCGGATCCAGTGGAAGCTCACGAACTCGGCGCCCTCGTTCGCGACCGACCACGGCGTGCCGGGTGCCAGGTAGGCGTAGCCGCCGGCCCCGAGCACGTGCGTCTCGCCCTCGATGGTGAGGGTGAGCTCGCCCGCCGTGACGAAGACGACGCCCTCGACGCCGAGCTCCTGCTCGGGTCGCTCGGCGCCGCCACCGGGGCCGATCTCGACGATGAGCTGAGCGAACGTCGTTGCGAACCCCGCGATCGGACGCGCGAGGATCCACGACCGGGTGTTGGTGAAGCCCGGCAGGTTGCTCGTCACGATGTCGCGCATCGCGCCCTTCGGGATGACCGTGTACGCCTCGGTGACGATCGCGCGGCCGGTGATGAGCTCGGCCTGATCGGGCAGGCCTCCCTGCGGCGTGAAGTAGCTCATGTCCTCCCCTTCGCGAGTCCCGGGTGGGCGAGCGCGGTGAGCGCGGCCTCGTCGAGACCGGTGTCGGCTGGGACCTCCGCCGGCGAGATCGCCCCGCATCGCACGCCCTGCAGCACGAACGCGGCGAGCGCGCGCACCGTGGCCGGTTCGTCGAGCACCGCGGCGGATGACGCGGCACCGGATGAGCCGGAACCGGCTCCGGAGCCGGATGCCCCGACCTGAGCCGCGAGCCGACCGGATGCCTCGGCGTACCCCTCGCGGTAGAACGCGTACGTCGCGAGGTACCGCGTCGGCAGCTGGTGCGGATGCAGGTCCCAGCCTTGGCCGAAGCCACGCTCGAGCGACCGGCGCACGAGTCGCGCGTGCAGCCGCCACGCATCGGCGGTGCGCTCGCCGATCGGCAGCACGTTCGTCGACCCATCGGAGAGCCGGATGCCGGTGCCTGCCACGGCGAGTTGCATGATGCCCTTGGCGAGGTCGGCGGAGGGATGCGCCATCGACTGGTACGGACCGGGGATCTGCAGCGACGCGCTGTAGTCGTACGTGCCGTAGTGCAGCCCGCTGATCCGTCGGGGCGCGGCGTGCGGCAACCGCGCGACCGGCGAGGTCCCGTCGGCGCCGAGCACGAGCTGGGGCGTCTCGACCTGCACCTCGAAGCGCAGTCTCCCGTCGGGCAGGCCGTGCGCACGCTCGAGCGCCGCGACGACCTCGGCCATCGCCTCGACCTGCGCGACGGTCGACACCTTCGGGAGGGTCAGCACGAGGCCGTCGGGCAGCCCGCCGTGCTCCACGAGGGCGGTCACGAACAGGTCGAGGGTGCGGATGCCTCGTGCCCGCGTCGCGGCCTCGAACGACTTGAACCGGATGCCGATGAACGGCGGCGCGAACCCCGCGCCCTCGGCGGCGACGACGCGCTTGGCGGCGCGCACGGCATCGGCGTCCTCGACGGTATCGCCGCGGTCGCCGTAGCCGTCTTCGAAGTCGATGCGCAGGTCCTCGATCGGTTCGCGTTCGAGCTTCGCCTGCACGTTCGGCGCGACCGCGGCCGCGAGTCCATCGTCGATCCCGGCGATGGCGGCGACGGCCTCGACGCCCCCGGCGTCGGCCACGGCGGCGAGCGCCGCCCGCCCCCACACGGCGGGGAGTTCGGGCGCATACCGGTCGGCGGGCACGTACACGGTGTGCACCGGCTGCCGCGAACCGTCATCGCCCGGATACGCGTGGGCGAGCAGCTCGTCGGTCTCGGCCAGCCGGGCATCGACGGCGGCGAGGTCGCGAGCGGTGAGCGCGGGGCGCATGCCTCATCTTCGCGCAGATGCGCACGTGGCGTAACCGGAACCCGCGGTGCGCCCCGGCGTAGACTCGCGAGACAAGGAGCTCGACCATGGATCACATCGCGGTGACGGTCAACGGGCGGCAACGCCCGTTGCGGGGCATCTCCGCGCACACGACGGCCCTCGACTGGCTGCGCGCGAACGGACTCACCGGGTCGAAGGAGGGCTGCGCCGAGGGCGAGTGCGGTGCGTGCGCGATGCTCGTCGCGACATCCGACGACCAGGGCGGCACGCGGTGGACGGCGGTCAACTCGTGCCTCGTGCCGGCAGCCGCCCTCGACGGTCAGGAGGTCGTCACGGCCGAGGGCCTCGGCACCCCCGAGCAGCTCCACCCCGTGCAGGCCGGACTCGCCGAGGCCGGCGGGTCGCAGTGCGGCTACTGCACCCCTGGCTTCGCGTGCAGCATGGCGGCCGAGTTCTACCGCGCCGATCGGGTGCCGGCAGAGCACGCGGATGCCCCGAGCCGAGCGGATGCCGCAGACCGACCGGAAGTCGCAGCCGACGCGACGCACGGACCGAACGGCTTCGACCTGCACGCCCTCAGTGGCAACCTCTGCCGGTGCACCGGCTATCGACCCATCCGCGACGCCGCCTACGCCCTCGGCGATCCCGGCGCCGACGACCCGCTCGCCGAGCGGCGCAGCCGGCCCGCGCCGGAACCCCGGGCGACCCTGCTCGAGGCCGGCGGCGAGCGCTTCATCCGGCCCTCCACCCTCGAGGAGGCGCTTCGGGTGCTCGCCGAGGAGCCCGCCGCCGTGGTCGTCGCGGGTTCGACCGACTGGGGCGTCGACGTCAATCTCCGAGGTCGACGAGCGACGCTCACGATCGCGATCGACCACCTCCCCGAACTCCGCGCCGTCACGTTCGGCGACGCCTCGGTCGAGATCGGCGCGGCCCTGCCGCTCACCGACGTCGAGCGCCGGCTCGACGGCCGGGTGCCGCTGCTCGGCGAACTCTTCCCGCAGTTCGCGTCGCCGCTCATCCGCAACCGGGCCACGATCGGCGGCAACCTCGGCACCGCCTCCCCGATCGGCGACACGGCGCCCGCGCTCCTCGCGCTGGAGGCACGGGTCGTGCTCGTGTCGGGCGACGGCGAGCGGGAGGTCGACCTCGCGGAGTACTTCACCGGGTACCGGGAGACGCTGCGGCGCCCCGACGAGCTCATCCACTCGGTGCGCATCCCGCTGCCAATCGCGCGGTTCACCGCGTTCCACAAGATCGCGAAGCGACGCTTCGACGACATCTCGAGCGTCGCCGTGGGCTTCGCCCTCGACCTCGACGGCGACGTCGTGGCATCGGCACGCATCGGGCTCGGCGGAGTGGCCGCGACGCCGCTGCGCGCCCGGGCGACGGAGGCGCTGCTGGCCGGACGCCCGTGGGACCTCGAGACGGTGCGGGACGCGGCATCCGTGCTGGCCGCGGAGGGCAGCCCCATGTCGGATCACCGAGCGAGCGCGGAGTACCGGTCGCGCATGCTCGGCACGGCCCTCGAGCGGCTCTACCGCACGCGGCCGATGACCGCCGCGGAGGTGCCCGCATGAGCGAACTCGCCGCACGCCCCGCGCACCCCGCGGTCGGCCAGCCCGTGCCGCACGAGAGTGCCGTGCTGCACACCACCGGCGCGGCCGTGTACACCGACGACCTCGCCGCACGCCGGAGCGACGTGCTCACGGCCTGGCCCGTGCAATCCGAGCACCCCCATGCGCGTGTGACGCTCGACGTGACCGAGGCGCTCACCGTGCCGGGCGTCGTGCGAGTACTCACGTCCGCCGACGTGCCGGGCGTCAACGACGCCGGGAGCGCCGGCGACGAGCCGCTGTTCCCCGACGAGGCGATGTTCCACGGGCACGCGCTGGCGTGGGTGCTGGGCGAGACGCCCGAGGCCGCACGCCTGGGCGCGGCCGCCGTGCGCGTGACGTACGAGACCCTCCCGTCGATCATCACCGTGGCGGAGGCGATCGAGGCCGGCTCGTTCCAGGGCATCCCCCGCACGATCCGGCGCGGCGACCCCGAGCGCGCCCTCGGTGACGCGCCACATGAGTTCGAAGGCACGACGCTCATCGGCGGCCAGGAGCATTTCTACCTCGAGACGCACGCCTCGCTCGCGCACGTCGACTCCGAGGGACAGGTGTTCGTCGAGTGCGGCACGCAGAACCCCACAGAGGCGCAGCACGTCATCGCGCACGTGCTCGGCGTTCCGAACAACCGGGTCACCGTGCAGTCCCTCCGCATGGGTGGCGGGTTCGGGGGCAAGGAGGTGCAGCCGCACGGGTTCGCCGCCGTCGCCGCCCTCGGCGCCGTCCTCACGGGGCGTCCGGTGCGCGTGCGGCTGACTCGCACGCAGGACCTCACGATGACCGGCAAGCGGCATCCGTTCCTTATCGAATGGAAGGCCGGATTCGACGACGAGGGGCACCTCATCGCCCTCGCGACGACACTGACCTCCGACGGCGGCTGGTGCCTCGATCTCTCGGAGCCCGTGACGGCCCGCGCCCTCATGCACGTCGACAACGCGTACTGGATCCCGAACGTGGTCATCCAGGGCCGCATCGCGAAGACGCACAAGACCTCGCAGACGGCGTTCCGCGGCTTCGGCGGCCCGCAGGGCATGTTCGTGATCGAGGACATCCTCGGCCGGGTGGCGCCCCTCCTCCGCATCGACGCGCCCGCGCTCCGGGAGCGGAACTTCTACGTCTCCGGTCAGACCACGCCGTACGGACAACCCGTTCGCCACGCCGAGCGGCTGCACGAGGTGTGGACCCGGCTGCTCCGCGAGAGCGCGTTCGACGAACGCCGCGGGCAGGTCGCCGCGTTCAACGCCGAGCACGCCGACTCCAAGCGCGCCCTCGCCATCACGCCCGTGAAGTTCGGCATCTCGTTCACGCTGACGTCCTACAACCAGGCGGGCGCCCTCGTGCACGTCTACACCGACGGCTCGGTCCTCATCAACCACGGCGGCACCGAGATGGGACAGGGCCTGCACACGAAGATGCTGCAGGTCGCCGCCACGGCCCTCGGCGTGCCCGCGGAGACGGTACGCCTGGCACCCACCCGCACCGACAAGGTGCCGAACACGTCGGCGACGGCGGCCTCGTCTGGCGCCGACCTCAACGGCGGCGCGATCAAGGATGCCTGCGAGCAGATCCGGGCGCGGCTCGCCGCCGTCGCCGGGCGGATGCTCGGCGTCGACGCGCGCGACGTGCGGTTCTCGCGTGGCCGGGTCTCGGGCCTCGGCACCACGGGCCCGTCGGTGACGTTCGCCGAGGTGGTCGGGGCCGCCTACGATCAGCGCGTGCAGCTGTTCGCCGCCGGGTATTTCCGCACCGAGGGGCTGCACTGGGACACCGAGGCGATGCAGGGGTCGCCGTTCAAGTACTTCGCCTACGGCGCCGCCGCGAGCGAGGTCGAGGTCGATGGGTTCACGGGCGAGTACCGTCTCCGTCGCGTGGACATCGTGCACGACGTGGGCGACTCCCTCTCGCCGATCGTCGACCTCGGCCAGGTCGAGGGCGGTTTCGTGCAGGGTGCCGGCTGGCTCACCCTCGAGGATCTCCGTTGGGACGAGACCGACGGCCCCGGCCGCGGGCGCCTGCTCACGCAGTCGGCGAGCACCTACAAGCTGCCGAGCTTCTCGGAGATGCCCGAGGTGCTCAATGTGCACTTCTTCGAGCGGGCCACGGAAGACGGCGTGGTCTACGGCTCGAAGGCCGTGGGCGAGCCGCCGCTCATGCTCGCGTTCAGCGTGCGCGAGGCGTTGCGGCAGGCGGTCGCCGCGTTCGCGCGACCCGGATACAGCGTCGATCTCGCGTCGCCAGCCACCCCCGAGGCGGTGTTCTGGGCGATCGAGGCGGCGCGGCGTGCCGGTCGTCCGTCCGAGAGCGCGGGAGACGGCGCAGCCGGAGACGGCGCTCATGGCGGTGAGCGAGCGGATGCCTCGGGGCGCGGGACTGCGGCCGACGCCGAACGCCCGCTCGTACCCTTCGACCGCTGACCGGGAGGCCACGTGGACTGGGTGGATGCCGTGCAGCGCCTCCGGGCGCAGCGCACGCCGTCGGTGCTCGTCACCCTCGCCATGGTGCGCGGGCACGCACCGCGCAACGGCGGCGCCAAGATGGTGGTGGCTGCCGACGAGCTGTTCGGCACCGTCGGCGGCGGCAACCTCGAAGCCACGGCGATCGCTCGCGCCCGCGAGCTGCTCGCCGACGGGGCATCCGAACCCGAACTGCTGACGCTGACCCTGAGCGACAAGACCACGACCGAATACGGCGTGCAGTGCTGCGGAGGAGAGGTCACCATGCTGCTGGAACCGGTGCGCGTCGTGCCGACGGTCGCGATCTTCGGGCTCGGCCACGTCGGGCTTGAGCTCACGCGGATCCTCGCCCGGCAGCCGATGCGACTCGACCTCGTCGACTCTCGGTCGGAGATGGTCGGCCCCGGACGTCTCGGGGTGCCCGGCGGGCGCGGCATCCTCGCCGACGCGGTCGCCGACGTGCACGTGCATCACCTTCCCGTGCCGGAGTCGGCGCTCGCCGACCTGCCGCCGGGCGCGCACGTGCTCATCATGACCCACGACCACGTCGAGGACCTCGCGATCTGCGACACCGCGCTGCGCACCGACGGACTCGCGTCGATCGGACTCATCGGCTCGCGCTCGAAGTGGGCGCGATTCCGGCAGCAGCTCGGCGAAGCCGGACACGACGAGGCGGCGCTCGCGCGCGTGACAACACCCATCGGCATCGCCGGCATCCGCTCGAAGGACCCGGCCGCGATCGCCGTGAGCGTGGCCGCCCGCGTGCTGCAGCTCGTGGAGGAGACGGCCGCGAAGCTCCCCGCCGGATGACGTCGGGGTCAGCGCTCGTCAGCGCTCGTCAGCGTGCGCGGGCAGGACCACGGTGCTGCGGAGGTGCTCGTACACGATCGACGTGCGCACGTCGGCGGCCTGGGCCTGATGCGCTGACCTCCCCTCACGGCGACGCCGAGGTGGGGAGCTCAGAGCCCGATGCGCTCCAGGAACGCGTTCCGCAGCCGGCCCTCGGGGTCGAACCGCGCCCGTAACGACGTGAAGTCGTCGAAGCGCGGGAAGCGGCGGCGCAGCTCCTCACCGGGCAGCGTGAAGAGCTTTCCCCAGTGCGGACGCGCCGTCGCCGGCAACGCGGCCTCGAGCTCGGGCAGCAGGGCGCTGACGGCGAGCTGGTCGGGCTTCCACGTGAAGTGCACCGCAACCACGTCGGTGCCGCAGGCGGGACTCAGCCAGAGGTCGTCGGCGCGCACCGTGCGCACCTCGCACACCTGCAGCAGCGGCGCGATGCGGTCGGCGAGGGAACGCACCGCCTCGATCGCCGCGACCGCATCGGTACGCGGCACGAGGTACTCCGACTGCAACTCCTCCCCCGCCGACGGCGTGAACTCGAGCCGGAAGTGCGGCAGGCGCTCGTGCCATGGCCCCGCTGCACCGAGTTGCGGCGTGCAGGCGTCGGCGGGAATGCCGATGATCGGATGTCTCGGCACCGTCGCCGCGCGGGCGCCGAGGCGCGCGACGACCGCGTCACGCTGCGCCGCGGCATCCGCGTCGATCGGAAGGCGCTGCTTGACCCAGAGCTGGTCGGCGACGTCGGTGCGTGCCCAGGTCGTGAAGATGCTGACGCTTGTGCCGAGCGTGGTGACCGCGTCGAGATCGTCGAGGATGGCGTCCCACGCGGGCCCCTCGAACACGATCTGCGCGACGTCGTACGTCGGCTCGACGTCGAGCTCGAGGGCGGTGACGAGCCCGAGCGCTCCGAGATGCACGACGGCGCCCGCGAAGTCGGCGTCGCCGCGCCGCAGGAGGCGGTGCTCGCCGTCGGGGGTCATGAATCCGATCGCGCGCACGGCGGTCGCGAGGGAGCCGATGCCGTCGCCCGAGCCGTGCGTTCCGGTCGCGATCGCACCCGCCACGGAGATGTGCGGCAGCGACGCGAGGTTCGCGAGGGCGAGCCCGCGTTCGTGCAGCCACGGCGCGAGGTCGCCGTAGCGGAGGCCGCCGGTCAGCCGCACCACACCCCGCGCGCTGCCCGAGTCGAGGTGCGTCGGCATCCGGTCGGTCGCGATGAGCGTGCCCTCGGTGTCGGCGAGGTCGTTGAAGGAGTGCCGCGTACCGAGGAATCGGACCGGCCCGCCTTCCGCGAAGATGCGCCGCACCTCGTCGACCGTCTCGGGGTGCACCACGCGCGCGGCACGATATGCGAGGTTCCCGGCCCAGTTGCGTCGCTCGGCCGCGTCACCGGGTTCGGTGGAATCGGGAGCGCCGCCCGCGGCGCCGCCCGCGGCGGGCGCGCGAAATGCTGGGCCACTCATGCGTTCTCTCACGGGTCGTGCACGGGACATCCGTCATCCTCCCATTCCCGTGGTGCGGATCCCATGATGACCGGACGCGGTGCGGCGGCATGGACGACCGCCGCACCGCGACCGGGAACGCCCGTGCCTCGACGACCCGG